>NZ_JBUXJM010000004.1:0-528350 GCF_056158145.1 Oerskovia sp. PE-21s
GCCTGGTGGGCACGAGGTAGAACGTGGTGTGCCGAGGTAGTACGCACCGCGTCCTACCTCGCGCAGCACGTTCTACCCCGGCGGTGTCCGGCGGTGTCCGGTGGTGCCCGGTGGTGCCCGGTGTGGCCTCAGTGCCCCGACGCGTCCGGCGGGCCCAGGACCTCCAGCCGTCGGCTCTGGGGCCGCGACCTGCGCCCCTCGGGGACAGGGATGAGGGCCCGCACGACGAACCAGTCGGACTCGGTGCGCACCGTGAGCGACCCGCCGTACCCCTCGACGACCTGGCGCATGTTGCGCAGGCCGTACCCGTGGTTGAGCGTGTCGCGCTTGGTGGTCCGGGGGATGCCGTCGTCGAAGTCGAGGTCGCCCACGTGGTAGTTCTCGAAGCGGACCATGACGAGCGAGCTCTGCGTGTAGACCGCGACGCGCACGAGCCGGTTCTCTGGGTCCGGCAGGGCCGCGGTGCTCTCGATCGCGTTGTCGAGCGCGTTGCCGAAGAGCGCGCTCAGCCCCATGGCGTCCATGAACGACAGGGCTGCGCCGTCGACCACGCACGTCAGCGTGATCCCGAGCTCGGCGCACTGGGACGTCTTCGACGTCAGGATGGTGTCGAGCACGGGGTTGCCCGTCTCGACCTGGGCGCCGTAGCCCTGGATGCTCTCCTCGAGCTGATCGAGGTAGGACGCCTTGGCGGCGGGGTCGTTCTCCGTCCTGATCGCGGTGACGAAGTGCTTGAGGTCGTGATACTTGCGGTGGACGATGTCGATGTTCCGCTTGGACTGCAGGTACTGCTCGTGCTGCGAGCGCAGCATCCGGTTCATGGCCTCGACCTCGACCGCGCGCTGGAGCTCGAGGCGCTGTCCCTGCTGGGCGTAGAGAGCGACGTACCCGGCGAGGTCCACGAGCGTGCGGATGTAGAAGATCTCGGGACCGAACTGCGCGCTGAACGGCGTGTTGGAGCTCACGAAGCTCACGTTGCTCATGAGGAATGTGACGGCGGCGATCGAGGCCGCGCTGAGCAGGCCGCGCCGGTCGACCTCGAGCTGCTGGTCCGGCGGGAAGTGTCGTCTCTCGATGAAGTAGGCCGCGGTGAAGGCCGCGCCGTACACCAGGACCAGCAGCCCCGCCCGGACCGCCACGCCCGTGAACCCCTGGTCGACGGCATAGCTGTAGAGCTGCCAGTGGAGCGATGCGACGAGCTCGGCGAGCACGAAGGCGCGCGCCGTGAAGTACCCGGCCTCCCTCGTCGACACGTCGGCGCAGAGCATGACCACGCTGTACATCGCGGCGACAGCCATGGCCATGCCGAACGTCCACAGCGGGATCGGCAGCTCGCCAGCGAAGGACTGGACGGCCCACAGGAGGCCGAGCCCCAGCCCGAGCAGGAGGGCGAGGACGGGCGGCGTGAACCTCTTGCGCAGCAGCAGGATGTACACGAGGCACGCGGACCATTCCGCGAAGGCCGTGAATCCGCGGGGGATGTCGGTGGGGACCTCCGCGATGGCCGGCAGGACGTCCTGGATCACGCGACGCGTCCACCGACGTGGTCGGCGAGCGCGTCGAGGAAGGCGCGCTTGCGCGGTCGGCTGATCTGGAGCTCGTCGCCGCCGAGCATGACGCACGTGCTCTGGTCGACCGCCAGGACGTGGCGCATGTTCACCAGGTAGCAGCTGTTGCTGCGGAAGAAGCCCTTGTCGGCGAGGTCGGTCTCGAAGGCCTTGAGGGTGCCCGTGAACGCGTAGGTCCGGTCGACCGCGTGGACGACGACCCGGTGCTTGATGCTCTCGATGTAGACGACGTCGAGGAGGTCCACCCGGGCGAGGGCGCCGTTCACGGTCAGCATGAGCGAGTCCGTCCCGCTGCGTCGCACTCGGTCGATGCTCCGGCGCAGCTCCTGGGAGAACGCGAACCAGGGGACGGGCTTGAGGAGGTAGCTCAGCGCGTCGACCTCGTACCCGTGGATCGCGTACTGCGCCATGTTGGTCACGAACACGATGACGACCCGGGAGTCGAGCGTGCGGATCTGCCGGGCCGTGTCCAGGCCGTCGAGGTCGTCCATCTGGACGTCGAGGAAGAGGATGTCGAAGTCGGGTCGGTAGCCCGTGACGAGCTCGCGCCCGTCCGTGAAGGTGCGGACGTCGAACGTCACCCGGTTCTCGACCTGGAAGCGGTCGAGGTGACCGAGCACGACGTCTCTGCTGGCGGACTCGTCGTCGACTACGCCGATGCGGATCATGCTGGCGGACCTCTTTCACCTCGACCCCGGACGCCGCCCGGGTGCTCCCCCAAGATACCAAGCAAAGCCGGGCCGAGATCGGCGCGAAACGGGGGTTTCGGGCACCTCGTCGACGCGGGCTCCGGACCGGAGGACCAAGGTCACACCCGGTCGGCCACCAACGTCCTGCTCGGCTGCGGCAGCGGCTTGACCCAGCCCGCGAGCACGATGCTCAGGACGGTGGCGACCGTGATGGTGAGCAGCGCGTGCCGCCCGCCGATCGAGTCCGCGAGCAGGCCCAGGAGCGGCGGTGCCGTGAGCTGGCCGAACGAGATGAACGACGTCACGACCGAGACGCGCCCCGGGGCCCGCAGCGGGTCGTCCGACGCGGCAGCGATCGCGATCGGGTTGGCGAGCGCGGCCCCGCAGCCCCACAGCACGATGCCGAACCAGGCGAGGGGCAGCCCGGGCGCGAGGCCGAACAGGAGCAGCCCGACGAGGGCGGAGATCCCGGAGGCCCGCAGGATCGTGACGCGGCCGAACCGGTCGATGAGCCCCGTCCCGGCGAAGCGGAAGACCGTCATGGCGGCGACGAACGTGCCGTAGGCCATGGCCCCGACGGCCTCGCGCACCGCGAAGCCGTCGACCATCGAGATCGAGAGCCAGTTGCCGGCCGACCCCTCGGACAGGGACGCGGCGAGCAGGACGAGCCCGATGAGCAGGGTGCGCGGCTCGCGCCACGCGGACAGGGCGTTGCGCAGCCCGGCACCACGACGCCTGGTCGGGCGCGGGGTCGCCTCGTCCGTGACGCCGTGCGCCGCGGCGGGTTCCGCCGCGGATCCGGCCGGAGCGTCGGCCACCTCGGCGGCCACCTCGGCGGCCACCTCGTCCGTCGCGTCGCTCGTCCCGCGGGTCGACGGCGCTGCGACGGCCGAGCGCTCGTCCGCGCGCGTCGCGGCCTGGCGCTCGGGGGCGAACACGGTCGCCGGTCCGATGAGGAAGGCGCGGGCGATCGCGACGAGGGTCGTGATGATCACGAGCTGGACCGCGATGTGGATCTGCGCCGCGGAGAACGCGGCCCCGACGAGCGCGCCCGCGCCCGCGCCGATCGAGAAGGCCGCGTGGAAGTGGGGGAGGATCGCGCGGCCGACGCGCTGCTCGACCATGGCCCCGTTGAGGTTGATCGGCACGTTCATCAGGGCGCCGCTGATGCCGTTGGTGAACGCGCCGACCGCGAAGACGCCGACGCTCCCGGTCGCCGTGCCCCACGCGACGAGCAGCAGCGCGACGAGGTTGACGACGGTGGCCGCGACGAGGGTCCGGCGGCTCCCGAACCGGGCGACGACCGCACCCGTGGACATGACGGCGAACAGCGCACCGACCGCGCCGACGATGAGGATCAGGCCGAGCTGTGCCGAGGAGACCCCGAGCGCCTCGCGGATCGAGGGCAGCCGCGTCATCCAGCTCGTGCCGACGATGCCGAAGAGCGCGAAGAGCGCCATCAACGACCAGCGGGCGCGATCGACTGCAAGGTTTCCTGACATTCAGCGAACTCTATGCCGCGTGCGGCCGCGTTCTCACGGTGTTTCTGTGGGCGGGACGGGCCGGTCCGGCAGCGGTGCCTCGCCCGGCCCGTCCTGCGCGCGGGTCAGAGCAGCACCGTGCCGTCGATGCAGGTCACGGCGTCGCCGCCGACCCACACGGTGTCGACGTCTTGGCCGTCGTCACCGGAGCCCGCCTCGCGGCTCACGTGGACGCGCCCGGCCCGCCCGAGCGCAGTGCCCTGGCTCGCGACGTACTCGGCGGGCAGCAGGCCGTCGGGCTGGAGCCACTGCGCGACGACCGCGTTGAGGCTGCCCGTCACGGGGTCCTCGGGGATGCCCATGTCGAGCGCGTAGCCGCGCACCTCGACCGCGGCGCCGTCGGGGCCGTCGTAGCGCCCGTCCCCGAGGGCGGTGTACGGCCCGACGACGCCGATCGCCAGGTCACCCAGCCCCGTGAAGTCGGGGTCGAGGGCCAGGACCTTCTCGGCCGAGCCGAGCAGGAGCACGCGCCAGCCCGGCCCGTTGTCGAGGAACCGGTGGTCGACGACGTCGCGAGCCTCGAGCCCAAGCGCGCGCGTGATCGCGGTGAGGGTCGAGAGGTCGACGGGCTCGTCCGTGAGGAGGTCGGGAGCGGCGAAGGCGAGCCGACCGCCCGGGGAGGCTCCGCCGTCGGGCAGGTCGGTCAGGTCCGTCGAGGGGGAGCGGCGCAGGGGGACCAGGCCGATCCCGCACTCCTGGACCACGACGCCCGGCTCGCGCGGCGTGCCGCCCGCGGCGAGCCACGCGTGGCACGAGCCGAGCGTGGGGTGCCCGGCGAACGGCAGCTCGCCCGCGGGCGTGAAGATGCGCAGGCGGTAGTCGGCCCCCGCGGCCGCGCCCTCGGGGGAGGGCGGGAGGAGGAAAGTGGTCTCGGACAGGTTGGTCCAGCGGGCGAAGGCGGCCATCTGAGCGTCCTCCAGCCCGACGGCGTCGCGCACCACCGCGACCGGGTTGCCCCGGTAGGGGGTCGTCGTGAAGACGTCGACCTGTGAGAACGGGCGGAGGCGCGGCGGGGTGGTCACGCGTCCGACGCTACTGCCGTGCGCGCCCCTGCGCAGCGCACCGTGGGTCCGCCGCGGGTCGGTGCGCCCGGGGTCAGGCGCGCGGTGGCTGGATCAGGTCCCACGGCGTGCCGTACAGGTCCTCGAAGACCGCGACCGTCCCGTACGGCTCGTGGCGCGGCTCCTCCCGGAACGTCACCCCGTGCGCGAGCATGCGGGCGTGCTGGGCCGCGAAGTCGTCGGTCCGCAGGAAGAAGGCGACCTCGTCGCCCGTCGGCCGGCCCACGCGGGCGCGCGCGTCGTCGGACGTCGCGAGGGCCAGGACGAGCCCCGGGGCCTCGCCCGCGCCGGGGCTCACGACCACGCGCCGCCACCCACCCTCGAACGTCTCGTCCTGACGCAGCGTGAAGCCGAGCGCATCGGTGAAGAACTCGATGGCGTCGTCCAGGTCGTGCACGAGGTAGGTCGCGTTCTCGAGGCTCAGCATGACCTGGAGCGTAGCGGTGCCGGACGGCCCGGCACCGCTACGCAAGCGCGCCCGATCCGTGGGAGAGGTGGATCAGACCTCGCGCAGGACCTCGCGCGCGAACTTCGCGGACCGCTCGCGCAGACCCTCGATGCGGCGCTCGACCAGGCCCGCGGGGTCCTGGCCGGCCTCGACGACGGTCGGCTTGCGGCGGACGTTCTTCGAGCACTCGAACGTGGTGCAGATCAGGGTGCCGATCGTGTCGCCGTTGCGCCCGGCCGCACCGGCCCGGCGCACGACGTACAGGGACACGTCGTCGGTCGCGATGACGTCCTCGCACCACGCGCACACCGCGCGGCGACGCGACGCCGTGCCCTCGGGGGCGCGCAGCGCGAGGCCCACCAGGGTGTCGTCGACGGGCAGGACCACGTAGGCGCGCAGCGGCGCCTTGCGGTCGACCCAGCCCAGGTAGTCGAGACGGTCCCAGCGGAGGTCCGCGAGGTCGGACGGGAGGGTGAGCTGGGACGACTCGCGGCGTGAGGCGTTCACGAAGGACGCGCGGATCTGCTTCTCGGTCAGGGGGTTCATGGTTCTACGGCTCTCGTGCAGGAGGGGCCGTCTCGCCCGCGGTGCCCGGGCCGACAGGTCGGGCGGGAGCGGTGGACGGCAGGGTCGGGGTCCGCCGGCGGTCTCGAGGACTCACCGGCGAGGGCCCGCCGAGGTACGCCGATCGTCCCGGGGAACCGCGAAGGTTCGCCGGCGGGTGGCGCCGTAGGGCGTCAGGCGTGCTGGGCGGGCGTCCGGCCCGCGCCCGAGCAGGCCAGGACGGCCGCCCCGCTTCCTCGCTGCATGAGAGATGCGCTCCAAGATCGGTGGCCGGGGCTCGTCCCGCGGCTCAGCTCTCCGTCGATGGTACGCCCGGGCACCTGTTCCGCTCACGAGAATTCTGGGGAGGTGCTGCGGAGGCGGGTCGCCGCCCATGCACGTGACGACGACCCGCCCGCTGCGCACGGTCTATCGCTTGCGGACCTTCGCGGTGGTCTCGGCTGCCTTCTCGCGCTTCTGTGCGCGCTTGTCCTTCAGGGAAAGCGACGGCTGCTTCTTGTCGTTCTTGGCCATGTGGCTCACCTCCTTCCAGCCTGCAGGTGAACCGGCCACCATAGCCAAGACCCACAGGAAGTCCAGTCCGGCGTCGGGACGCGCCGAGGAACCGCGACCGGAGGTGACGAGAAGGGGTGGTGGACGCAGAGCTAGGCGTCCGCGAGGGCCACGCGTGCGCGGTCGAGCATGGTCAGCTGCTCCGCGTCCAGCCGGAGCGCCGCTGCAGCCAGGCACTCGTCGAGCTGCTCGATCCTGCTGACGCCCAGCACGGGGACCACCGGCTGTTCCCGCTCGAGCATCCACGCCAGCACCACCTGCACCGCCGACACCCCGTGCTCGGACGCCACCTGGTCCACCGCGCGCAGCCGTGCCTCGGAGTCGGCGCTCCGATAGGCGGCCGGCATCCGGTCCCGGCGGGCGTAGGCCCCGGACAGCAGGGGCGAGTAGCCCAGCGCGGTGCAGCCCGGCCGGTCTCCGAGATAGCCCAACAGCTCGGGGTCGGCGACCTGCTGCACCCCGAAGTCGGTGCCGGGAGCCGGCCGCAGGTAGGTGAAGCGCTGCTGCACCGCCGAGTAGCCCGGCACCCCGAGGTCGCCGGCGATCCGGTGCGCCGCGCTCAGGGTCTGCAGGTCGTGGTTGCTGCAGCCCAGTGCACCGACCCGACCCTCGTCCACCAGCTCGGCCAGGGCGGCGACCGTCTCGTCGAGAGGGGTCACGGGATCCATCACGTGCGCGTACAGGAGGTCAACCCGCTCCGCGCCGAGCCTGCGCAGGCTGCCCTCGATCGCGGTCCGGATCGCCGGGCGCGACAGCCCCTCCATGTCCGCGGGGAACCCGCCGTGGCGTGCAGGATCGCTGCGCGCACCGATCTTGGTCGCCACCACCATCTCGTCGCGAGCCCCGGGCCGGTCCCGGAACCACTCGGCCAGGAACGACTCGCTCTCGTCGCCCGTGGCCCCCTCCTCCCACTGGACGTAGTTGTTCGCCGTGTCCAGGTGCCGACCGCCGGCCTCCCTGAACCGGTCCAGCAGCGCGTACGAGGTCGCACGGTCCACCAGGGAGCCGAAAGGCAGTGCTCCGAGCACGAACGGGGCAGGGCTGTGCGGGTCGAACATCGCGTCACTTCCTCAGGAAAGGAGACATCGTCGGTGGGGGCCGCGCCGCACACCCTACTGGTCGGGCGGCGGCCAGGATCCTCCCACGGACGGGGCGCGCTTCCGGGCGCTCGCGGGCGAGTCCCGGCGTAGCGTGACGGCATGACGGACGGCCCCGCGGGCGGCGCGACCCCCGCTCACCTCCTGCGTCACGCGTGGACCGACCTGTGGCGCACGGTCCGGCGGGCGGACCTCGCGGTCGTCTACTGCTCCGTGGTGCTGCTCGTCGCCGTCGTCCTGTGGTTCCTGCCCGAGGGCACGCGGGACCAGGTCTACGAGGACACGAGCACCAACCTCGCGAACCTGCGCGACCGCCCGATCTCGGTGCTGCTCGCGAGCGCCTTCGTCATCTCCTCGCCGAGCGAGGTGCTCCTGGTGCTCCAGCTCCTCGTGGTCCTGGCCTACGCGCAGCGCTTTGTCGGGCGCCTCGCGTCGCTCGCGGTCGGGTTCATGGGTCACGTCGGCGCGACCGTGTTCACGGCCATGGTCCTGACGACCGGGATCTTCCACGGCTTCGTGAACCCGAGCGTGGCGACCGTCGACGACGTCGGGGTCAGCTACGTCATGGCGACCGTCATGGGGTTCCTGACCGTCGTCGTGCCCAGACGCTGGCGCTGGTGGTGGGTCGCGTTCGTCGTCGTCTACTGGGTGGGGCCGGGCTTCGTCGCACGGAACTTCACCGCGGTCGGGCACACGACCGCGCTCGTCGTCGGGCTCACGGTCGCGTTCGTCGCGGGCCGGACCCGGCAGGCGGCGGGCTGGTCCGGGGACGTCCCGGGACGGCGGTGACCGGGCTGCTCGACCGGTCGTGAGACCGGGGCGCGCACCCTGCACGGGTGTGGCCCGGGACGTCCCCGAGAGGGATCAGGCCCTGTGCCTGGCGGACGGTGCTCCGGGCGTGAGCCCGGCGACGAGGTTGAACGCCCCGGTGAGGACGTTGAGCGCGACGACGCCGACGACGTCGGCGATCTCGCGGTCGCTGAAGCCGTGGCGCCGGAGGCCGTCGACCTGCTCGTCGGTGATCGACGTCGGCTCGCGGTACACCTGGACACCGAAGGCGACGATCGAGGCCAGTGCGGGGTCGGCGGACCACCCGTCGTGGGCCAGCGCGATCTCGTCCTCGCCGGCCCCGAGGGCACGAGCAGCCCCGACGTGCGACGCGAGGCACAGGGCGCAGCCCTGCTGCGCCTGCACGGCGATCGAGACGAGCTCGCTGGTCCTGCGGTCGAGCTTGGCACGCCTCATGGCGCGGCTGAGCTGCAGGTATCCCCCGAGCACGGCGGGGGAGTGCGCCATCGTCGAGACCATGTCGCCCACGCTGCCGTGGCGGTCCACGAGCTCGGCGAGCAGGTCCTTCGAGGCGCCCACGGCGGTCTCCGGGGTCAGGCGGGAAAGTCGGGGCACAGCGTTCTCCTTGACGTAGGAACGGGGGCGGAGCCGGGCCGGGTCCGTCGGGCACTCCTGCCCGGCGGACCCGGCCCCGTCGCCGAGGAGCGCTCAGCCGGCGTCCGACGCGGCCCGGCCGTCCGACGGGACCCGGCTGCTGCGGCGAGCCAGCGCTACCGCGTCCGAGGGGATGACCAGCGTCGGGCGGGTGGCGTGGTGCAGGACGCTGGCCGAGGTGCTGCCGAGCAGGGTCGCCCTGAGGCCGCGCCGGCCGCGGGAGCCGAGCACGATCAGGTCGACGTCGAGCTCCTCGGCGGCCTCGACGATGGCCTCGGCAGCCGTGGCCATCGTCGAGGACACGTGGGGCTCGGCGACCAGCCCGAGGTCTCGGGCGACCTGTGCGCCGTCGGAGGCGATCCGCTCCGACACGTCGAGGGCTGCGGCGTCGAGACCTTGGAGCTGCTCGAGCGCCGGGTGGCCCTCGAGATGGGCCGCGAAGCCCTCCATGGGCTGGCGGGCGTAGAGCAGCACCGCGGTGGCGCCGGGGAAGAGCCCGGCGACGGTCTGCATCGCGCTGTGCGCGTTGGGCGACCCGTCGTAGGCGATGAGCAGGCGGGGGGTGGGCATGGTGTTCCCTTCGGGTGGTGGTGAGGGGGCTGGTCGGACCGGGTTGCGTGCGGCTAGCGGCCGATCGACGCGTCCGTCGCGGCGGCGGGGACCCGGGGCCTCGACATCGCGACGGCGGTCACGATCGCTCCGACCAGGGCGAGGATCCCCGCCCCGACGAACGCGGCCGAGTAGCCCTGCGTGAGCTCGACCCGCGAGGGGCCGGTGCCGGACACGACGTAGACGATGGCCGTGAGCGCCGCGAGCCCGAGCGCGGACCCGATCTGGTAGCTCGTGCTCACGAGCCCCGACGCGACGCCCGTCTCGGCCGCCGGTGCGGCGTTGATGGCCGTGCCGAGCGAGGGGACGAACGCGAGGGACATGCCGAGCGCGGCCAGGAGCGAGGCGGGCAGGACGTCGACGGCGTAGCTGCCGTCAGGGCGGACGAACGAGAGCCAGACGAGCCCGGCCGCGAGCAGCAGGAGGCCCGACACGATGAGGGACTTCGCACCGAACCTCTCCTGGAGCCGGGGAGCCAGGGCGAGCATGACGAGGACGACGAGCCCGGTCATCGGCAGGAGCGCGGCGCCGGCGGCGAAGGCGCTCGCCCCGAGGACCTGCTGCAGGTACAGGTTCAGGAAGAACCACATCGAGACCCACGCGGCACCGAGCAGGAGCTGGGCACCGTTCGCGGCGCCGAGCAGCGGCGCGCGCAGCAGACCGAAGCGGAGCAGAGGGTTGCGGCTGCGTGCCTGGATGACGAAGAAGATCACGAGCAGGACGACGCCGGCGGCCAGGGCGCCGAGGGTGGGCAGCGTGAGCCAACCGACCTCCGGGGCGTTGACGACCGCGTAGACGACGGCCGCGAGCCCGGCCGTCACGGTGAGTGCACCCGCGACGTCGATCGACCCCGACGCCTTCTTCTCGGTGCGCGGGAGCGTCGACGAGGTGAATGCGAGCACGAGGAGCGCGATCGGGACGGTGACGTAGAAGACCCAGGGCCAGCTCGCGTACTCGGTGAGGACTCCGCCGAGGAAGACTCCCGCGCTGCCTCCGACGGGTGCGGCCGCGCCGTAGACCGCGAAGGCCTTCGGCAGGTCGCGCGTGCCGCCGAAGAGCATCATCAGCAGGGTCAGTGCGGCGGGCGCGATCATCGCCGATCCGGCCCCTTGGATCGCACGGCCGGCGATCTCGAGCCCGATGGTGCTCGCGGCTCCCGCGAGGACCGACCCGACGATCAGCACGAGCCAGCCGAGCACGAAGATCTTGCGTGCGCCGAAGACGTCGGCGAGGCGTCCTCCCAGCAGGAGCAGGCCGCCGAAGGCGACCACGTAGGCGTTGAACACCCAGGACAGGGACTCGGGCGTGAAGCCGAGGTCGCGCTGGATGTCGGGCAGGGCGACGCCGATGATCGACGTGTCCATGATGACGACGAACTGCGCCGTGGCGATGAGCGCGAGGCCGAGCCACCGCTTCGCCGGCGACCGTGGTGGATGGGTAGACATGAGATCTCCTCCTGAGGGACGGCCGGCAGGCCCGGCGTCGGCAAAAGGTATACCCATGGGGGGTATGGGTGTCAACACTCCCCGAAGTCGTTGGCGCGCCGTGGGGCGCGCTGCGGACTAGTACCCCGTAGGGGTATTTGCCGTCACGCCCGGCCGACGCTCCGCGCGCTTCGCCCGACCCCTCGTCCCGACCGGGGACCCTTGCTTGCGTGATACCCCCTCGGGGTATATGTTCGAGAGAGAGATACCCGGTAGGGGTATCGGATCTCACGAGAGGAAGGCTCCGCCATGGCCACGAACGAGTACCAGGTGACGGGCATGACGTGCGGGCACTGCGAGCTGTCGATCCGCGAGGAGGTCGGACAGGTCGCCGGGGTCGAGGACATCCAGGTCAGCGCGCAGACGGGACGGCTCGTGGTGACGGGCCCCGTCGACGACGCGCAGGTCCTGGCCGCCGTCGAGGAGGCCGGCTACTCGGCGGTGCGGTCCGCATGAGGACGGGCGCACGACTGACCCTCTACGGCCTCGGGCTCGTGGTGGCCTTCGGGGGCGCGTACGGCGTCGCCGGGGCCGTCGTGCCCGAGAGCGCCGTCGTCGGCTGGACCGAAGGGAGCGAGATGAACGAGCACGGGGAAGAGCACGGTGCGGCGAGCACCGGAGCGGCGGGCGGTGCCGCGAGCGGGGTGAAGGGTCTCGCGCTCGACGTCGACGGATACGCGCTGTCGACCGTCGACGCGCCCGCCGGGGTCGGTGATCCCGGGGAGCTGAGCTTCCAGGTCCAGGACCACGCAGGCACCCCGGTGACGGAGTACACGACCGCGCACGAGAAGGACCTGCACCTGATCGTCGTCCGGACGGACGGCAGCCAGTTCCGGCACGTCCACCCCGTTCTGGACGAGGCATCGGGCACCTGGTCGACGCCGTGGGAGTGGGCGGCGGCTGGCAGCTATCGCGTCTTCGCCGACTTCACGCCGACGGGCGCGGACGAGTCCGCCCGCACGGTGACCCGCACGGTCCAGGTGGCCGGGGACCTCGTGCCCGTCGAGCAGCAGCCGACCCGGACCGCCCAGGTCGACGGCTACACCGTGACCGTCGACGGCGAGCTGGTGGCAGGCACCTCGAGCGACCTCACCTTCACGGTCACCCGCGACGGCGAGCCCGTCACGGTCCTGGAGCCGTACCTGGGAGCGTTCGGCCACCTCGTCGCCCTGCGAGACGGCGACCTCGCCTACCTGCACGTCCACGCCGAGGGCGCGGACCCGGAGGCCGGGCAGACGACCGGGCCGGACATCGCCTTCGCCGCCGAGGCCCCGACCGCGGGCCGCTACCTGCTGTACCTGGACTTCCAGGTCGACGGCCAGGTCCACACCGCCGAGCTCGTGCTCGACGCCGCTCCTGGCGCCGACCCCACGGACCCCGAGGGCGGATCGCACCCGGAGGGGCGCTGACCGAGAGGTCGGGCCCTTTCCCACCAGCCGAGAGAAGGAACTGCACATGAGCACATCAGCGCCCCCGGGCGTGATCACAGGCGTCGAGCTGGAGATCGGCGGCATGACCTGCGCCTCCTGCGCCATGCGGATCGAGAAGAAGCTGAACAAGCTCGACGGCGTGGTCGCGACCGTGAACTACGCGACCGAGAAGGCCAAGGTGACGGTCCCGGACGGGTACGACCCGGCGCTGCTGATCGCCGAGGTCGAGAAGACCGGGTACACCGCCGCGCTGCCCGTGCCCCGGGGCGCGAAGAAGGACGGTGCGTCCTCCGGCGGGGGAGAGGGCGAGGACCCCGAGCTGACCTCGCTGCGCAACCGGCTGGTCGGCGCGATCGTGCTGACCGTGCCGGTCATCGCGATGGCCATGGTCCCGGCGTGGCAGTTCACCTACTGGCAGTGGGCCTCGCTCGCGCTGGCCGCTCCCGTGATCGTGTGGGCGGCGTGGCCGTTCCACAAGGCGGCGTGGGCGAACCTCAAGCACGGCACCGCGACGATGGACACGCTCATCTCGATGGGCACGTCCGCGGCGTTCCTGTGGTCGTTGTACGCGCTGTTCCTCGGTACGGCGGGCACCCCGGGCATGACGCACCCGTTCGAGCTCGCGCTGGCGCCCTCCGACGGCGCGGCGAACATCTACCTCGAGGTGGGTGCCGGGGTCACGATGTTCATCCTTGCCGGCCGGTACTTCGAGAAGCGCTCCAAGAAGCAGGCCGGTGCGGCGCTGCGCGCGCTGCTCGAGCTCGGCGCGAAGGAGGTCTCTGTCCTGCGCGGAGCCGTCGAGACGAAGATCCCCGTCGAGGACCTGCAGGTCGGTGACGAGTTCGTCGTCCGCCCGGGCGAGAAGATCGCCACCGACGGCGTGGTGGTCACGGGCACGTCCGCCGTCGACGAGTCCATGCTCACGGGGGAGTCCGTGCCGGTCGAGGTCTCCGCGGGAGACACCGTCACCGGCGCCACGACGAACGCGGGCGGGCGGCTCGTGGTCCGTGCGACCCGGATCGGGTCGGACACGCAGCTCGCGCAGATGGCGAAGCTCGTCGAGGACGCCCAGACCGGCAAGGCCGAGGTCCAGCGCCTGGCCGACAGGATCTCGGGCGTGTTCGTGCCGATCGTGATCGTGATCGCGGCCGCCGCCCTCGGGGGCTGGCTGGGTGCAGGGTTCCCCGTGAGCGCGGCCTTCACCGCGGCGGTCGCGGTCCTCGTGATCGCCTGCCCCTGCGCGCTCGGGCTGGCTACCCCGACGGCGCTCCTGGTCGGCACCGGCCGCGGCGCGCAGATGGGCGTGCTCATCAAGGGCCCGGAGGTGCTCGAGTCCACCCGCAAGATCGACACCGTCGTGCTGGACAAGACCGGCACGGTCACGACCGGCAAGATGACGCTGGTCGACGTGGTCGTCGAGCCCGGCACGGACCGCACCGAGCTGCTCCGCCTGGCAGGCGCGCTCGAGGACGCCTCCGAGCACCCGATCGCGCAGGCGATCGCCAAGGGTGCGACGCAGGAGGTCGGCACGCTGCTCACGCCCGAGGACTTCGCGAACATCGAGGGCAAGGGCGTGCAGGGCGTCGTCGACGGCCACGCCGTCCTGGTGGGCCGCGAGTCGTTGCTCGCCGAGTGGTCCCAGGAGCTGAGCCCGGCGCTCGCGGCCACCAAGGCGCGCGCCGAGCGCGAGGGCAAGACGGTCGTCGCCGTGGGCTGGGACGGTCGGGCGCGAGGCGTCCTCGTCGTGGCCGACACGGTCAAGCCGACGAGCGCCGAGGCGATCGCCCAGCTCAAGGCGATCGGCCTGACCCCTGTGCTCCTCACCGGTGACAACGAGGCCGTGGCCCGGCAGATTGCCGCGGAGGTGGGCATCGACGAGGTCATCGCCGAGGTCCTCCCCCAGGACAAGGTCGACGTCGTCACCCGTCTGCAGGGCGAGGGAAAGGTCGTCGCGATGATCGGCGACGGCGTCAACGACGCCCCGGCCCTCGCCCAGGCGGACCTCGGTCTCGCCATGGGCACCGGTGCCGACGTCGCGATCGAGGCGTCCGACATCACCCTGGTGCGCGGTGACCTGCGCAGCGCGGTGGACGCCATCCGTCTGTCCCGCAAGACGCTCGGAACGATCAAGACCAACCTGTTCTGGGCCTTCGCCTACAACGTCGCGGCCATCCCCGTCGCGGCGCTCGGCATGCTCAACCCCATGCTCGCAGGGGCCGCGATGGCGCTGTCGAGCGTCTTCGTCGTGGGCAACAGCCTGCGCCTGCGCGGGTTCCGGAGCGTCGCCAGGTCGTGACCTCCCCGAACCCACACCACCACCCACAGGAAGCACGAAGGGAACCACTCACGATGGCGAACGAATCTCAGGCCGGCTGTTGCAGCACCGGTGCGTCCACCCCCGCGGGAGCGGGCGACGGCACCGAGAACCTGCTCGGGGCCGCGAGCGACGACATGACCACCTGCCCTGTCATGGTCGGCAGCCCCGTCAGCAAGAAGGCGGCCGAGGCGACCGGCCTGTACCGGGACCACGAGGGCGAGCGGTACTACTTCTGCTGCGCCGGATGCGGTCCGGCCTTCGACTCGGACCCCGCGAAGTACGCCGCGAACATGGCGTAGCGACGTGGACACGGGGTCCGCGGCCCGCCCTCAGGCGCCGCGGACCCCGCTCGTCGCGCTCGCCACCGGACCCTCGCACCTCGCCGCTCGTCCGACGACGCACGCCCCCGCAGGCGTGGAGCCCTCACCCGAACCTGGAGAACGCACCCCATGACCGCACCCCACGCCGTGATCCTCGGGGCAGGCTCGGCCGGTACGGCCGCTGCCCGAACCCTCGCCGGTCAGGGCGACGTCCGGACGACCGTCGTCGGACGGACCGACGAGATCCCGTACTCGCGGATGCTCGTCAAGAACGTCGCCTACGGCCAGGCCGCCCCCGAGCTGATCCGGTTGCCCACACCGCACGGCGAGCTCGTCACCGACACCGCCGAGCGTGTCGACCCCGCGACCCACGAGGTCCACCTGGCCTCGGGGACCACGATCACCTACGACGTGCTCCTCGTCGCGACCGGGAGCCGGCCGCGAGGCCTCGACCCCGACGTCGCGGGCGTGGAGCGCGCCGTCCGGGAGCGGCGCCTGCTCACCCTGCACTCGCTCGACGACGCCGTTCGTGTCCGGGAGGCGATCGCGGCGCACGGGGAGCCCGCGCGCGTCGCGATCTACGGCGGCGGGCTGAGCGCGTCCGAGACCGCCTCGACGCTCTGGTCGCAGGGGCACCGGGTCAGCCTCGTCGCCCGCAGCCGGGTCCCTGGGGTGGCCGCCTTCGGGCGGCAGGTCGCCGAGCGCGTCGCCGCCGACCACGCGTCCCGGGTGACCACGTACTTCGGTCGCACCGTTCGTCGCGTCCTCACGACGGCGAGGTCGACGGTCGTGACCCTCGACGACGGGACCGACCTCGAGGTCGACCTCCTCGTGGTCGCGCTCGGCACGACCCCCGTCGCACCCTCCCCGTGGCGTGACGGGGTCGCGGTCGACGACCGGCTTCGTGCGTCCGGTCCCGGGGCCGTGTACGCGGCCGGCGGTGTCGCCGTGCATCACGACGACCACCTCGGGACGTGGCGCATCGACCACTGGGAGGACAGCGCCGCGCAGGGGGTGCACGCCGTGCGGACCGCGCTGCACGACCTCGACCGTGGCGAGGACCCGGGACCGTACCGGCCCCGCAGCACGTACCTGGCCATGATCCACGGGCGGATGATCTCGGGGGTCGGCTACACGGGGCGTCCGGGGACGCCCGTCGCGCAGAGCGACGAGCTCGTGGTCCTGCACGACCAGGACGGCACGGTCGTCGGGGTCAGCGGAATCGAAGCCGTGGGCGAGATCTACGGGTGGGGCAGCCGCCTCCACGAGGCGCGCGCCTAGATGCAGTCCTTCACCACCGGGGCACGGCGCCGGGGCTCTCGTCTGGCGATCGTCGCGACGTTCCTGCTCATGGTCGCGGCGAGCGCGCCCTCTCCCTTCTACCCGGAGCTGACCGACCGGCTCGGGCTCGTCCCGGTCGCGACGACGTCGGTCTTCGCCGTCTACGCGTTCACGATGCTCGGTGCGCTGCTCGTCGCAGGTGGTGTCTCCGACGTGGTGGGACGCCGTCCCGTCGTCACCGCGGGCTCCCTGGTGCTCGTCGCCAGCCTCGTGCTGTTCCGGGAGGCGGACAGCCTGGCCGCGCTCCTCCTGGCCAGGTCGCTCCAGGGTGCCGCGGCCGGTCTGCTGCTCCCGGCGTTGTCCGCCATGGTGGTCGACCTCGTCTCTCCGCGGCGTCCGGGGGCAGCGGCGCTGTGGAACACGGTCGCGCCCATGACCGGGCTGGGGACGGGGGCGCTCGCGGGGGCGCTCGCGCTCGACCACGCGAGCGAGCCCGCCGACGTCGTGTTCGGCGCGCTCGCCGTGAGCTTCCTCGGTGTCGCCGTCCTCGTCTGGTCGACCCCGGACGTCGTGCGAGTCCCCGCCGGGCGAGCGCGGCGGGCCGTCCCACGGCTCGCCGTGCCCCCGCACGTGCGTCGGCGGCTGGCGGTGGCGACCCCCGCGATCATCGCGAGCTGGGCGACGAACGGGCTCTTCCTCGCGCTCGGGTCGTCGGTCGTCGCGAGCGAGCTCGGTGCGACGACGCACGTCCGGCAGAGCATCAGCATCTGCGTGTTCGCGCTCTCGGGGATCGTGGCGTCCGTCGTGCTCCGGCGACGGTCGGCCCGGGTCGTCAGCGTCTTCGGCACGTCGGCCCTCGGTGCGGGCACCGCGCTCAGCGCGTCGGCGCTCGCCGTGCATTCCTTTCCGGTCTACGTCGTCGGCGCCGTCATTCTCGGTGCGGGATTCGGCACGGCATTCATGGGAGTTCTGCGGACATTGATGCCCCGGGTCGCGCCGAGCGAGAGGGCGGCGGTCATGGCCGTCATGTACACCATCTCCTATCTTGCCTTCGGGGTGCCGTCGATCATTGCCGGGCTTCTTGTCCCGCTCGTCTCGCTCGCGGGGGCGATGACCGTGCTCGGCACCGCGATCGTCGGGTTGTGCCTGGTCGCGACAGTGGCGCGCCTGCGCGTCCGGGACGACCGGGACGACCGGGACGACGGCCGGATTCGGCTTCTCGGTCGGAGGCGCAGAAATGCGCCGGTCGTGCGCCCTGAGGAAAAGAGGTGATTGATGCCGGCTGATATTCTGTCAATGGCCCGAGCGTTGGTCGCCACCGATCTCGACATCCTCGCACCGCCGGAACGTAAGGAATGCACGATGGAAAACTCTCACGAGCCCTCGACGCAGCATCACGGGTACATGAGCGACAAGGAGAACTACCTCAAGCGCATGGGCCGTATCGAGGGCCAGGCCCGCGGAATCTCCAAGATGATCGACGACGAGAAGTACTGCATCGACATCCTGACGCAGATCAGCGCCCTCACGAGCGCCCTGGAGGTCGTCGCGCTGGCGCTGCTCGACGACCACCTCAAGCACTGCGTCGTCGACGCGGCCAAGATGGGCGAGGACGCCGGGGCGCTCAAGATCAAGGAAGCGAGCGACGCGATCGCCCGGCTGGTCCGCTCCTGACCGGTTCCCGACCTCCTGGCCACGCTCCGGCGTCGGGCGGGCCTGCGCTGCGGGGCGGCGCAACGAGGCGTCCGGAACGACGAAAGGCCCGCCTCCTCGTGACGAGGAGGCGGGCCTCCGCCCTGGTCACCGCGGCCGGACGGGGCGCGACGGGCGCGCGGTGACGGCCTGGGTGAGCTGTGCGATCAGGCGGTGCGACCGTTGCGGCCGCGGACCGCGCCGTAGATGCCCAGCACGATGACGGAGCCCACGATCGCGAGCAGCCACGTCTGGATCGAGAAGAACTCCTCGAGGGGAGCCGAGAACAGGACGCTCCCGAGCCAGCCACCGAGCAGCGCGCCGAGGATCCCGAGGAGGATCGTCATGAGGATCGACCCGGTCTGCTTGCCCGGGAGGATGGCGCGAGCGATGAGTCCGGCGAGCAGTCCCAGAACGATGAATGCGAGGAAACCCATGTCATTCTCCTTTTGTCCCGTATGTGCCTTATTGGCCGGTGAGCCCCTACCTTGACACCGGCTCCGGCCGCTCGCACGCCGAAAGGCCCCGAACGTCGGACACGTCACTTTTCGCGGCCCTCCGCTTGCGAGAGCCACCGCGCGGTGGCATCGCGCGCTCACGCGCCCGGCCGTACCGTGGAGGAATGGCTGAGGACCGAGGGATCCGGCAGTACATCGGCGACCTGGTGGCGGAGGAGCGCAGGCTGCGTGCCGAGCTCGCCGACGGGGAGATCACGGCGTCGGAGGAGCACACGCGCCTGCGCGCGATCGAGACCGAGCTCGACCAGTGCTGGGACCTGCTGCGCCAGCGCGATGCGGCCCGCGAGTTCGGCAGCGATCCGGATGCCGCGTCGATCCGGGATGCCGGTACGGTGGAGCACTACCTGGACTGACGGCCTGACGCCTCGCGTGTGTGCCGTCGTCGGGCAGACCTCTCCCGCGGCCCGCGGGAACCACGCGTGACCCCACGACACGACCAGTACGGAGCGAAGAGCATGAGCAGCCAGACGACGCAGCGCAACGAGGCCACCGAGCGAGCCGGGGCCGTCGCCCGCTTCCTCGTGGCGATGGTCCTGTTCGTGGGCGGGATGGTCGCCTTCGGGTGGGCCTTCACGGTCGAGTCGAACCACGCGCTGATCTTCTCCGCCGGTCTCCTCATGGTCACCCTCGGCTGCTTCATCCCGATGGCGGGCCGCGACCGCTGACGCCGCCCGGCCGCACGGCCGGCGCACGACGAGAGGGGCCCCGCACCGCACGGTGCGGGGCCCCTCTCGTCGTCGGTGGCTTGCGGTCGTCAGGCGATGCGGGGGAGCTGTGCGAGCGCCGCCACGACCTCGATCGCGTCGGCCTTGCCGAGCAGGACCTTCTGCGCCATGAACGCCTTCGTGGCCACGCTCTCCTCGGGCAGGCTCGAGCCCGCGAAGACCTCCATGAGGGCGCGCGCGTCGGCCTCGGGCAGGCGGAAGCTCACGACCTGCGTGAGGTTGCGCAGGATCGCGGTGCGGTCGCTCTCCGAGAACCCGAAGCGCAGCGTGAGGGAGCCCTGCTCGATCCGCGTGTACGCGTACGTGACGTCCGCGAAGGGGCGCGCCGGACCGTCGCCGATGCGCAGCGTCCGGGCCGCGAGGTCGACCGCGACGGGCTTGGCCTCGCGCACCCAGTAGACGAGGAACGGCAGGATGATCGCGAGCACCGCGACGAGCGCGATGACGAGGAACAGCACGAAGCTCTCCTCGTCGCCGAACCGCAGGAACGCGATGACCGTGAGCAGCACCGCGGCCAGGAACGGGGAGACGGCGGCGGTCAGGCGCATCTTCTTGCGCCCGTCCACCCAGAGCGACAGGTCGGTCGTGGTCGGAGCGGGTGCTGCGGCGTGCATGGTTCCCCCATCGGGACGGTTGTCTCGCCCCATGGTGGAGCGACGACGTGCGCGCCGATGCTACTGGTAGATCTTCGTCGGGGGAACGGGGAGAACTACCCCGGGGGGCGGCGGACCTGAGCCCACCGCCCCCGGGGTGTCTCGCGCATCAGCCGAGCTGGGCGCGCACCGCGTTCGTCGCGGCGACGAGGTTCTCGAGCGAGGCCACGGTCTCCTCGTAGCGACGCGTCTTGAGGCCGCAGTCAGGGTTGACCCACACCAGGCGCGAGTCGATCGACTTCACCGCGAGCTCGAGCAGGTCGGTGACCTCCTCGGTCGACGGGACGCGCGGCGAGTGGATGTCGTACACGCCCGGGCCGATCCCGCGCCCGTAGCCGGCCTCGGCGAGCTCGGGCACGATCTCCATGCGCGAGCGCGCGGCCTCGACCGAGGTCACATCGGCGTCGAGGCCGTCGATCGCGCCGATCACCTCGCCGAACTCCGAGTAGCACAGGTGCGTGTGGATCTGCGTCTCGGCCTCGACGCCCGCGGTCGCGAGGCGGAACGAGCTCACCGACCAGTCGAGGTACGCGGCCTGGTCGGCCTTGCGCAGCGGCAGGAGCTCGCGCAGCGCGGGCTCGTCGACCTGGATGATCCCGATCCCGGCCGCCTCGAGGTCCGCGATCTCGTCGCGCAGGGCCAGGCCCACCTGGTTCGCGGTGTCGCCGAGCGGCTGGTCGTCGCGCACGAACGACCACGCGAGGATCGTGACCGGACCGGTCAGCATGCCCTTGACCGGCTTCTCGGTGAGCGAGGCCGTGAACGTCGACCAGTCGACCGTGATCGGCGCCGGACGCGTGACGTCGCCCCACAGGACCGGCGGGCGCACGCAGCGCGACCCGTAGGACTGGACCCAGCCGTTCGCCGTGACCGCGAACCCGTCGAGGTTCTCGGCGAAGTACTGGACCATGTCGTTGCGCTCGGGCTCGCCGTGCACCAGGACGTCCAGGCCGATCTGCTCCTGGAGCTCGACGACGCGGCGGATCTCGTCCTGCATCGCGGTCGTGTAGTCCGCGTCGGACAGCTCGCCCTTGACGTTGAGCGCGCGCGCCCGGCGGATCTCCGGGGTCTGCGGGAACGACCCGATGGTCGTCGTCGGCAGCAGGGGGAGGTTCAGCTTGGCCTGCTGGGCGGCCGCGCGCTCGGCGTAGTCGCCGCGCGAGAAGTCGCCCTCGGTCAGGGCTGCGGCGCGCTCGCGCACCGCAGGCACGACGACGCCGCTCGCCACCGCGCGCGAGGCCACCGCGGCGCGGGCCGTCTCGATCTGCTCGGCGACCGCGTCACGACCCTCGGTCAGCGCTCGGGCGAGGATCGCGACCTCGCCGACCTTCTGGTCCGCGAACGCGAGCCAGTCACGCAGGCGGGCGTCGATCGAGCCGTTCGTCCAGTTCTCGTCCTCGACGTCGTGCGGGACGTGCAGGAGCGAGGTCGACGTGCCGACCGTGACGGCGCCGGCGCCCAGGCCGGACAGGTCGTCGACGAGCGCGAGCTTCGCCGCGAGGTCGGCGCGCCAGATGTTGTGGCCGTCGATCACGCCCGCGACGACGGTCTTGTCCGCGAGGCCCGCGACGGGGCCCGCCGGGACCGCTCCCTTGACGAGGTCGAGCGAGATCGCCTCGACGTCGGTCGCGGCCAGGAGCGCGAGGCCGTCGTGCTCACCCTGGAGCCCGCCGAACGGCGCGCCCACGAGGATCGCGGGGCGCTCGGTGCCCACCGCGAGCTCGGTCGCGAGCACGCGGTACGCCTCGGAGACCGCGGCGTGGACCTCGGCGGCCGGAACGTCGATCGAGTCGGACACGAGCGCCGGCTCGTCGAGCTGCACCCACGGTGCACCGGCCGCGGCCAGGGCGCGCAGCAGCTCGACGTACACGGGCAGGACGTCCGCGAGGCGCGAGAGCGGGCTGAAGCCGGGCGCGCTGTCGTCGGCGGCCTTGGACAGCGCGAGGAACGTCACGGGCCCGACGACGACGGGCCGGGTCACGACGCCCGCGTCCTTGGCCTCGACGAACTGGCGCACGACGCGGTCGTCCGCGAAGCGGAATGGCGTGGACTCGCTGACCTCGGGGACCAGGTAGTGGTAGTTCGTGTCGAACCACTTGGTCATCTCGAGCGGGGCGTCCTCGCCGGCGCCGCGCGCGACCGTGAAGTAGCCCGCGAGGTCCAGCGCGCCCTTCTCGTCGGTGAGCGACGCGAAGCGCGACGGGACCGCCCCGAGGAGAGCGACGACGTCGAGCACCTGGTCGTAGTAGGAGAACGAGCCGGGCACGGCGCCCGACGAGGCGTCGAGGCCCAGGTCGACGAGACGCTGGGCGGCCGCGACGCGCAGCGCCGAGGCCGTGGCCTCGAGCTCGTCGGCCGTTGTCCTGCCGGCCCAGAAGGACTCGACGGCCTTCTTGAGCTCGCGGCGCGGGCCGATGCGGGGGTAGCCGAGGACGGAACCGGAGGGGAACGTGGGTGCACTCATGGTGAATACCTCTGAACTGGTCAGACCGAGGAGCTGCCCAGGGCAGGCTCGGCGGAGGGAAGGGGAGTGCCGGAGACCCACGGCCCGCTGGCCAGGTCGGGGGTGCGGGACGAGACGCCGCTGGCGTCCCCCGCTGCCCCACCGCCGAGGTCGACTCCCTCGAGCAGGTCTAGAGCGGCTTGGTGCTTGTTGAAGGTGTAGATGTGGAGGCCGGGCGCGCCGGCCGCGAGGACCTGGCGCGCGAGCTCGACCGAGTGCCGGATGCCCAGCGCGTGGCGCGCGTCCGGGTCCGGCTCCGCCTCGAGGGCCTCGACGACGCGGCGCGGCGCGGGGACGCCCGTGAGCTCCTCGACACGCGCGAGGCGGGCCGGGTCCGTCATGGGCAGGAGGCCCGCGAGGATGGGGATGGTCACGCCCGCGGCGCGCGCCTCGGCCACGAAGTCGATGTAGGACGACGCCTCGTAGAAGAGCTGCGTGATCGCGAAGTCCGCTCCGGCCTGCTGCTTCTGCCAGAGGCGGCGCACCTCCTGGGTGCGGCTCGTGCCCGCGGCGAGGTTGCCGTCGGGGAACGTCGCGACCGCGATGGTCAGGGGGCGGGCCGCGCCGCGCAGCGCGACGCTCGGGCTCGCGGCGCAGCGTGCGGCCTCGACCTCGCGCAGCAGGGCCACGAGCTCGGTGCTCGACCGCACGCCGTCCTCGGCGGGGCGCCAGTCGGGCTGGTCGCGCGGAGGGTCCCCGCGCAGGGCGAGGAAGCTGCGCACGCCCGCGTCGAGGAAGTCCGTGATGACGTCCTCGACGTCCTCGCGCGAGGCGCCCACGCAGGTCAGGTGCGCGATGGGCAGCACGGGCGTGCCGTGCAGGAGCTGGCTGATGACGCGGCGCGAGGTCTCGCGGTCCGTGCCGGCCGCGCCGTAGGTGACCGACACGAAGTCGGGTGAGGTCGCGACGAGGCGGCGGGCCGTCTCCCAGAACTTGGGCGCGGCGTCGGGGCGGCGCGGGGGCATGAGCTCGAACGACACCGTGGGCCGCGGTGCCTCGTGCCCGAAGTGCCCCAGGTCGACGATGCTCATCGGGCGGCCGTCAGGAGGGTCGTGCTGGTGGTGGCCAGGGCGGCCGGACGGCTGGCGCGGGGGACCCCGGTGCGGTGCAGGGGTGCGCGGAAAGATGCCTCGGTCATGAATCGCTCCATCGAACCTGGCTGTAGCACCCGTACCCGCGAGAGGCTTCCGTTGGGGGGTTGCTGCGGTGTCAACGAGCCAGGACTCTCGACCGCTCTGGATGGTGTTGACGATCGTAGGGGGAATCCATGATCTGAGCCAATATCTGCTCGAAGCGTGAGACGGAGGGGTCCGGAGTGGTTCCTCGGCCCCGCTCCGGCGTCCGTCCACGCGGTCGCAGATCCCTTCGTCGGTCCCTGCGGTCGCCCTTCCAACGTACGCCTGTCGGCGCCCTCCCGGACCGCCGGGCGATCCTCCCCGACGTCGCCGCTATGCTCCGGGCGTGCCTCGCCGACGCAGCCAGCAGCAGGTCTCGTTCGTGCTCGACGACTCGTCCGAGGGTGTCGACCCGGGCTCGGGCGTCCCGGAGCCTGCTCGTCGGGAGCGGACGCGACGCCCCCTCACCCGTACGGCACGACGGCGTCGCGCCGCCCGTCTGGTCGGCCTCGCCGTCGGTCTCGGAACGCTCGGGGTGGCGGCCGCGGTCGTCGTGACGCGCGACGGGGCGGCCCAGGACGACGCGCTCGAGACGCTCCGCTCGTCCGAGGACAGGATCTTCGACCTCACCTACGCGCCGCGTGCCGAGTGGAGCGTCGACCGCGACGGGGGCCAGCCGCTCACCGTGGGGGACCTGCTGGTGGTCCCGGGGCGCTCCGGGACCGTCGGGTACGACCTCGGGTCGGGCGACGAGCGCTGGCGGCTGGACGACCTGACCCGGCAGGTCTGCGCCGCCGACCAGGTGCGCGCCGAGGGAACGGCGGAGGTGTCGGCCTTCGTGTGCCTGGGCCAGGGGGAGGAGGCCACCGCGGCCCGACTCGTGAGCGTCGACGGTGCGGTGGTGGCCGAGGTAGAGATGGACCCACGCTGGGGCGAGGCGGTCGCCGGTCCCGGCGGGACGGTGCTCCAGGCCGCCAGAGACGAGACGGGGGTCGTGGTCCGGTCCGTCGACGTCCGGACGGGCACGGTGGCGTGGGAGCGACGGCTGACCGTGAGGGAGGACGCGCAGGACCCCCTGTGCGCGACGGAAGGTGATGCCGTCCGTGCGGTCTACCGGTCGGGGACGGTGGCGGTCCACGGATGTGGCGTCCTGTCCTACCTGACGCCTGGGGGGCAGGTCGTCGACGAAACGTCGGCGATGGTGCAGGTCATCGCCCTGGGCAACGGGTCCTACCTCCGCTCGTCGGGGACGGCCGTCGCGGGACCTGTCGAAGCCGTCTCGGCCGACAGCACGGTGCTCTGGACGAACGAGGGGCTCGTGCTCGGGGAAGGTGCCCGCGACCTCCTGGCGCCTCACCTCGTCCTGCTCGACCAGGGGGAGGCGCTCCTCGCCGTCCACAGGGACGGCACGACCGCCTGGACCGCACCGGTCGCCGCGCGTCAGGTGCTCGTCCGCGGCGCGGACGTCGTGATGGTGCAGACGGTCGACCGGGAGACGGTCGCCCTGGACGCCACGACGGGTGAGGAACGGTGGCGGCGGGCGGCCGACCCCGCGTCCGGTGCGGTGTCGTACCGCGTGACCGGCACGTTCACCGACGGTTTCTCCGCGCTCCTCGTCGTCCCCACCGCGCCCGGCACGAGCTCGGTCACCGCCCTCGACCTGGCGACGGGCGACGTGCGATGGACCCAGGAGCACACCGGGGACCCGTACGAGCTGGCCGCTGGGGGAGGTCGGCTGCTGAGGATCGACGAAGCCCAGGTCACGGCTTTCGGCTGACGGCGTCAACAAGGCTCCGGTGCTCAGGTGCCGACGACGGACACGGGCCGTCACCTGTCGTCGTAGGAGCAGCACGTGCCTCGGGAGCAGTCACGCGGACGAGACAGGGCCCTACCCGTGACCACGGGTGGGGCCCTGCCTCTGGCGCGGCGTCGTCAGTCGCCCGGCCGGAGGGGCTACCTCGCGAACACCGGAGCCATGTCGTCCCAGGCCGCGGCGCGCACGTACACCGGGATGACGTCGCGCGGGACGTCCCGCGTCACGAGGACCCCGGAACCGTGGGCCTCGCCGGTGGCGGGCCGCCCCGTCCAGGCGTCGATCCACTCCCCGGCGGGGAGGTACGTGGTCCAGGTGGGCGCGCCCTCCTCGGTCACGGGGTGGACGAGCAGGTCGTCACCGAGCTGGAACTCGTCGGCGTGCTCCCACACGTTCTCGTCGTGCGGGTGGTCGACGAACAGCCCGCGCATGAGCGGGGCACCTGTCTCGATCGAGTGCCGCGCCTGCTCGGCGAGGTAGGGCACGAGGCGCTCGCGGAGCTGGGCGTAGGCGCGGAACACGTCGACGACCTCGGGGTCGTCGTTGGTCTCGGCCACGTACCAGGGGGTGCGGTCCCGCAGGGGGCGCTGGTGGTGGTTGAACTCCGAGTGGTACTGCATGACCGGGCTGAACGTCGCGGCCGCGACCCCGCGCAGGTAGAGCTCCGAGCCGGGCACGGGCCCGGAGAAGCCGGCGAGGTCCCAACCCCAGTAGACGATGCCGCACGCAGAGGCCGTGATGCCCGCGTTCATGGACCAGCGGAACGCCTCCCACGTGGAGTTCTCGTCCCCGGCCCAGTGCAGGCCGTGGGCCTGCGACCCGGTGAACCCGGCGCGGGAGAACGTCACGGGAGCCTTGCCGTTCGCGCGCAGCAGGTCGCCGAACGCGCGGGCGTAGTGCACGGGGTAGAGGTTGTTGCCCTCGTCGCCCTTGCGGCCGTCGCCGTACTGGAGGTCGTCGCCCCAGGCGTGCTCGCCGCCGTCGGTCTTGAAGCCGTCGACGTCGAGCTCGGCGACGAGGTACTGGCGGCGCGCGGTCCACCACTCGCGGCCCTCGGGGGTCGACAGGTCGGCCATGAGGGACTGCGGGAACCACCAGCCGCGGTTGTGATAGGCGCTGCCGTCGGCCTCGCGGACCGCGTGCCCGGCCGCGACCATGGCCCTGCCCTCGGCGAGGACCTGCGCCTCGTGGGGCACGTCGGGGCCGAGGTCGTGCTCGGTCTTGAGCAGGGGGATCTGCCACAGGACGACCTTGATGCCCCGGGAGTGCAGCTCGTCGATCATGCCCTTCGGGTCCGGCCAGGCGCCGTCGGCCGGGTACGTGAAGTCCGAGGCGGCGTGCGGGGCACCGTCGGCGTTGGTCTCGTAGCGGGCGTCGCGGAAGATCGTGATGCCCTCCTCGTCGCTCCACGCCTCGATCACGACGACGCTCACGGGGACGTCGAGGTCGCGGTGCGCGTCCATCTGGTCCATGACGAGCTGCTGGGTGTTCCACTCGTTGCCCGACGCCCACAGTCCGAGGACCCACGACGGGAGCTCCTCGGCGCGGCCGACCTCGTCGCCGAACGCCTTGAGGACCTCGGTGGGGCTGCCCTCGTAGACGCCGACGTCGAGCGCGGCGTCGTCGCCCAGCGCGGCCTCGACGACGAGCAGGTCGGGCGAGGACGCGGCGACGTCGTACCAGGTGCGCCGCGACGTGCGGACGTGGAAGCCCCAGCCGGAGCCGCCCACGACGTGCGCGAACGGCATCGGCATGTACGTGCGTCCCGTCGCGCCCTGCGACTTGTACTGCTCGAACACGACGGCGTCGAGGCTCCTGCCGCGCTGGTCGACGGTGTCGAACCGCTCGCCGAACCCGACCACGTGCTCGGACGCGTCGAGGCGGAACGCGAACCGCACGCGCCGGGCGCCGTCCTCGTCGGTCCACCACTCGACCGAGCCGGGGACGACGAGCGGGTGCTCGTCGGCGGGCACGCCGCCCACCGTCACCCCGCGGGCCCCGGCCGGGGCGGTCGAGGTCCACGTCCCCGCGCTGACGTCGAACCACTCGGTGGCGGCGTCGGCCGTCGTGAAGCGGTAGCGGTAGCGGCGGCCCGCCTCGAGGGTCGGGCTCGTGGCGTGCCAGGCGCCGTCGGCCGTGAGCTGGCCCGCCTGGGCCGCGGCGAGGTGCCCGTCGCCGCCCGCGAGCGCGGCCGCGTCCGCGGGGGACACGGACCCGGGCGCGGCGGCGAACGTCGTGACCTGCGAGCCGTCGTCCCACTCGCACGCGACGGCGACGTCGGCGGGGGCGTCCTCGACGACGACGCCGAGGCTCACGGAGGACCCGGCCCCGGGGTGCACGGGCAGGCGCTGGTCGGCCGACGCGGCGTAGGGGTGGCCGATGCCGGCCGGGCGGTGGATCAGGGTGGTCATGGGTGCGGCTCCGTGTTCGGGTCGGTCGTCAGGAGGCCGAGCTCGTCGGCCAGGATCAGGTACATGCCGTGGGACCACAGCAGGGGCCGGGCCACGGGACCCCAGCGCTCGATCCACTCGTCGCGGGAGCCGGGGTGCATCAGGTGGTCGGGGACCTGCTCGGGCATCTGCCCGTCGGGTCCGGCGTGCGAGGCGATCCACCGCAGGTGGCGCCACGCCTCGTCGGTCCGGCCCGCGCGGGCGTGGTTCCAGCCGAGGAGCGCGGACAGCAGCAGCCACTGGCCGCCGCCGTAGAAGACGTCCGCGCGGAAGCGGTGCACGCCGCCGTCGACGTCGAGGTCGCGCGCGACCGCGTCGAGCGTGGCCTCGGCCACCGGCGAACCGGGCTCCACGAGGCCGAACGGCACGACGCACGCGGCGAGCGACGCGTCGACCGCGCCCGAGCCGAACCACTTCGCGAGGTGCGGGGCGTCGGGGTCGCTCGCGCGGCCCGACGTTATGCCGTCCGCCCGGACGAGCGCGCTGATCGCGTCGGCGACCTCGCGGGTCCGGGCCGAGCGGGCGTCGTCGAGCAGCGGGGAGCCGTCGGCGCACCGGGCGCCCGCGACGGCCAGGAGGCCCGCGCGGACCGGGGCAAGCGTCGAGGGGTGGCGTTCCTCGACGTGCTCCTCCCACCAGTCGTAGCAGGGGAGCTCCCACGTCGCGTGCAGGTAGTCGACCGCGATGGCGACGGCCTCGCGGTACGGGTCGAGCGGGCGGTCGTGGCGCTCCGCGTGGGTCACGAGCTGCCACAGCCACATGCCGTAGCCGTCGGTCTGGAAGTCCCACCAGGGGTCCTGGCCGTCGGCGCCGTCGAGCAGGAAGCGCGTGGGGAGCATGTCGGTCAGGGGGAGCTGCTCGCCGCGGTCGGCCCGCGCGAGCAGGTCCGCGACGTGCTCGCCGCGCGAGGTCAGGACGCCCACGGCCCACCGGTGGAACCGGTCGACGGACTCGACGGCGCCGTAGCGGGACATCCCCTCGGCGACGAACGACCCGTCGCGGAACCAGGCGTAGCCCCGGTAGGCGCTGAACGTGGGCGAGGCCGGGTAGGCGCCGCCGCCGTCCTGGTGCTGTGCGATCACCTCCGCGGAGGTGCGCGCCAGGTCACGCAGGCGGTCGAGGTCTTGTGTCGTGGGGAGGGCGAGGCTCATGGAATTCGTCCTGGTGCTAGGGGTGGACGTCCGGCGTGGGGCGGGTCGTGGTGCGTAGTCGCGTGGTCGGGGACCACGCACCACGACCGGCCGGACGGGTGCGGTGCGAGCGGGATCAGCCGAGGAGCTGGTCGACGCGCGCGGCGGCGTCGGTCAGGGCCTGCTCGACGGTCTTGCGGCCTGCGGCCGCGTTGGACAGCTCCTCGTTGATCGCGTCCTGCATCTCCTGCTGCGCGGCGAGCACGGGCGGGAGGGCGACGGTGTCGAGCGCGTCGATCACGGCCTGACGGTTCGCGGGCGGCGTCTGCTCGAGGTACGGGGCGAGGGCCTCCTCGTCGGCGACGGGCGGAAGCTCCCACGAGCTCGCGAGCCGGGTGTCGACCGCGGTGGGCGAGACCGTGAGGAACTCTGCGAAGTCCTGAGCGGCCTCCTTCTCCTTCGAGGCGGCGGTCACGGCGACCCCGTTGGTGAACAGGGCCGAGGCCTTCGAGGCGTCACCCGGCTCGACGACGATGTCCCAGTCGAGGCCCTCGACCTGGGACAGGGCGTCGAACATCCAGATGCCCGAGTGCCACATGCCGAGCTTGCCGGCCGAGAAGAGGTCCTTGTCGAAGTCGGGGGTGCTCGACCCGTCGGCCTCGGTGGGCATGACCGTCCCGGGCTTCGTGACGAGCCAGGTGGCCGCCTTGACGCCCTCCGGGCTGTCGAACGCCGAGGCCGAGCCGTCCTCGGTGAAGAACTGGCCCCCCGCCTGGTCCAGCACCTTGTAGAACTCGTGGAACGTCACGGGCTGGAAGTCGCCGTACACGCCTGCGGCGGTGTCGGTCAGCGCGGTCGCCGCGGCCTGCTCCTCCGCCCACGTCCAGTCGGCCGTGGGGTGCTCGAGCCCGGCGGCGTCGAAGAGCGCCTTGTTGTAGTAGAGGACGACGTTGGAGTACGACGACGGGAGCCCGTACTGGGTGCCGTCGTGCGTGAAGGACTCCAGGAGCGTGTCCTTGTAGGTGGCGGCGTCCACGTCTTCGAGCGGGGCCAGGGCACCGGACTCGGCGTAGGACACGAAGTTCTCGTAGTTGAGGTCCACGACGTCCGCGACGGTCTTCCCGGCGAACGCGGTCTGCAGCTTGGTGAAGTAGTCCGCGTACGGGATCGTCTCGACCTGGACGTCGACGTCCGGGTTCTCCTTCTCGTAGGCCGCGACGATGGTGTCGAGGTCCTTCTCGTGCCCGTCGTTCGAGGTGAAGTTCATGTAGCGGACGACCGTCTTGCCGTCCGCGCCCGTGGTCGTGGTCGCCGAACCCTGGGCACAGCCCGCGAGCACGGTGACGCCGACGAGCGCGAGCGGGACGAGCGCAGCGGTGCGCCCGTTGAAGCGTGAGGTCATGAGACCTCTCCTTTCGGTGGGGGTGCGTACTCCTACTTGAGGCCGGTGTGGGACATGCCGGCGATGATGTGGCGCTGCGCGAACATGTAGACGATCGCGATCGGCAGGATCGACACGACCGAGCCCGCCATGACGACGTCCCACTGGGTCGTGAACTGGCCCTGGAGCGTGGACAGCCCCAGGGGGAGCGTCATGAGCTCGGGGGAGCGGATGACGACGAGGGGCCACAGGAAGCTGTTCCAGGAGCCCATGAAGGCGAAGACGGCGAGCGTCGCGAGGGCGGGCTTGACGAGGGGCAGGACGATGAGGCCGAAGATCCGCAGGTGACCGGCCCCGTCGAGCGTCGCGGCCTCGTCGAGCTCGCGGGGCACGCCGTCGACGGCCTGGCGCAGGAGGAAGATGCCGAAGGCCGACGCGATCGACGGCGCGAGCAGCGCGAAGTACGTGTCGTTGAGGTTGAGCCGCGTCATCTGGATGAACAGCGGCACGACGAGGACCTGGAGAGGGATCATGAGCGTCGCCAGGTAGGCCGCGAACACGACGTTCTTGCCCTTGAACCGCAGGCGGCTGAAGCCGTAGGCCGCCATGGAGCCCGTGATCATCTGCAGCAGGGTCGCGACGACCGCGACCCCGAACGAGTTCGCGATGATCCGCCAGACCGGCATGGACTCCATGAGGGTCCGGTAGGCGTCGAGCGTCGGGTCCTCGACGATCAGCGACGGGCCGCCCGAGAGCGAGCCGCTCGGCGTGATCGACGTGATGACCGTCCACAGGAACGGGAAGAGCATGATGACCGCGCCGACGACGACGGACGCGTATAGGGCGATGCGTCCGAGGATCTGACCGGCGGAGCGCCGGGGGCGCCGCAGGGAGGCGGGGGCCGTGGTCGGTGTGACGGGGGCGGTCGGGACGAGGGTCTCAGGCATGGTTCACCCACCTGCGCTGACCGCGCATCTGGAGCGCGGTGACGATGAGGATCAGGACGAAGAGGATCCAGGACAGGGCGGACGCGTCTCCGGCCCGGCCGTAGCGGAACGTGAGGTCGTAGATCTGACCGACCACGACCTGGCTCGCGCCGGACGGTCCGCCCCCCGTCATCACGTACACCTGGTCGAAGACCTGGAACCCGTTGATGAGCGAGATGACGAGCACGAAGAACGTGGAGGGGGACAACAGCGGGAACGTGATGTGCCAGAAGCGCTTCCACGCGCCCGCGCCGTCGACCCGGGCGGCTTCGAGCACGTCACCGGGGATCGCCTGGAGACCTGCGAGCAGGATGACCATCACGAAGCCGAGGTCCTTCCACGCCGAGGCGAGGATGACCGAGGGCATCGCCCACTGCGGGTCGGTCCACCACCCGGGGGCCGTCATGTCGGTCCCGAGGAGCCCGTTGAGCCCGTCGAGCACCGGCTGGACGAGCTGGTTGACGAGGCCGTTGGACGGGTTGAGGAGCCACTGCCACACGAGGGCCACGACGACCCAGCTCGTGATGACGGGCAGGAAGTAGGCCGCGCGGAAGAACGTGCGGCCCTTGAGCGCGCGGTTGAGCAGCATGGCCAGGCCCAGGCCGCCCACGTAGACGAGGGGCAGGTAGCCCAGGATGTAGAACATGGTGTTCCCGAGGACCCGCCAGGTGTCGCCCGAGGTCAGCAGGTCGGCGTAGTTGTCGAGGCCGACCCACTTCATGGGCGAGACGAGGTTCCAGTCGTGCAGGCTCACCCAGAGCGAGTTCACCATGGGGGCGAGTGTGAACACGACGAGCGGGACGGCGCTGGGGAGCAGGAAGAACAGGACCCACCCCCGGTTGCGCCACCGCGACCGTGAGGACGTGCTCTGTCGCTGCGGGGTCGGGCGCTTCGGCGCTGCCGCCCGTGGCGGCGCCGTGGCGGGGACGGACATCACTGTCTCCTCGTGGGGGTGAGGGCCGGCGAGCTGCCGGCGTCGGTCTGCATGCGGGCGACGACGAGCCGCCCCTGCTCGCCCGACGCGCCCGCGGCGTCGAACGGGGTGGCCAGGACGAGGGCGGCGGCGCCCAGGGCCCACTTGTCGTCGGCCCAGGGCTCGACGACGAACGGGATGGCCCGGCGGGAGGGCAGGAGGTGTGCCCGGAACGTCTTCTCGAAACCGCTCTGCCAGTGGGGCCAGGCGGCGATGCCCTCGCCGAGGAGGACGACGAGCTCGGGGTCGAGGATGTGGACGACGCCCGCGAGCGTGCGGCCGAGCAGGCGTCCTGCCTCGTGGTAGAGGTCCTGCGCGGCCTGGTCGCCCGCGTCGGCGCGGGCCACGAGGTCGGCGACCGTCCCGTCGGGCCCGATGATGCCCGCGGCGATCGCGCGGGTACGCAGGGCGTCGTCGCCGATGTACGCCTCGAGGCACCCGTGGTTGCCGCACTCGCACAGCGGTCCGTCCTCGGTCACGGGGAAGTGGCCGATCTCGCCGGCCCCGCCCGCGGCGCCGCGGCGGATGGTGCTGTCGACCACGAGTCCCGAGCCGATGCCGCGCCCGATCGTCAGGACGAGGAACGACGCGTGCTCGCGTCCGGTGCCGTACAGGTGCTCGGCGACGGCCAGGGTGTTGACGTCGTTCTCGACGAGGACGGGCACGCCCAGCGTGTGGCGCAGCGAGGCGCCGACGGGGACCGCGGTCCAGCCGAGCGTCGGGGCGGTCACGACCCCGGAGGCCTGGGCGTCGACCGAGCCGGGGATGCCGATCCCGACGCCGAGGACCGGGCCGTCCTCGGCCGCGAGGACGTCGCGCAGGAGATGTCCGAGGGCGTCGAGCGCGTCGGGGCGGCGGGGGTCGAACGGGTGCGACGACTGCGAGAGCGCCTCGCCGTCGAAACCGACCGACACGATCGCGACGTGGTCGGCCGTGACCTTGGCCCCGATCGCGCGGGGGGCGGGTGCGCTGCTCAGCCCGAGGAGGCGGGCGGGGCGCCCGCCCTGGCTCGGTACGGTCTCGAGCTCGACCAGGAGGCCTCGCTCGACGAGGTCCTTGGTGATCTGGGTGACCGTCGCGGGGCTGACACCGAGCTCGCGGGCGATGGCCGCACGGCTCCTGGGGCCTCGCGTTCCGAGGAGCGCGAGCGTCGCGGCGGCGCCGTGGTCGCTTCGAGCGGTGGTGGTCGGCACCGGAGAACTCCTTTGTTCGGGACTATCTTTAGCCACAAACTAAGTCCGCATGCCGAGACGTGTCAAACGTGCTGGTCGCCGCGGCGGATGGGCGTTCGGACCGTGCGGGCCATACCCTGGCGGACATGGACACCGAAGAACGTCTGGCCGTCTTCCTCGACTACGACAACCTCGCGCTGGGCGCGCGCGACCACCTGGGCGGGATGACCTTCGACTTCAAGCCGATCGCCGACGCGCTCGCCGCGCGTGGTCGCGTCGTCGTCCGCCGCGCCTACGCCGACTGGTCGTACTTCGACGAGGACCGCCGCTCCCTGACCCGCCACCAGGTCGAGCTCATCGAGATGCCCCAGCGCATGGGGGCCTCGCGCAAGAACGCGGCCGACATCAAGATGGTCGTCGACGCGATCGAGATGGCCTTCGAGCGTGAGTACATCTCGACCTTCGTGATGTGTACAGGGGACAGCGACTTCTCTCCCCTCGTGCACAAGCTGCGCGAGCTCAACAAGCGCGTGATCGGGATCGGCGTCGAGAACTCGACCTCCAAGCTGCTGCCCCCGGCGTGCGACGAGTTCCTCTTCTACGACCGCCTCGAGGGCGTCGAGATCCCCGACGAGCCCGTCGAGCGCAAGCGGTCCTCGAACAGCTCGAACCGCAGCACGGCCCGCAAGTCGTCGAGCCGCTCGTCGGGCTCCGGCTCGTCGAGCAAGGCCGCGGCCGCCCCCGCTCCCGAGGCCGCGACGGCGCCCGCCACCGACGTGGCGCCGGTCGCCGAAAGTGCTCCCGAGCCGACCCCCGTCCCGCTGGACGTCGAGGCCGAGCTCGAGTCCGCCGTCGGGCACGGGGCGTCCTCCGCCTCGGAGGACGAGGACCTCGCGGTCCTCGTCGCGCAGACCCTCGCGGACCTGTCGAGCTCGTCGAGCGGAGCCGTCGTCGCCTCGACGCTCAAGCGCACGCTGCTGCGCAAGGACCCCACGTTCAGCGAGGCCGACTACGGCTTCCGCAACTTCGGCGAGTTCCTTCGCTACCTCGAGGAGCGCGGCGTCGTGCAGCTCAGCGCGGGCCCCGCCACGGGCGACCCCGAGGTCTCGCTGCCCGAGCGCGGGCACGCGGGCGACGACTTCGCGCTGCTGCGCACCGTCGTGGGCGAGCAAGGCGACTCGGTGCCGCTGTCGGGCCTCAAGAACCAGCTCCGCAAGAAGCGCCCCGACTTCAGCGAGAAGGCGCTCGGCTACCGCAGCTTCCTCCAGTTCTGCAAGGCCGCGCAGACCGCGGGCGCGATCGACCTGCGCTGGGACGACGACGCCGACGACTACCTCGTGTCGGTCGCCACGCGCTGACCCTCCGCCCCGAAAGGGCACGCCCGGCCGCTAGGCTCCGGGCGTGCCCTTTCGACGACGAGAGCAACCCCGCCAGATCGCCTTCGAGGCGGTCGACGACCTGGACGACGGCGACGACCAGCTCGGACCGAGGCAGGGGACACCGCCCCTGCCCGGCCACGGTCCGGGAGACCACGGCACATCCCTGCCCGACGGCGTGGCGCGCCCGGGAGCGGACGCCGCCCCCGGCGCCTTGGACGAGAGAGGGGCAGCGGATCCGCTGCCAGACGAGCCGGGCCCCGCGGGCGGGCCCGCGGCGCCCTGGGTCCGGAAGCGGCGCCGCCTGCTCGTCGGGGGCGTCGCGGCCGGGCTGGTGCTCGTGCTCGGCGGCCTGACCCTCGTCGACGTCGTCCGCACCCGACAGGCAGAGGCGCTGTTGCGGACCGCTCCCGGCGGGGTCGTCGGGCTGACGAACACGCCGGACGAGGTCTGGAGCATCGACACCGGCGAGGCCTGGCCGAGGCTGGCCGGCGACCGCCTCCTGGTGGCGGGCGACGGAGAGCTGGTCGCCCACGACCTGACGTCGGGAGAGGAGGTCTGGCGGCGGGCGGACCTCGGGCGGAGCCGTTGCGGCGCCTTCGTCGCGCGCTCCGGCGAGGCCGCAGCCCTGTCGACCATCACGTGCCTCAGCGGCGGGAGCCTGGAAGAGCTCGTGCCGTCGCACCCCACCAGGCCGCCGACGACGGTCTCCGTGCTCGGGCTCGACGGCAGGACGCTCTCCGAGCGTGCGCTCGACGTCTCCCGCGGCCACGCGGAGGTGCTCGCGGACGGCGACCTCGTGAGGGCGATCCGGGAGGACCGAGGGCTCGTCGTCACCGTCGAGGACGCGCGCACCGGCGACGTGCGCTGGACGCACCTCGTCCCGGTCGAGGACACCGGGGACGACGGGACCTGCGAGATCTCCGTGGACGGCACGATGGTCGACGACCGGGAGTCCGTGTACTTCTACGACCTGGCGGGCCTCATCTCGGTCACGGGATGCCGGGTGGGCGCCACGTTCTCCCCGGGGGGAGACGTGCTGTCCTCCGGGGACGACGCTTTCGTCGAGGGTCTGGCCGACGGCCGGTTCGCCAGGACGGCGAGCGACGGGTCGGGGACGGACGTCCTGGACGCGGAGGGCGAGGTGCTCCTGCGAGGCGTGAGCGAAATCCTCGAGCCGCTCGCCACGGACGGCACCGCACCACCTCTGCTGTTCGTCCGGCCGGGCTCCGGGCTCGCAGCCCTCGCCGAGGACGGGCACGAGGTCTGGGCGTTTCGGCGGTACGCCACGCAGGTCCTGCTCGCGACCCGGGACGTGACCGTCGTCGCCACCTTCCCCGGGGCCGTGGCGATCGACAACGCCACGGGCGAGGAGCTGTGGACGTGGCGGGCCTCCGAGCGCGGCGGGTCGTCGAGCAGCGACGTGACCGGGGCCTTCGCGGGACACGGGTCGCTGACCGTCCTGCTGGGGACGCAGCCGGGGTCCGGGGCGCGATGGTCCTCGATCGACCTGGCCGACGGCACCACGCGATGGGAGGAGCCGCTCACCGTGGACCCGTACGGCTTCGTCGCGGTCGGCGGGGCGCTCCTCGCGGTCGACGGGCCGCGGATCCTGCGCCTCGAGTGACCCGGTCCCGTGGCAGGCGGGCCGGGCGATGGCCCGCACGGTCGCAGAGGCGGTGCGCAACGAACCACCACGCGTGAACATCCGTGCACGGTCCCAGGTTCTCCCCGGCGAACTGCGCTCTTCCGCAGGGTCCTGCGCGCAGACCGGGACCCCGCCGTCGGGCCTGGCTGCACGTCGGTGCACAATGTACGGATGACGTACCGGGTGCTGAAGCTGATCCTGTCGCTCCTGGCCTTCACGCTGCTGAGGCCACGGGTGACCGGCCTCAACAACATCCCGCGGCGCGGACCCGTCATCCTGGCGAGCAACCACCTGTCGTTCGTGGACTCGCTCCTCATCCCCATCGTCGCCCCGCGCCACGTCACGTTCCTCGCCAAGGCCGAGTACTTCACGGGCACCGGGCTCAAGGGACGCATCTCCCGCTGGTTCTTCACGACCCTCGGCCACATCCCCGTGCAGCGCGACGACCCGCGCGCCGGGCAGCGCTCGCTCGAGGACGCGCTCGAGGTGCTCAACCGTGGCGGCGCGTTCGGGATCTACCCCGAGGGCACGCGGTCGCGCGACGGCAAGCTGCACAAGGGGCACACCGGCGTCGCCTGGCTCGCGCTCGCAGGCCACGCGCCGATCGTGCCCGTCGCGATCCAGGGCACCGACAAGGTCCAGCCCGTCGGCTCGCGCCTCCCGCGCATCCACCGCGTGACCGTCCAGTTCGGGGCGCCCATCGAGCCCGCACGCCAGATCACGTCGGGCAAGCCCGCGCAGGCCCGCCGCGAGCTCACGGAGCAGGTCATGGACTCGATCCACGCGATGAGCGGCCAGCAGCGCGCGAGCTGATCCTCGCCTCTCGCCCGGCACCGGTCGCAGGTCGGCCGGGACACGCCCGTTCCTGAGAAGGACGTGCAAGACCCGTCCCGCCGTGATGTGCTCGGGGGAGGGCCACGTGTCCCAGGGATCGCGCCCGGCGGGTCCGCCCCGCCGCCGCCGCGCCCCGAGGGCGTCCGACTTGACCTCAACCACGGTTGAGGTCCTAGCGTGGCCGACACCGATAGAGAGGATTCACCATGGCTGTCTACACCCTTCCCGAGCTGTCGTACGACTACGGCGCACTCGAGCCCCACATCTCCGGCCGCATCATGGAGCTGCACCACTCCAAGCACCACCAGGCCTACGTGACCGGCGCCAACACGGCACTCGAGAAGCTCGCCGAGGCCCGCGACTCCGGCGACCTCGCCGCGGTCAACCTCCACGAGAAGAACCTCGCGTTCAACCTCGGCGGACACGTCAACCACTCCGCGTTCTGGACCAACCTCTCCCCCGAGGGCGGCGGCGAGCCCACCGGCGACATCGCCGCAGCCATCGCCGAGGACTTCGGCTCGTTCGAGAAGTTCAAGAAGCACTTCGCCGCGGTCGCCGCAGGCGTCCAGGGCTCGGGCTGGGCCATCCTCGCCTGGGACACCCTCGGCAAGAAGCTCATCATCGTCCAGCTCTACGACCAGCAGGGCAACATCGCCCTGGGCCTGGTCCCGATCGTCCTGCTCGACGTCTGGGAGCACGCCTACTACCTCGACTACCAGAACGTGCGCGCCGACTACGTCACCGCCTGGTGGAACCTCGTCAACTGGGCCGACGCCGACGCACGCCTCGCCCGCGCCCGCACCCAGGGCGAAGGCCTCATCATCCCCGCCTGACCCTCGTGACCGGTGCCGGGCGTCGAGCGCCCGGCACGACGAGACCCGCGTGAACGGGAAAGGCCCCGGCACTGCGGCGCGCACCACGCGCGACGCTGCCGGGGCCTTCCTGCGGGCAGCCAGAACCCTCCAGAAAGGTGGTCCGCCGTGACCTATGTGATCGCTCAGCCTTGTGTGGACGTGAAGGACAAGGCGTGCATCGAGGAGTGTCCGGTGGACTGCATCTACGAGGGCAAGCGGTCGTTGTACATCCATCCGGACGAGTGCGTGGACTGTGGTGCGTGCGAGCCGGTGTGTCCGGTGGAGGCGATCTACTACGAGGACGACGTGCCCTCGGAGTGGAGCGATTACTACCGGGCGAACGTGGAGTTCTTCGATGATCTGGGGTCGCCGGGGGGTGCGGCGAAGATGGGCATGATCGACAAGGACGACCCGATGATCGCGGCCCTGGCCCCGCAGGCCTGAGGAACGCGAGCCGCCCGTCCTCAGCCCTGCGGCTCGACCGGTCCGCCCGGGTCTGTGCCGCCCGTGACGAGGTCGCCACAGCTCGTCTCCTGCGCCGTGACGACGACGGGGTCGGTCGCCGCAGCCCCCTCGGCGACGGTCTCTGCCTGGCCGTTCGTCGCGGTCCGCGCCGCCGCGTCGAGGTCGATGAACGTGCGTTCCACGGTGTACGTCGAACCGTCGGACGAGGTCGCGTCCAGCCCGGCCAGGTGCAGCAGGCCGTCCACGGCCGTGCAGCCGACGCCGGTCCCGAAGCCGCTGAACCCCTTGTCGAACGTGTACGGCTGGCCCTGCGCGTTCTGCGTGACCGTCACGGCGCAGTCCGCCACCGAGAGCAGCAGCACCTCGCGACCCACGTCGACGAGCGCGATCGGCGCCTCGCCGTCGCCCGCCGCGACGAGGTTGACGATCGCGCTCGCCGGGACGGGGCTCGCGGACGTGACGGGGGCGGAGAACGTCGCCCCTGAGGCCGTCGTGATGCCGAACGTCCGGTCGGCGCCGCCGGTGAGCCAGGCGGTGTCGGGGCGGCCGTCGCCGTCGACGTCGACGATCTGGTGCGTGTCCGCGCCCGCGGGCACGCCGGTCCCGGTCGCGGCGCAGCCCGTGGTGGGCGAGGTCGTGGTGGTCGTGGTCTCCGGGGTCGGTTCGTCGGAGGGGGCCTGCGAGCCCGCGGTGGCCGACGGCGTCGGGGCGGGAGAGGCGTCGGCGTCGGCGTCCGCGTCGCCACGGGTCGCGAGCCAGATGCCGACCGCCACGATCGCGAGGAGCACGAGCCCGCCCAGAGCCCACCACCACGCGCGGTTGCCCGGCGGTTCGGCCGGTCCGCCGGGAGGCGGCTCGCCGGGTCCGCCGGGCGACGTCGAGGCTCCCGTGGCGGAGAACGGGTCCGGGGCGTTCGGGATGGGTTCGGCGGGTGGGACGCTGCCGCCGGTGATGCCGCCCGGCGCCGGGAAGGCGGGCCTGATCGGTTCGGTGGGGTCCTGGTCGCCTGCTGGGCCTGGTCGCTCCCTGTCGTCGGTCATGCCCCCAGCGAAACATCTCGTGACGCACGGGGCATCCGGGATGTCTCGCGCGTCGCGGGCACGGGCCGGGCTCAGCGCAGGGCGCGTCCGAGCGCCCGGGCGAGCGCTCCGCCGTCGGGCCCGCCAGCCGTGGGGACGCCGTGCGCCGGGCGCCGGGGGCGGCGCGATCCCGGCGCGGCGACCGTCCCGAGGAAGGCGCCGCCGCTGCGGCCCGACGACGGCGCGGGAGGCTCGTGGGCGAGGATCTTCTGCGCGGGGCTGAGCTGGCGGATGCCGATCGCGGCCACGTGCGTCGGGTGGCGCGTCGCGGCCGCGTCGTAGATCTCCGGGTCGTGCTGGCCGTCGTCGCCGAGCAGGAGCCAGCCGACGTCGGGCAGCTCGCGCACGAGCCGGTCGATCGCGTTGCCCTTGTGCTCCTGCCCGCTGCGGAACCACCCTGTCGCGGTGGGACCCCAGTCGGTCAGCAGGAGGGCCCCGGGCGGGAAGCCGTTGCGGTCGAGGAAGCGCTCCAGGTTCCCCGCGGAGTTCCACGCGCCGTTGGACAGGTACACGAAGGGGGCATCCGGGTGGACAGAGGCGATGCCCTGGTACAGGTCGGCCATGCCGGGCACCGGGCGCCGCTCGCTCGCGTGCAGACCGAACGTGTTCCACACCGCGCGCAGCAGGCTGGGGACCATGGTGATCATGACCGTGTCGTCGATGTCGCTGATGACGCCCAGTCGCCGCCCCGGCCCGACCACGAAGACCCGCGCCGTCGCGACGGCACCGCTCGCCGTGGCGAGCTGGACGTCGTGCCACCCCGGGGAGAGCGCGACGTCCAGCATCCCGTCCACGTACCCGTCGCGGTCGGCGGGCAGGTCCGTCACCAGTCGTTCCTCCTGGCCCGACCCGTCGGTCCGCGTGACCGACGCACGGACCACCTCGCCCGGCGCGGAGACCGTGAGGTAGTTGCGCCAGCCGCGCCGGTTCCACACCAGGTCCGTCCGGCGGTGCGGGCGGCTCAGCAGCACCCGCGCCAGCACGCGCACCGAGCCCTCGTTGCCGTAGCCGACGTACGCCTCGATGCGCGGGGTCCAGCCCCGGGCCCGCAGGAACTTGACCGCGGCCGCACGGATGCGGTCCTCGAGGCGTGCCGAGAGGTGCAGCCGCTCCACCGGGGGAGTCGGGGAGGGGAGGTGCGTCTGGTGCATGGGATCCGCTCGTCGAAGGTGCTGGTCTCCCACCTTGGCACAAGGACGCCGGCTTCATCGGCTGAACCGGGAAGAACCCGCTGGTCAGGAGGTGCGGCGGCCGCAGACGCGGCACGTGCCACGGCGCCGGGTCGCGTAGGCCCAGGTCGCGACCCCGAGGGCCACGCTCCACAGGGGCCAGAGCACGCCAGGACCGAATGCAGCCCAGTTCACCAGGACCTCTGACGGGGACATCTCCAGCAGACCCTTGATCATGGAGAGGCCGGCCGGAAGGATCGCGACCGTGACGACCGAGGCGGGAACGACCGCGAGCGCGACCGGGACCCGTCGTCCCGCGAGGCCCGGGATCCAGCGAGGGAAGACCTCACCCCACCGTTGCACGAGGCCGAGCGTCAGCACGGCACCCACCAGGGCGAAGAGCGAGAGCCCCACTGCGGGGGCGACCAGCTCGCCCGCGTCCTGCTCGTACATCTGGGGATCGAGCCCGAGCGGATATCCCAGGACCCAGATCAGCCGGGTGACGGCATACAGGGACGGGATGATCGCTGCGACGAACACGGCGGGCCGACCCCAGGCCACGATGCCCGACGCTCGTGCGGAGTCCTGACCGGCCGGTGCCGGTGCGTGGTGGTCAGCCGGAGGGTCCAGGCGTCCGCAGACCTCGCACGCCCCGCTGGTGCGCCGGACGAAGAGCGTAGTCGTGACCGCGAGGAGGACCAGGGCGACGAGCACGCCGAGCTGGAGCAGGAACGCCGGTGCGACGTACTGGTCGAAGGCCTGCGCGAGCTCCGGGTCGAACGGGGCCCGGACGAGGACGACGGGGAGGTACCCCATGCGGGCGAGAAGGCTGGTGTCGGCGAACAGGACGCCGGCGGATGCGGCGAGCACGGAGACCGAGACCGCCACGGCGCGCACCCGGCCGGTCGTCGGTCGGTCGGTCCGTGACGTCATCCAGGCGGCGTGCGCCGCCCCGACCAGTCCCAGGATCGCGAGTGCCGCGGTCAGGCTGCTGCTCGGGACGGACTCGACGATCGTCCCCGCCGCGTCCGGCGTCGACGCCCCGACGGGCAGGTTCCGCCCCGTGAGGACGGCGACGAGGGCGGTGAGGGCCCCGGCGAGCCACCACGCGACCGTCACGGGAGGGACCCAGCGCGGCCAGCGGGGGACCGTCGGCCGGCGCGTTCCCGGCAGGGGAGGTGCGGCCCCGGTGCCACCCGATCGAGGGTCGCCACGCAGATCCGTGCCGGGTCGGGCGGTGGTCGTCGCGATGTCGGTTGTGTCGATGTCTTCCACGGTCGCTCCTCGGGGAGTGTCGCCGGCTGTGCCCGGCGAGCTGTCCCTTCAGGCTCGTCGGTGACGGCCGGGCTCGGATCACCCGCGACGGGGAACGGGGTCCCCCGTGCGGGGGAACCCGCTCGCTAGAGGGCGGGGCGGACGAAGCCCGACTCGTAGGCCGCGACCACGGCTTGCGTGCGGTCGCGGACCCCGAGCTTGCCCAGCAGGTTCCCCACGTGGGTGCGGACCGTCTCCACCCCGAGGAACAGCTCGCTCGCGATCTCCTGGTTGGACCTTCCGGTGGCCATGAGGCGCAGGACCTCGCCCTCGCGCTCGGAGAGCCGGGCCGAGCGCAAGGCGTCCCCGCGAGCGGGATGAGCGGTCGCCAGCCGACGCACCGCGTCAGGGAAGAGCAGCGACTCCCCGAGCGCCACGACGCGCACCGCCTGGGCCAGGTCCTGCGGGCGCGCCCGTTTGAGCAGAAAGCCGTGAGCGCCGGCGCGCAGCGCGTCGAGGACGTGGTCGTCGTGCTCGAACGTCGTCATGACGAGCACCCGAGGAGCCGGGTCGCGGGCCACGATCGCGCGGGTCGCAGCGATCCCGTCGACCTGCGGCATGCGGACGTCGAGGAGGACGACGTCGGGTCGGGTCGCCGTGACGGCCCCCGGCACCTCGACACCGTCCGCGGCCTCCCCGACCACCTCGATGTCGGGCTCGGCGTCGAGGATCACGCGCAACCCGGCCCGCACGAGCGGCTCGTCGTCGACGACCAGGACACGCACCACGTCGAGCCCTCCGGCGGGGGGGTCGCCCTGCCTCACGAGGTCGCCACCCGGCTCTCCGGCTCGTCCTCCACGACGGGCCACGACGCGCGCACGACCCACGCTTCGCCGTCGGGCCCCGCGACGAGCGTGCCGCCGAGCGCCGTCACACGCTCGCGCATGCCCGCCAGGCCGTGGCCACGCCGTTCCTCATGTGCCCCCGTCCCGGGCGACCACGGGTTCCGGACCTCGATGCCGAGGTCGCTGGCGCGCACGACCCGGACCGCGACCGGCGCCCCCGGAGCGTGCCGCAGCGCGTTGGTGAGGGACTCCTGGGCGACCCGGTAGACCTCGCGGACCACCTCGTCCGGCGCCCGTGCCACGTCCCCCACGAGGACCAGCGTGACGTCCGCCCCCGCCTGGCGGGCGCGTTCGACGAGGGTCGTGAGGTCGTCGTGCTCGAGCGACCTCGCGCGCCCCGGCGCAGGGGCCGCCCCGGGGTTGCGCAAGCGCCGCAGCAGGTCGTCCAGCTCGGCCATGGCATGGCGTCCGGTCTCCTCGATGGCTGCCAGCGAACGGCGAGCCGCCGCAGGGTCGGACTCCAGGGTCCGCGCCGCAGCCGCGGCCTGCAGCACGGTGATCGTCAGGGCGTGACCGACGCCGTCGTGCACGTCCTGCGCGAGGCGGTTGCGCGCGACCAATCGTGCGGTCTGCGCCTCGAGCTCGGCGATCCGCTCGCTCTGGTCCGGGCCCAGCAGCACCGGCGCCGCCGACCGCAGCACCGCCCGTGCCCCGACCACGACGTAGGGCAGGGCGACGAGGACGAGGAGCGCGAGCAGGAGACGCAGGGGCGGGTGCGCCAGCCAGGCCGGCAGCCAACCAGGCTCAAGGAAGGGGCGCGTCCCGAACAGCGAGAGCAGAAGGTCGAGCACCAGCGGGACGACGACCAGCAGCGAGACGACCACGACCAGACCGAGCACGAGGTGGAGCAGGAACCACGCCGCGCCCCGCCACCGAGCGGTGGGGCTCGGCCGGTCCGACGGGGTCTGGACGTCGACGTCGAGCAGGGTGCGCGCCGCGAGCACCTCGACGGTCCGGACCGGGGCGAGGAAGGGTGGCGCCGCGGCGAGCGTCGTCGCCACGACGGCGAGCGCTGCGGTCGTAGGAGTCGCGGTCTGCGGGTCTGCGAACATCTGCACGAACCCCTCGATCAGCAGCCCGTACGCTCCGGCGACGAGCCCACCGACGACCAGGAACACTCCCGCCCTGACCGTGGCCCCCGACCTCAGGGGCGCGACGAGAGAGCGCAGCGACACACCTGGTCTCGATGCGCCACTCGCTGCCTCAGGGGACGAGCCGGACATCTCGACATCATGTCAGCCGTGGGTCCGCGCCGCTCCTGGGGACCAGGCCCGGTCGGCTGGGGCTGGTCGCGGTGGGACGGACCGCTTTCAGCACTCGATGACCCGGACCGCTTTCAGCACTCGATGACGTTGACCGCGAGGCCGCCCGTCGACGTCTCCTTGTACTTGGTCGACATGTCGAGGCCCGTCTGTCGCATGGTCTCGATCACGGCGTCGAGCGAGACGACGTGCGCGCCGTCGCCCTGCAGGGCGAGCTTGGCGGCCGAGACCGCTGTGCACGCTGCAATCGCGTTGCGCTCGATGCACGGGACCTGGACGAGCCCGCCCACCGGGTCGCACGTGAGGCCGAGGTTGTGCTCCATCGCGATCTCCGCAGCGTTCTCGACCTGCGCCGGGGTGCCGCCGAGCACCGCGCAGATGGCTCCCGCCGCCATGGAGCAGGCCGAGCCGACCTCGCCCTGGCACCCGGCCTCCGCACCGGAGATCGAGGCGTTGCGCTTGTAGAGGGCGCCGATCGCTCCAGCGGTGAGCAGGTAGGTGCGCATGGCCTGGCGCGTGGCCTCCTCGTCGGCCGCGAGGTCCGGGTGGATGCGCAGGAAGTGGCGTCCGACGGCCGGGATGATCCCGGCCGCGCCGTTGGTGGGCGCCGTGACGACGCGGCGCGCGTCGGCGTTCTCCTCGTTGACCGCCATGGCGTAGGCCTGGAGCCACTCGATCGACAGGTCGGAGGCGCCGTCGGCCTCCGCGGCCTCGAGCTTCTCGCGCTGCGCCCGCGCCCGACGGCGGACCTTGAGCCTCCCCGGAAGCATGCCGGTGCGGTCGAGCCCCGCGTCCACGCACTCGCTCATGGTGCGCCAGATCCGGTCGAGCCCCGCTCCGACCTCCGCGGCGGGGCGCAGCGACACCTCGTTCTCCCACGCGGTCTCGGCGATGCTGCGCCCTTCGAGCGTGCAGGACGCGAGGAGCTCGGCGGCGTTGGCGAACGGGTGCGGGACGTCCGAGGGCTCGGTCGCGGGGTCGATCGGTGCGCCTGCGAGCTCGGCCGCGTGCTGGGCCTCCTCGTTCGCCGCGGCGGCCTCGAGGTCCTGCTCGGTCAGCACGAAGCCCCCGCCGACCGAGTAGTACACCTGCTCGGCGAGCACGTCGCTGGCCGCGTCGAGGGCCGTGAAGCGCATCCCGTTGGGGTGGCCGGGCAACCGGGTGAGCGGTGCGAGGCGGACGTCCGTGGTCGCCATGGTCACGACCCGGCGGCCGAGCAGCCGGACCTCGTGCCCCTCGCCCAGGCGCTCCCAGCTCCCCGGGACGTCGTCGGGGTCGCACGTCTCCGGGTCGAGCCCGCGCAGGCCTGCGACGACCGCGTCCGGTGTCCCGTGGCCGATCCCCGTCGCGCCGAGCGAGCCGCACAGCACGACCTTGACCGCCGTGACCTGGTCGAGGGTCCCCTGCTCGTCGAGAGCGCGCGCGAAGGTGGTGCCTGCGCGCATGGGGCCGACGGTGTGAGAGCTCGAGGGTCCGATGCCGACCGAGAAGAGGTCGAGGACGCTGACGTACGAGGACATGGTCCTCATGATCGCATCCTGTCTCAGAAGATGGAACCGTTCTGCTATAGCAAAGGATTGCCGGTCACGACCGGGCACGTCGCCAGGTGGTCGTCCACGAGCCCGCACGCCTGCATCGCCGCGTAGGCCGTCGTCGGGCCGATGAAGCGGAAGCCCTCCTTCTTGAGCGCCTTGGCCAGGGCGACCGACTCGGGGGTGCTGGCCGCGAGGTCCGCAAAGGTCGCGGGACGCGGACGGTCGACGGGAGTGCCGCCGTCGGGCGCGCGCGAACCCCCCGGGGCGAACGACCAGACGAGCTCGTCGAGGGTCCGACCCTGCTCGTGCAGCGCGAGCAGGGCGCGCGCGTTGGAGATCGTGGCCTCGATCTTCATCCGGTTGCGGATGATCGAGGCGTCCTGGAGCAGGCGCTCGACGTCCTCCTCGGAGAACTGCGCGACGACCTCCGGGTCGAAGCCCGCGAACGCCTCGCGGAACGCGGGGCGCTTGCGCAGCACGGTGATCCACGCGAGGCCCGACTGGAAGGCCTCGAGCGCCAGCCGCTCGAACAGCGCCTCGTCCCCGTGGACGGGGACCCCCCACTCGGCGTCGTGGTACTCCTCGTAGAGCGCGTCGCCGTCGCCGAAGCATCGGGCGCCCGCGGGGGGAGAGACGGGCGAGTCGGCCGGTGCGGTGAGCGGTGCCGTGGGTTCGGGGACGTGCTGGCCGGTGGCCTCGGTCGTGGTCATGGCGCCCACTCTTCCGCACGGCACCCACGCGTGGTGTGCGGCGCAGTCGCCCTGTGGGGACCGCGCGCGTCCAGGCGTCTGTGGACGGCCTGCGTCCACAGGCCCTGTGGATCAGGCGTCGGTGACCCCCGGGAGCTGCTGCTCGGAGATCGCGCGCAACGCCTGGAGGTGCGCGGCGAGAGCGGCCCGCCCGGCAGGCGTGAGGGCGGCCCACGTCCGCGGGCGGCGGCCCACGCGGTCCTTGGTGATCTCGACGTAGCCCGCGTCCTCGAGCACCGTGAGCTGCTTGGAGAGCGCCGAGTCGGACACCTCGATCGCGTCGCGCAACGACCTGAAGTCGGCCTTCTCGACCCCGGCGAGCGCCGCGACGACCGAGAGCCGGACGGGGGAGTGGATGACGTCGTCGAGCTTGTGGCGGGGGTGCGTCTCGGTCATGCCGCCAGCTCCTCGCGGCGGGGCCACAGGGCGGCGACGAGCATCGGGAGGGCGGTGGCCAGTGCGGCGGGGAGCCAGTAGCCCAGGTTGCCGGCCTGCCCCGGCAGGCCGAGGGTGAGCGCCGTGCCGTAGAGGACGGCCCAGAGGAGGACGGCGAGCAGGTAGCGACCGTTCAGGCTGCGGGCCCGGATGCCCTGGCGGGCGGCCCAGATCGCGACCGTGCCGGCGAAGAGGGGGCCGATCAGGGAGCCGACGACGATGCCGGGAACGCCCGCGAGACCGACGAGCAGCACCACGGCGATCGTCATGGCGGCCCAGGCGAGGAGCAGGCTCTGGAGCCAGCGGTGCCCGATGCCCGCTGTCGCCGCGGCGCTCCGGTTCGCGAGGCCGAGCGCGGCGGCGGCGTCCTGGGGAGTCGGGGCGGTGGGGGAGAGTGCGTCGTTGCTCATCTGTCCATCGAAGCATCTACTTTCCTGCTTGGCAAGTAAGTGCCAGGCGGACATCCTTGCGGGGCCGAGTCCAGGACGCAGAGCGAGGGCGGCGGGAGCCACGTCCAGGTCGTGGACGCGGCCCCGCCACCCTCGAGAGGCGCGGCGTCACCGTCGACTGTGAGGCGCCGCGCGGGATCGCGCAGGTCAGCCGGTCAGATGGTGAGCCGGCGGCGCAACCCCAGTCCGATCCCGACGACACCGGCGAGCAGGCTCCCGCCCGCGATCGCCGACATGCCGAGCGAGAGCTTTCCGGCCGGGCTGTTCTCGACGTCCGACTTCATCTTGGTCGTGCCGTCCGAGATCTCGACCGTGCCGTCGGCGAGCGTGCCCGCACCGTCGGCCAGCGTCGAGCTGCCCTTCGCGAGCTCGCCCGCGCCGTCCGCGAGCGTCGTGGTGCCCGCGTGCAGGGCGCCCGCCCCCTCGGCGAGCGCGGTGTTGCCCGCCGCGAGCGTCGTCGCGCCGCTCGACAGGGCGTTGATGCCCGTGTGGAGGCTGGGCGACCCGTTCTCGAGCTTCGTGGTGCCCGCGAACAGGTCGCGCGCGCCCGTGGCGAGCTTCGCGTTGCCCGCGGCGAGGTCCTTGGCACCCGACTGCAGCTTGCCTGCGCCGGCGTCGAGCGCGGTCGCGCCCTCCGCGAGCCGGGTGGTGCCCTCCGCGAGCGCGAGCGCTCCACCGTTGGCCTTCGCCGCCCCTGCGGACAGCTGGGTCGCGCCGGTCGCGGCGCTCCGCGTCCCGGTGCTGAGCTCGCCGAGCTTCGTCTGGAGCTGGGCGGCCCCGGCCTGGACCTTCCCGATCTCGCCGTCGAGCGTCGTGACTCCGGCCGAGAGGGAGTCGACTCCCGCGCCCAGCTTGCCGATCCCGCCCTTGAGACCCTGTGCACCCGCGAGGAGCTGGGGCTCCTTCGTGGTCCCCATCCCCAGGGCGAACTGGAGTCCGGTGGCACCCGTCTCGAGCCTGGTCGCCCCCGTCGCCAGCGCGTCGAACGCTCCGGCCAGTCCCAGTACGCCGGGTTGCTCCGGGGTGCCGCCCTTGAGGGACGTGAGCTCGGTGGCCAGGTCCTGGAACGCCTTCTTGGCCACCGGGTCCGTCGTCGTGTCCGCGGAGGCCTGTGCCGACGCGGCGAGAGTGCCCAGCGTGGCGGCAGCCGTGCCCGCCTGCGCCTTGGAGGCTGTGGCCCCGTCGCGAAGTGTCGCGGCGTTGGCCGCCAGGGAACCTGCGCCGGCCCCCGCGTTCGACAGTCCCGTCGTGATGCGGTCTGCACCGGCATCGAGCTGGGCCACGCCGCCACGCAGACCCGTGACGGCGTCGCCGAGCTTCTGCTTGGCCCCCGCCCTGAGCTCACCCGACCCGGCGACCAGACCGCCCGACGCGGAGTGGATGGCCTCGGCGCCGGCGGCGGCCCGTGATGCGCCGTCGGCGAGGGAAGCCGCCCCGTTCTTGAGCTCGGCGGAGCCCGCCGCGAGCTGTGCGGAGCCTTCCGCCGCCGCGGCGGCCCCGGGCGCGAGCTCTGCGGTGCCGGCCCGCAGGTCGCTCGCGCCTGCGGCCAGCTTGTTCGCACCGGCCGAGGCGTCCGCAGCCCCCGGCGCGAGCTTGGCCGCTCCGGCGTTGAGCTCGTCGGCCCCGGCCGCGAGCTGTGCGGCACCGTCGAGCGCGGTCACGCTGCCGTCCGCGAGCTGGGTCGCCCCGCTGGAGGCCTGGGTGGCCCCGGTCGAGAGCTTCTTGGCCCCGTCCTCGAGGTCCTTCGAGCCGTCGGCGAGCTTGCCTGCGCCCTCCTCGGCGCGTTCGGCGCCGTCGGCGAGCTCGGCCGCGCCCGCTTCGAGGCGGGTGGCTCCGTCGTCGAGGCGCGTGGCGCCGTCGGCGACCTTGCCGTTGAAGATCAGCAGGTAGGCGACGAGCGCGACGACGGCGAGCGCCAGCACGACAAGGGCGCCGATGGTCAGGGCTGAGTGCGCGCGCGAAGGGCGCGGGAAGGCGTGGTTCGTCATGTGCGAGGGTCCTCTCGTGGCCGGCGTCGTTGCCGGTCTGACTCCGGAGTGCCCATCACCTTGATGCAACTCCGAGTATCAGATAAATCACCGTCGACGCTAGCAACGGCCACAAGAGGAAAGAAAGCAAGTATCTGATACTCCGAAAATCACAAGTTGGTAAAGGCCCGCCGCGGACGTCGCGACGGGCCTTTCACCAGCTGCACCAGCTGCAGCTGCTGCAGCAGCAGCCGCACCAGCGGTACCAGCCTCAGAACGCGCCTCGGCTCAGACCTCCAGGTTCGCGAACAGGACGCTCGCGAGCACGAGCCCCACGACGAGGTTGAACACCGCGGCCGACCCGAACACCACGACCGGCTTCCACCCGGCCTCCCGGACCGCCGTCACGTTGAACTCCAGCCCGATCGACACGAACGCGACGATGAAGAACACCGTGCTCAGAGACTTGAGGATCGCGATGTCGGGTGCGGCGGCATCCGCCCCGACGGAGCTGACGTAGACCGTCGCCACGACCGAGGCGAGCAGGAACCCGAGCACGAACTTCGGGAAGCGCGTCCACAGCTCGCTCCACCGGGGAGCGGCGGCCCCCGCGACCCGGTCGACCCGGAACGCGAAGTATGCCGTGAGGGCGATCGCGACGACCCCGATCAGGGCGTTCTGGGTGGTCTTGACGATCGCTGCGACCTGCAGGGCCTCGTCCCCGGCCAGCGCTCCCGCGGCCGTCACAGCGGCCGTGGTGTCGATGTTCCCGCCGATCCACGCCCCGGCGACGGCGGGCGACAGGCCCAGCGCCTCGGACAGCGCAGGCAGGATGAAGATCGACGGCAGGGCGAACAGGATGACGAGGCTCGCCGCGTACGCGAGCTGCTCCTTCTTCGCCTGCACGGCGCCCGCGGCGCTGATCGCGGCGCTGACCCCGCAGATCGACACCGCGCTCGCGAGCAGCGCCCGGAGCTTGTCGTCGATGCCGAGGCGCCCGCCGAGCCACCACGTGAACCCGAAGACGAGCGTGATGAGCAGCACGGCCTGCGCGATCGCCGGCCCGGCGGCCGAGACGACGAGCGACAGGTTGACCGTGGCCCCGAGCAGCACGAGCCCGGTCTTGATGAAGAACTCGGTCCGGAACGCCGCTGCCAGCCGGGAGCGCAGGCCCGTGGCCGACAGCACGGCGTTGCCGAGCAGCCCGAGCGCGATCGCGTACACCGGGTACTCCACGGACTTCGCGATGCCGCCGAGCGGCGTGTCGGCCAGCCACTCCGGGACGCTCTGCTCGAGGAAGCGGGCGGACCAGGCGAGGCCCAGGAGGACGACGAAGCCTGCCACCAGGTAGAGGGCGCCCGGTGAGCGCCCGTCCTGGACGACCGAGTCCTCGAGCGTCGCCCGGGGTGCCTCGCCGACGGTCGCCTCGGGGGAGCGGTCGCCATCCACGGCCGCCTCGCGGCGGGATGTCGTGCTGGTGCCCGTGTCAGGGGTCGTGGCGCTCATCAGGGCACCAGCCCTTCGGGGATCAGGCCCAGCAGGCCGACGGCGACGACCGCGAGGCCGACGACGGTCGCCAGCCAGTCCTCGGAGACGTGGACGCGTCGGACGGCGTCCACGGTCACGGGCCGGGGGGCGGGAGCCGTGGCGGGCTCGACGGGCGGTGAGGCGGTCGGGGCGTGTTCCGCCCTGGCGGGCGGGACAGGGTTCTCGCGTGCGGGCATGGCAGGTCCTTCGGGTTCCGGCGTCGGGAGTGGGTGCGGCGAGGGCGACGACCGGCGCAGGGCTGCGCGGCGTCGTCGCCCTACGGACACACCTGCGACGTACGGAAGATCTGCATGGCCGACAGGGTGGCGGTCACCGCCGACCGGGGCAAGAGGGTGTCCACCCTCCGGGAGAACGTGACGCCGTGTGAACGGTACGGACGCGTCAGTCCTAGGCGAGAGCCCTCTCGAACGCATCCAGCAGCCGTTCGCCGAACAGCACGAAGCGCACGTCCACCACGCCCCGGTCCCCGCCCGCACCCCACGCGCGGACCGCGGCCACCGCGACCCGCGCGACCTCGTCCCCGTCCCAGCCGTAGACGCCCGCGCTCACCGCGGGGAACGCGGCAGACGTCGCACCGAGGTCCGCGGCCACGTCGAGCGAGCGCGTGAAGCACGACGCGAGCAGCGCGGGGTCGGTCTGGCCCCGGTGCCGGTTCGGCCCGACCGTGTGGACGACCCACCGCGCCGGCAGGTCGAAGCCCGGCGTGGCGACCGCCTCGCCGACCGGGAGCCCCTCCGGCAGCGTCGTCCGTCGCAGCTCGCGGCACGCGTCGAGCAGCCGGGGACCGGCCGCGGCGTGGATCGCGCCGTCGACCCCGCCTCCCCCGAGCAGCGACGAGTTCGCGGCGTTGACGATCACGTCGACGTCGACGGTCGTGAGGTCTCCGAGCTCTGCGGACAGGTGCATCCGTCCATCCTCGCGCGGGTCGTGCTGCCTTGCGCGGACACGCAGAAGGCGGCCCGACGACGTCACGCGCGTGACGCCGTCGGGCCGCCTCCTCGAGGTGAGCCGGTCAGGTCACCAGACCTTGTCGCCCCGGATGACCACGTCCGAGCCGCCGTCGACGAAGACGACCTGACCGCACATGTGGCTGTTCTCCGGGGAGACGAGGAAGCGCAGGAGGTTCGCGGGAACCTCGGGGCCCATGATCCCGCCGAGCGGCATGGGGACGTGGGACTCGACGGCCTTGGTCGACTCCTCGGTCGCGAGCATCTCGGCGGTCATGCCGGTCTGGACGATGCCCGGGCCGATCGCGTTGAGGGGGATGCCGGCCCCGGCCCAGTCGGCGCTCGGCGCGACGCGGCGCAGCCAGTGCGCGACCGCGGCCTTGCTGCTGCCGTAGATGATGTCGCCCGTGCCGGCCGCGGTGAGCTCGGCCGCGCGGGCCAGGGCGGCGTCCTCGTCGCCCGCGAGCGTGAGGTCGACGAGCTGGTCGTCGACCGGCAGGAGGCTCGCCATCGAGCACGTGACCGCAGCCCGCGGCGCGTCCGACCCGGCGAGGAGCGGGCGCAGGCCCTCGAGCGTCGCGAGGGCGCCGAAGTAGTTGACCGCCAGGGTGGCCGGGCTGCCGTTCGACAGGCCTGCGTTGGCGACGATCGCGTCGATCGTGCCACCGCTGAGCGCGGTGACCTGCTCGACGAGCCCGGTGCGGCCGGCGTCGGTCGTGAGGTCGACCGCGACGTCGGCGTCGCGCAGGTCCACGCCGATGACGCGGTGGCCGTCTGCCTCCAGCATCCCCTTGAGGGCCTTGCCGATGCCCGAGGCGGTTCCGGTGACGACGACGGTGCGCATGATTCCCTCCAGAGCAGCTGGTGCGGCCAGAGATTCCTGGCCGTCCCCTTCAGGTTAGGCCGCAGAACCGGGGAAAACGGGCGCCCGGGACCTCCGACGCGGTGATCGTGACGAAGGTCCCACCGGTGGCCCTGCCGTCGGCCGACCGCCTACCACCCGCCCGGCGCGAGGACCTTCCGGATGCGCTTCTCGCTCACGGGCCCGTCGGTCCCGAGCTGCTGCGCGAACAGCGAGACCCGGAACTCCTCGATGAGCCAGCGCGCCTCGTCGAGCTCGGCGAGGCGCCCCGGGTCTGCGGGGCCGGCGGCGTAGGCGGCGCGCGCCTTGGCGTAGGCCTCCTCGACGTCGTGCACACGCCACGCGAGCTCGGCGTCGCGGTGCGGGTTGGTCGCGGCCTTCTCGATCCGGTACGACGCCGCCCGCAGGTAGCGGGTCAGGTGCGGCAGCCTGTGGGCCGGGGTACGGGACACGAAGCCCACGCCCACGAGCCCGGCGACCTGGTCACGCACGTCCTGGAGCGTGTTGAGCAGCGCGAGGCTGTTCGCCGAGCGGATCTGGCCGTCCAGGTCCCGCGCGGCCGTGAGCGCGGCGACGACGTGCCCGACGATCTGGTGCACCTCGTTCTCGAGGTGTCGCTTCACGAGGTCCCGCGCGGCGACGTACGACTCCGCGCTCCGGATCTGTACAGCGTCGGGCAGTGGCCCGTACTGCGAGGCCTTGGCGCCGGACGTGAGCGCGACGACGGCCGCGAGCTGCAGGTCGGCGACGAGCGCCTCGGTGTTCCGGTACGGGCTCGCGGCCATGGTCAGCGACTGCGTCCCGCTCCAGCGGCTCGTGACCCGCGCGGTCTGCAGGGCGGTCTCGCCGAGCAGCAGCCGCCGCACGCCGCGTGCGTGCTCGCGGTCCTGCGTCGAACGGTCGGCGAGGACGCGGAGCGCGACGGACGGCTTGCCCTTGGCGTCGACCTCCTCGACGAGCGCGGGGTACCCGCGCACGACCATGCCGCCTCCGGCGGGCGTCGACACGACCTCGGGCAGCACGCCGTCGGGAAGGCCCGTGGGCCACGTGGTGAGCCCGGTCGCCTCGGCGACGACCACGGAGGCCACGCCGCCGTCGGGCGCACTCGTCTCACCAGTACCCCCTGAGCCCTCACCAGGGCGACCGGCCGAAGGTGCGCCGGACGCGGACGCGGGGAGGGGGGCGGCGGCGCCGGAGGGCGTGGCGGGGCTGGCGGGAGCGTCGCGAGGAACGAGCGACGCGGATGGTAGCCCTCGAGCCGCCGCCCCCCTCCCCGCGGCCTCCGCCCCAGCCGCCTCACGCAACGCCGCTCCGACCGCCCCCTTGACCGCCGCCCGCACCGCCGCCTGCGCCTGGGGCGCGAGGCGCCGTTGGAGCGAGACGAGGTCCTTGGACTCGTCGAGCACGACCTCGCCGCCGCGGCGTTCCTCGATGACGCGGAACGTCATGCGCAGGTGGGCGGGGAGGCGTTCGGTGCGGGCCTCGTCCCAGGCGTCGTCGGGGATGACGACGTCGCGCAGCGCGCGGACGGCCCGGGTGAAGGCGACGTGGAAGGGCTCGGCCATGTCCCCGGCGCGGGTCACGTCCTCCCAGGCGGGGGTGTTGTCGCGGAGCCAGGCGACGACGTCGCGCGCGACGTCGGGGGCGGGGACGAGCTGGACGCGCACGGGCTTGGGCAGCGAGCGGATGGTCGCGGTCGCGAGCTCGTCGAGGAGGCCGGGGACCATCCAGTCGAACCCGTCGGGTACGACGCGGTTCAGCACGCTGATGGGGATGTGCACGGTCACGCCGTCCGCGTCCGTACCGGGCTGGAACTGGTAGGTCAGGGGGAGCGTGAGGTCGCCCTGGACCCAGGTCTCGGGGAACAGCGAGGTGTCGACGGACTCGGCGTCGGGTACGAGCTGTTCGAGCGTGAACGTGAGGAGGTCGGGGTCGCGGCGCTTGGCGGACTTCCACCAGGTGTCGAAGTGGCGGGCCGAGACGACGTCGTCGGGGATGCGCTCGTCGTAGAAGGCGAAGAGCACGTCGTCGTCGACGACGAGGCCGCGCTGGCGCGAGCGCGCCTCGAGCTCCTCGGCCTCCTCGAGCAGGCGGCGGTTCTCGTGGAAGAACTGGTGGTGCGTGGTCCACTCGCCCTGGACGAGGGCGTGGCGGATGAACATCTCGCGCGCGGCCTCGGGGTCGACCTTGCCGTAGAGCACGGTGCGGTCGGCGACGATGGGCACCCCGTAGAGCAGGACCTTCTCCTTGGCCTGCGCGGCGCCCTGCTTGGTGGACCAGTGCGGCTCGGAGTAGGTGCGCTTGACGAGGTGACCGGCGAGCTCCTCGGCCCACTCGGGCTGGATCTTCGCGACGTCGCGGCCCCACAGGCGGCTGGTCTCGACGAGCTCGCCCGCCATGACCCACACGGGGGGCTTCTTGGACAGGGGTGAGCCGGGGAAGATCGCGAAGCGGGCGCCGCGAGCGCCGAGGTACTCGTTGCGGGCCTGCTTCTTGGCCCGCTTCATGGCGAGCTCCTTCTGCGGGCCGCGCAGGTGCGCGACGGACGACGCCTTGACCTCGGTCGCCTCCTGCATGCCGATCTGCGAGAGCAGCCCGGCGAGGAGCGACTGGTGGATGGTGTCGTCGTCCCAGGTGAGGCGGCGCTCGACGGGCTGGTCGGTCGCCTCGGCGATCGTGGTGCCCGACGGCGTCGCTCCCTTTCCCGAGCCCGCGTCGCCCCGGGTGCGGGGCGTGTAGGACATGTCGATGCCGAGGGGCTTGCTCATCTCGCGGAGCTGCGCGACGACGTCCTGCCACTCCCGCACGCGCAGGAAGTTGATGTACTCGGCCTTGCACAGGCGCCGGAACGCCGAGGACGACAGCTCGTGCTGCTGCTCGCGCACGTACTCCCACAGGTTGAGGTACGTGAGGAAGTCGGAGCGGGGGTCGGCGAAGCGGGCGTGGAGCTGGTCCGCCTGCGCGCGGTACTCGGCGGGGCGTTCGCGCGGGTCCTGGATGGACATGACGGCCGCGATGATCGCGACCTCGCGCGCGACGCCGCGGCGCGAGCCCTCCCAGATCATGCGGGCCAGTCGCGGGTCCATGGGGAGCTGGGCGAGGACGCGGCCGATCTCGGTGAGGCGCGTGACGGCACGGCCGGGCTGGCCGTCGCGGCCGGCGTCCTCCGGCACGGTCTCGAGCGCCCCGAGCTCGGTCAGGAGCTGCACGCCGTCGCGGATCGAACGCGTGTCCGGGGGCTCGACGAACGGGAAGCGCGCGACGTCGTCGGGCGAGGAGACGACGCCCACCGAGATCATCTGCAGCAGGACCGACGCGAGCGAGGTGCGCAGGATCTCCGGCTCGGTGAACTTGGGGCGCGAGAGGAAGTCCTCCTCGGAGTACAGGCGGATCGCGATGCCGTCCGCGACACGGCCCGAGCGCCCGGAGCGCTGGTTGGCGCTCGCCTGCGCGATGGGCTCGATCGGCAGGCGCTGCACCTTGGTCGCCTTGGAGTAGCGCGAGATGCGGGCCGTGCCGGGGTCGACGACGTAGTGGATGCCCGGGACCGTCAGCGACGTCTCGGCGACGTTGGTCGCGAGCACGACGCGGCGCGAGGAGTGCGCCTGGAACACACGGTGCTGCTCGGCCGAGGACAGGCGCGCGTAGAGCGGCAGGATCTCGACGAAGTCGGGGCGCTTGGCGTCGCGCGTGCGCTCGCCCAGGCGCGACTCGAGGGCGTCGGCCGTGTCGTGGATCTCGCGCTCGCCCGACAGGAACACCAGGACGTCGCCCGGACCCTCGGCCATGAGCTCGGTGACCGCGTCGACGATGCCCGTGACGAGGTCCTTCTCCTGGGCGCCCTTCGCGGGGGAGCGCTTGGCCTTGCCCGACTCCGGGTCGACGTCGGGGGCGAGCGGCCGGTACCGGATCTCGACGGGGTACGTGCGGCCCGTGACCTCGATGACGGGAGCCGTCTCGGGAAGGTGCGCGGCGCCGTCGGGTCCCTCGTCCGTGCCCGTCAGCTCGGCCGCGGCCAGCTCGTCCGCGGTGAGCGGCGGCAGCGGGCCGCCCGGCGCGAAGTGCCGCGCGAACCGCTGCGAGTCGATCGTCGCCGACGTGATGATGACCTTGAGGTCCGGCCGCTGCGGCAGGAGCCGCGTGAGGTACCCGAGCAGGAAGTCGATGTTGAGCGAGCGCTCGTGCGCCTCGTCGATGATGAGCGTGTCGTACGCGAGGAGCTGCGGGTCGCGCTGGATCTGCGCGAGCAGGATGCCGTCCGTCATGACCTTGACGAGGGTCTGGTCGCTCGACTGGTCCGTGAACCGCACCTGGTAGCCGACGATCTCGCCGAGCGGCGTGCCGATCTCCTCGGCAATCCTCTCCGCGACCGTGCGCGCCGCGATCCGTCGGGGCTGCGTGTGGCCGATCTGGCCCTTCCGGCCTCGCCCGAGCTCGAGCGCGATCTTGGGGAGCTGCGTCGTCTTGCCCGAGCCCGTCTCTCCCGCGACGATCACGACCTGGTTCTCCGCGATCGCCTTCGCGATGTCCTCGCGCCGCGCCGAGACGGGCAGCTGTTCGGGGTAGGTGATGGGCGGCACGACGACCTGCGCGCGCCGCTCGGCGGCCCTGGCGAGCCGGGCCGGGTCGACCTGCTGCGGGCGTCCGCCGCGGCGGTCGCCACGCTTCGGGCGTCGCTCGCTGCCCGACGGCGGACGCTCGCCCCGGGCGTCCTGCTCGCCCTCGGGGGCCGGGTTCTGCGCGGTGGCCTGCGACTTCGCTCGCCCACGCCCCCCGCGCCGACGACGTTGGCCCGCGCCCTCGCGCTGCTGCCCGCCGGTCTCGCGACCAGGTGCGTCGGAGCCCGCGCTCGCAGGGGCGTCCGCGGTCCTGGCCTGGGACGGGTCCAGGGCGGGCCGGGTGGGGCCGTGCGGTTCGGTGCTCACGACCAACCATTCTCTCAAGCGGTCGCAACTTCAATTGCCTCCAGGCAGAGCGAGAGCCTTGCGGCCGCCCCGCGCCGGGCGCACCCTGAGGACATGGCCACGTCCTGGGTCGAACGCTGGCAGCTCGATCTCGATCGGCTGCGGTGGTACCCCGTGGCCCAGGAGATCCGAGCGGTGCGGCGGGAGGACCCCCAGGACGTCGTGCTCCGCTCGACGTCCACCCGTCTCGTCTGGGAGCCGTGGCGGCTGCTGCCGGTGTACGCGGTCCCCGCGACGGACGTGCGCGCGTCCCTCGTCGAGGGCGAGCATCGCGACGGGCAGGTGCGGCACGGCCTGATCCCGCACCCGCTGCACTTCGAACGACACACCTGCCCGGGGAGCGAGGTGTGGTTCGAGGGAGCGGACGGTGCGACCGCCCCGTTCTTCCGCCCTGACGACGCGGACCTTGCAGGTCACGTCCTGGTGGACTTCCAGGCGTTCGACTGGTTCGCCGAGGAGCAGCCCCTGGCCGCTCACCCGCGCGACCCCTTCAAGCGGGTCGACGTCGTGCCCAGCGCACGCCACGTCGTCGTCTCCCTGGGCGGCGTGGTGCTGGCCGACAGCGACCGGGCCATGGCGCTGACCGAGACCTACCTGCCGCTGCGCTGGTACGTCCCCCGTGAGGACGTGCGGTGGGAGGCCCTGACGCCGAGCCCGACGACGAGCGACTGCGCCTACAAGGGGCACGCCCGCTACTGGTCGCTCGCCTCGGGCGACCCCGACGGCGCCGACATCGGCTGGAGCTACGAGGACCCCCTGTCGGACGGCGAGAGGGTGCGCGGGTACGTCGCCTTCTGGTGCGAGCGCACCGACCTCACGCTCGACGGCGTCCAGGTGCCGCGCCCCGAGAGCCTGTTCTTTCCCCGCGGGCGCCGCTGACCGAGACCGTCCGACGGGCCCTCTGCCAGGGCCTCAGCCCACCCGGACGCTCAGGACGAGCTGCTCGCCGACGTCGAGCCGCACGTCCGAGAGCGTCACACCGGGCGGCAGGGACGACGCGAGGTCGATGCGCTTGCCGTCGACCTCCTCGAGCTTTCCGCGCACCGCCAGGAGGAGCGCGGCGACGACCGGGTTGCGGCTCGATGCGCCCACGTCGGTCAGCGTGAGGACCATGGCCTGGTCGATCGACGCGGTCGCCGTGATCTGGGCGCTCGCGGACAGGAAGCCCTTGCGGATCTTCGCCGACGCCACGATCGACGCGGCGCGCGGGCCGCGGGACGCGAGGTCGACGTCGAGGGACGTGAGCGTGAAGCCCTGGTCGGCGAGAGCCTTCGTCGCGAGCTCGCGGGCCGTGCTGACGAGCGCGTCGCGGCTCGCCGCAGCGCGGAGGTGACCGCTCACGGGGTGCCCGGTGCTCTGCGGGGCCTCCTCGATCGAGAGCGACCCGTCCGCCCCCTCGACCCAGGAGAAGCGCAGGTCGCGGATCTCGGCGTCGAGGTCGACGGCGACTCCGGCGAGCGTGACCGGGTGGCCCTGGGCGCGGATCACCCGGGCGACGGCCTGTTCGCGCGCGATCACGTGCTGGACATTCTCGGCCGGGTCGGGGGCGTCGGCGGCACCCATGGCGCGGACGACGAGCCCGGTCACGTCGACGTCGAGGTTCTGGACGTCGGGGCTGCCGGGGACGGTCGCGGCGTCGATGCGGACGCGGTCCAGGCCCGTGGCATGGTCGCCCAGGTTCTTGGTCATGACGTCGCGCAGCCGTTCGGCGAGCGCGGGGCCGGTGTCCGGGCGCGGGGCACGGCCGAACGGGAGGACGTCGTGGGCGGGGCTCTGGTCGTCGGACATGCGCCGAGCCTACGACGAGGGCGACGGACCGGACCGCCCAGGGTGACGGTGCGGTCACCGTCGGCATCCGACACGGTCACCCTCGGCGGGCGGGGACCTCCGCGAACGCCCGCACCGGGAACGTCCCGAACCCCTCGACCTTGGGCGGCACGGCCGTGAACCGGGCCCCGCGGGGCGGCACGTCGCCCAGGTTCGTCAGGTGCTCGACGACGTGGATCCCCGCCGCGAGCAGCAGCGAGTGGGCGGGGCGCGCCCCGCCGGACGTCACGGGGTCGGTGTCGTCGATGTTCAGCGAGTCGATCCCGACGAGCGTCACGCCCGCGTCGACGAGGTGCTGCGCGCCCGCCTCGGTGAGGAACGGCGCGGGCTCGCCGTAGGCCGGGGTGCCGAAGCGTCGGTCCCAGCCGGTCTGCAGCAGGACCGCGCTCCCGGCGAGATCGCGGTCGAAGAAGACCTCGGCGCCGATCCCGCGACGACCACCCCGCGAGGGGTCGACCGACTCGCTCAGCCGGAACACCTCGGCGGGCAGCCCGACGAGGGTCTCGAGCCCGAGCCCGGACAGGTCGGTCCCGTCGTCGTACCGGTGGAAGGGGCTGTCGAGGTAGGTGCCCGTGTTGCCGATCATCGTCAGCACGTCCATCGCGAACTGCGTGCCGGGCGCATACTTCGCGACGGAGTCGGCACGGTCAGGAAGGGCGTGATGGTCGGTGCGGGCAGCCCCGGGTAGGTCACGAGGCCTTCGCGCACGGTGTGGCTCAGGTCGACGAGCCGGGTCGTGCGCGGAGCAGCGGCGCCCGGGCCGTCACCCTCGGCGTCCTCACGGCCACCCTCGGTGGCGACACGGTCACCCCCGCTCACCCCACGGCTCCCCACGTGCGGTTCCTCGACGAACGTCAGTCCCGTGACCTCGACCGACCCGACCAGCGCGAGGCCCAGGTGCCGGACGAGGAGGCGAGCGACGTCGTCGGGCTGGAGGTCGCCCGCCGGGACGTCGAGACGGAACCCCTCGGTGCGGAGGCTGCCCCCGTTGGCGAAGGTCACGTGGGCGTCGAAGTGCGCGCGGTGCTCGGTCATCACCGGAGTGTCGCACCGGGGGGCGGACCCTCGGGAAGACGCAGCGAGGCCGCCGCCCCGGAAGGGACGGCGGCCTCGTGGGCGGACCCGCGTCAGTACGAGCTGACGCTGCCCGTGGAGACGGCCGCGACGGCCACGATGACGACGAACACGAAGTAGACGACGTAGATCGCCGTGAACACGATGCTGAGGATGAGGCCCCACTTGGCGAGCTGGTTGTCGAAGCCGGCCTCGCGGGACTTCTTCTTGCCGATCGCGCTCAGCACGATGCCGACGGGCGCGAAGAGGAAGGCCAGGATGAAGCCGACGATGCCGAGCGTCTTGCCCGGGTCCTCGACGGGGGCGCCGTAGTACTGCGGGGCGGGAGCGGACTGCGGGGCCTGCGGGGAACCGTAAGGGGTGGTCATGGGGGTTTCTCGTTTCTCTCGCGCACACGAGCCTCGTCGGGTGCGTGGGGGTCGTGGCGACGGGCGCCACGAAGTGCGGTGCTCATTGTGGTGGAGAAAGGCACCGCTGCACAGGGGGATTTCTCCCCATGCGGGTGAAAAACGAGAAGCAGGTCCGGAACGTGGGCCGGGTCAGGACGCTGCGCGGCTCGTCTCGCCCCGGAGGTGGTCGATCGTGTTCTGCACGTCGCGCAGCGTCGAGCCGACGTCGGCCCCCTGCGCCACGGTCTTGTCCGCGACGTAGCGGAGCTGGGCCGAGGCGGCGTCGAGCGCGACCTGGGCGTCGGTGAGGGCGAGGGCGGCGCGGCCGTCGCCGTACTCGTCGGAGGCCGCCTGGGCGAGCGCGGCGTTGGCCTCGTCGGTCGCGGCCTGGGCGTTCCCGACGGCGTCCTCGACCTCGCTGCGCAGGCCGGTCGGCAGGGACGAGAGCTGGGTCGCGGCCTTCTCGAGGTCCTCGCCGATCGAGTCGACCTGACACTGGGTGTCCTCGAGGAACTGGGTGACCTCGGCGGCCGATGCGGTCGCGCTCAGCGGCAGCATCATCGCGAGGGCGAGGAAGCTGGCGGCGGCGAGCCGGGCGGCTGGTCCTGATGTCTTCGGCGACGTCATGCCGAGAAGTCTGCACGGCGAACCTGGGAAAAGACAGGGAGGACATGGACAGTTGGTGGAGATTTCGCCCACAGTCGTGGGGGAGCCACGCGCGCGGCCGTCCCGGCCACGACGGCCCGTCCGCGCGGGTAGCGTTGCCGTCGTGCCCCACCCCGCAGCCCCCGCCCCCGAGGCGCCCCGATGATCCGCCGCGCCCTGGCGCGCGCCTACTGGGCCGTGAGCAGGTGGACGCTGCGCACCGAGCAGCCCCCGACCGACCGGCCCGGCATCCTCATCGGCGCCCCGCACACGTCCAACTGGGACTTCGTGCTCATGCTCGCGATCTCGACGAGCGTGGGCGTGAGGGTCCGCTGGCTCGGCAAGCACACCCTGTTCAAGGGTGTCATGGGGCCGTTCGCGCGAGCGCTCGGCGGGATCCCCGTGGACCGGACCGACCCGAGCCTCGTCGTCGACGACATCGTGTCGCGGGTCCGCAGGGGTGAGGTGTTCTCGCTCGTCATCACGCCCGAGGGGACGCGCAGCAAGGGCGAGTACTGGAAGTCGGGCTTCTACCGGATCGCGCGCGAGGCGGGCATGCCCGTGACGCTCGGGTACGTGGACCGCACGACCATGACCGCGGGCCTGGGCCCCACGCTCGAGCTCACGGGTGACGTGCGCGCCGACATGGACCTGGTCCGCGCCTTCTACGCGGACAAGGCCGGGTTCGACCCGTCGCGTCGCACCGAGCCGCGCCTGCGCGAGGAGGACCGTCCCGCGCCGGACGCGGCCACGGGAGAAGCCGGCTCGACCGCCTGAGGCGGTCGACGCCGTCGGGCACGCTGCTCGCCTGCCCGACGGCGCCGCGCACCCCGCGCGCACCCAGCGCGCCTCGCCGGGGCGCTCAGCCCGCAGCCGGGTCGGTCGGCGCGTAGATCCGCAGGCCGCCGGGGACCATGGTGAGCGTCGCGCCGGTGACCTGGTCACCGTCGAGCTCGAGCGTCTCGCCGTCGTGCGCGAGGATCACGGGGTCGTGCGGGGCGCCGTCACCGAACCGGAGCGACAGGTCGGGCGTGGTCCAGGCGTCGAGCGCGAGGTGGCGTTCGAGTCGACGGACCCGTCCGGCGAGCGAGGACGCTGCCCCGCCCGCGACCGTCTCCAGGAACAGGCGTGCGCGGCTGTAGCGCTGCTCGGCGCGCCCCGTGCGGACGTCGAGCACGCCGTCGTCGAGCCGGATGCGCTCGACGGGCGCGAGGTTCTGCGGGACGTACTTGTTGACCCCCGCGAAGAACGACCAGTAGCTCCCGACGACCCCGTCGACCGACACCCGGAGCGGGGTCGCGGAACGCAGCACGCGCGACGTCGCCCAGAGCGTCGCGGGCCACTTCCCCAGGCGCTTCTCGGCGCGTTCGCGCTGCGACACGAGCTCGGGGTAGATGCCGAGCGAGAACGTGTTGAGGACCGTCATCGGGTCCTGCCCGTCGACGCGGAGCTCGGCGACGTCGACGCTCACGCCCGACCCCGCCTGGACGGCCCGGACCGTCGCGGTCATCGACGTGAGGTCGGCGGCCTTGGCGAAGTGGTTGAGCGTGCCGCCGGGGAGGACGACGAGCGGGAGGTCGTGCTCGCGCGCTGCGGCGGCAGCGGTCGCGACGGTCCCGTCGCCACCGCTGATCCCGAGGGCTCGGGCGGGGCGGGCCTCGCTGTCGCCGTCGGACCCGCCGGTACCCTCGCCCTTCGCCGCCCGGTCGTAGATCTCGCGCAGGTCGTCGCCCTCGGCGAGCACGTGCACCCGCGCCTTCGGGAGGTCGCGGCGCAGGACCTCGAGCGGGTCCTCCTTGAGGATCCGCCCGGACCCTGCGGCCGTGTTGACGACGACGAACAGGCCCTCGCCGTCGGGGAGCGCGGGCACGTCCGTGGGCGGTCCGGCGGGTACGTCCGGCTCGGGCCCCGGTGGGGAGGGCACGAGCCACCGGCCGAGCACCGCGAGCCCGACCCCGAGCGCCGCGCCCCCGACGACGTCCGAGAACCAGTGCGCGCCCACGTGCAGCCGCGAGTACATGACGGCCCCCGCGACAGGAGCGACGACCAGCCCGGCGGCGGGCCACTCCAGGGCCACGCCCGCGGCGAACGCCCCCGCGGTGGCCGAGTGGCCCGACGGGAACGACGGCGTCGTCGGGTAGCGGCGCAGGCGCCGCACGAGGGGCAGCGGGTCGGCGGAAGGGCGGTCGCCGCCGAACAGCCCCTTGCCGAGCAGGTTCGCGGTCGCGCTCGCGGCGGCGACGCTCACGAGACCCCGCACCGCCGCCCGGCGGCCGCGCGCGCCGGTCGCGGCCAGCCCCGCGCCGAGCCCCATCCACAGGACGCTGTGGTTCGCGGCGGTCGTCAGGCGCACGAGGGCCGCGTCCGCCCGGGGCCCGAGCTGTCGCCGGTACGTCCGGTCGTTCATGCGGCGGTCGAGGCGGGCGACGGCGGGGAACGCCTCGTGGGGCTTGACGAGGCCCGTGAAGCGCGGCTTCCGTCGCGGGGTCTGGGGTGGCGGGACGGGAGCGGACGACATCCAGCCACGGTAGGACGCTCGCGCCCCGTCCGCCCACCCACGCCGCCCCGAGGGCGCCCGCGCACCCGGGGGAGCGGCGCCGTCGGGCCTCTTCGCGCGGCCCGGCACCCTCGTTCTGACACAACTCCGATAAGTTCTCCCTATGGGCACCACCCCCGACCCGATCCGGGTCTTCCTGCTCGACGACCACGAGGTCGTCCGCCGCGGCGTCGCCGCCCTCCTCGAGGCCGAGGACGACATCACGGTCGTCGGCGAGGCCGGCACCGCCGCCTCCGCGCTGACCCGCATCCGCGCCGTCCGACCCGACGTGGCCGTGCTCGACGTGCGCCTGCCCGACGGCTCGGGCGTCGAGGTCTGCCGCGACGTGCGTTCCGAGATGCCGGAGATCGGCTGCCTCATGCTCACGTCCTTCGCGGACGACGAGGCGCTGTTCCAGGCGGTCCTCGCCGGCGCCTCGGGCTACGTCCTCAAGCAGATCCACGGCTCGGACCTCGTGGGGGCCGTGCGGACCATCGCGGGCGGCGGCTCGCTGCTCGACCCGGTCAGCACGGCGCGCATCCTCGACCGGCTGCGCACGCCGCAGGCCCAGGAGGTCGACCGCCTCGAGGGGCTCTCGCCGCAGGAGCGTCAGATCGTCGACCTCATCGGCGAGGGCATGACGAACCGGCAGATCGGCGAGCGCCTGTTCCTCGCGGAGAAGACGGTCAAGAACTACGTGTCGCACATCCTCTCGACGCTCGGGCTGCAGCGCCGCACGCAGGTCGCGGTCCTCGCGACCGAGATGCGCACGGAGGACCGCCCGCGCGGCTGAGTGGTGCGCCGCGGCGGTCCCGCGGCGTCGAGCAGCACGGCGATGCCCGACGACGGAGCGCACGTGGGTGCGCGGGTCGCGCTGGGCGCGTCTCGCCCTCGGAGATGAACTCGTCGGTGGCGACCATCGTGCCCGCCTCGGCGACGTGGTCCGTCACCCTCGGTCGTGAGGGCCTCAGGCGTTCGGGATCCGCCACACGAGCGCGGTACCGCGGCCCGTGGGGACGACACCCGTCGACCCGTCCGCCGTCGACGCGGCCCCCGGCCCGCCGGCGGCGCCCGCGAGCTCGCGCGCCGCAGCCTCGGCCGGTCCGACGGACAGGGTCCCGCGCAGCGCCTCGGCGCGCGTCGCGAGGTTGTGCAGGCCGCCGCGGTGGTCGCCCGCGTCGACGCCCGCGCAGCCGATCCCGTCGTCGACCACGGACAGCGTGATGGCGTCGTCGGTCACGCGCAGCCGCACGTCGACGCGCGACGCGCGCGCGTGGCGGGCCACGTTGGTCAGGGCCTCGCCGACCACGACCACGAGCTGGTCCGCGACCTCGGCGGGCACGAGCGACGAGTCGTCGCTCTCGATGATGATCGAGGGCGCGAACCCGAGCGCGGACGTCACCGCACCGGCGGCCGCGGTCAGGCGTTCCTGGAGGCTCGCCTCGGGGGGAGTGGTGGCCTGGAGCGCGAAGATCGTCGAGCGGATCTCGCGGATCGTGTCGTCGAGGTCGTTGACGGCCTCCTCGACGCGCGAGCGCACGAGCTCGTTCTCGATGTGCTTGGTCGTGCTCATGAGCGTCATCGCGGACGCGAAGATGCGCTGGATGACGACGTCGTGCAGGTCGCGCGCGATGCGCTCGCGGTCCTCGAGCACCGCGACCCGTCGCCCGTCCTCGTAGAGGCGGGCGTTGTCGACGGCCACCCCTGCGGCGGCGGCCAGGGCGCGGACCGCGGCCTCGTCGTCGCGCGTGAAGGGCGACCCGTCGCGCTTGTCGGTCAGGTAGAGGTTGCCGTAGACGGAGTCGCGGACCTGGATGGGGACGCCGAGGAACGTGTGCATGGGAGGGTGCCCCGCGGGGTAGCCGGACGCGGCCGGGTAGCCCTCGATCTTGTCGACGCGCAGGGGGTGCGGGTTGCGGATGACCTCGCCCAGGAGGCCGTGCCCGTGGGGCCAGTGGTCGATCGCCTCGACCTCGGAGTCCTTCATGCCGACCGGCACGAACCGGCCGAGCCGGTCCCCGTCGCGCACGCCGAGCGCCCCGTACCGGGCGCCGGTGAGGTCCATCGCGGCCTCGACGATGCGGCGGAGCACGGTGTCGAGGTCGAGGTTGCTCGTGATGGCGACGACGGCGTCGAGCACGCGGTGCGCGACGGCAGAGGGAAGAGACTCGGTCACCCACGTGAGTCTGTCAGACGTTCGGACCGGAACCGGCCTCGGCAGGACCGGGACGTCGCTCTCTCGTGCGTGGTAGGTCTTCAGGTACTCCATGACTACCCCCTCGATCTTCGTGAGCTCCGGGTGTGTCCCCGGCCGGTCGGCGGGTGGCCGACCGGCCGGGGAAAGAGCGACGGCCCTCCGGGAGGTGACCGGGAGGGCCGTCGGGCGGGGCAGGGTCTCGCGTTCCCTGGTGTTCCCCGCGTCTTCCTGGGTGTATCGCCGTGGCGAGCGGATCGCGTCGCCGAACCGGGATCAGACCAACCAGGAGTTCTTGCGGACGAGCGGGAGGCTCTTCCACTGTCGGCCGAGGCCGAGGGTGTCACCGGCGCCGATCATGGCCAGCGAGATGATCGCGAGGGCCTCGACGACGTGGCTGTCGATGATCGGGTTGGTGGTCAGGGGCAGGGAGGCCAGGTACATGAAGCCGAGGAGGACGGTGCCGGCGATCGCCGCGATCCGCATCCCGATCCCGAGCATCAGGGCGAGCCCGATGCCGAGGAGGCCTGCCATGAAGAGCCAGTCGGCCCAGGCAGCACCGGCCATCCCGTTGAAGAAGCTCGCGAACGGACCCTGGACGCCGCCGAGGAAGCCGGCCGTGGGGCTGCCTCCGTTGATCCAGGCACGCTCCGAGGGGGTCGAGAACCCGAGCCCGAAGGTCTTGTCGAGGAACGCCCACACGAAGTAGAAGCCCATGACGATCCGGAAGACCCCGAGCACGATCTGCGTCGGGAGGGTTCCGCGGACTGCGAGGCTCGCGGTCGTGGTGGCCCCCGAGACCTCGTGAGGGACGGCACGTACTGCTCGGGCCGAGCGGGCCGAGCTGGCCGGACGTTCGATCGTTGCACTCATGTCGTCTGTCTTCCTCTCCAGGACCGGATCCCCATCCGGTGCGTTGACTCCATTCCACCGGAGCGGGAGGGCCCGGACCTGGGGCGAAGGTCGAGGAACGCGGGGGACCTAGGTCCCCTCGTGCCGGGACCAGCGGGACAGCGTCTGCGGGTGCGTCACGTGAACGCGGGATACCCGCCCGACGGCGTGGGTCCCCACTCGCGCTCGGCCCACGCGACGGCGTCGGACAGGACGGTCGCGATGCTCGGGGTGACGTCTCGCAGGTGCTCGGCTCCCCACCGCCAGCGGGACATCACGAGCTGCCGGTACGACGGTGACTTCCCCTCGGGTCCCACGTGGGGGCGGTCCGCGACCGCGCCGTCGACGAGCCAGCCCGTCATGGCGAGGATCCAGCCCGCGCACGCGAGCAGGACGTCGCGGGTCCAGGCAGGCTCGACGACGGCGTCGGGCAGGTGCTTGCCCAGGCCCGCGGTGAACGCGGCGAGGAGCCCGTCGGTCAGGCCCGGCGGCGGGTCGAACACGCACCAGCACGTCGAGAACGGCATGAGCGTGTACGCGGCGTCGAGCGCGGGGTGGTGGACGTTGGTGTCCTCCAGGTCGAGGAACACCCAGCCCGCCCCGGTGCGCACGGCGTTGTCGGGGCACGTGTCGCCGGGGGAGACGACGGCGCAGCTCCCGGGCGCGCGCAGGCTCGCGACCGCCTCGAGGTCGTCGTGCACGAACGCGAGCATCGCGTCGAGCGGTTCGCGTGCGAGGTCCGTCGGGGTGGGCAGGGCCTCGACGAGCCGGTGCACCCCGGCGCGGGCGTCGGCGTCGAGGTCCCACCCCTTGACGACGCCGCGGGCCGCGAGCTCGCCCGAGAAGCGTTCGACGTGCCGCCCTGACGCCCCGGCGAGCGCACCGAGCGCGGTCGCCCAGTCGTGCGCGCCCTGCCAGGCGGCGTCGCGGTCGGTGCCGAGCAGGAGGTCGGCGAGCGTGGGGCCGTCGCCGACGTCGCTCATGACGACCAGGCGGTGCGCCTCGTCGACGGCCAGCAGGGTGGGGGTGTGGTCGAGGGTCAGGAGCCCTGCGACCTCGTGCTCGAACGGCAGGCCGTGCACGCCGGGACCGTCCAGGAAGCGCTTGACCACGACCGTGCTGCCCGTTGCGTGCGCCGCGGCGCGGGTCGTGTCGAGGCGGTCGTCCGCGAGCCCCGCGACGACGCGGGCACGGACGACCAGGGACCGCTCCGACCCGCCGAGGGCCTCGGGTTCGGCGAGCGCGGCGCCCAGCGCGATGCCGGCGAGCGCCAGGGTCTCGTCGAGGTCGGGGAGGGAGGTCCTGGCGGGCTCCGGCGTCGGGGAGGCAGAAGGCATGGCCCAGTGTCCCCGGGCCCCGAGGTGGGGTCAACGGGAACCGTGACGGACTGTCAGGAGGTCGCGCCCTCGACGTCCTGCGAGAACTTCTCGACCTCGCCGCGCAGGTCGTCGAGAGAGCTGCTCACGGCCTCGTCGGCCGACTTCACGGCCTCGGACGCCGACTGGAGCCGGGCCGAGGCCTCGTCGAGCCGCGCGCGGGCGTCAGCGACGCGCTGCTCGGCCTGCGCCTTGGTCTCCTCCGTCGCGGTGGCCGCCTCGTCGAGGGCGGTCTGGAGGTCCTCCGTCGCGGTCTTGGCCGAGGTCACGGCCTCCTCGACCTGTGCGCGCTGGTCGGCAGGGAGCGAACCGAGCGAGTCGACGAGCGACTGGACGTCCCCGCCGATGGTCTCGGCCTGCGCCTTGGCGTCGTCGAGGAGCTGGTCGAGCTGGTCGCTCGAGATGGAGATCTCGGGGATCGTGATGCTCCCGTCGTCGCCGCACGCGCCCAGCACGGACGTGGACAGGACGAGCGCGAGCCCGACGGCGGCGCTCCGGCGGATGCGTCGGACGCTGGCGGTGTGCGTGGCGTGTGTGTCCATCTCCCCATTGTGCCGACGTCGGATGAGAAGTCACCCATGAACGTCCCGGACCAGGGTGGCGCACACGCCGAAACTCCCTCAGGCTGGAGTCTGGCCGTGTTCGCAGATACCCTCGCACGGTCGAACGTCGCAGAACGGACATGGGAGTCTCGTGGTGACCTTGCCGACGCACCGGGTGCGTTCCAGCGGCCCAGGGGGCAGGCACGGCGCGCACCGCGCCGCGCCCGCCGCCACTGGCGCGCCCGCTGTCGTCGACGCCCCTGCTGTGCTCGACCAGGCCGACAGGCCGAACGAGCCCGCCCGTCCTCCGGCGGAGCCCCACGACCACGTCGATGCCCGTCATGCGCGACGCCCGGCGCGGGCGGTCCCGCTGATCCTCTCGTCGACCCTGGTCCTCGGGTCGGCCATGACGGTCGGGTTCGTCGGGTCCTCGATCACGCACCGCGAGGCGTGGTCGGTGCAGTACGCGGCGGACGAGCCCGTGGCCGGCGCCGCGTTCGGCGTGCAGCCCCCCGCCTACGAGCCACCCAGCGAGGACGTCCAGCTCGACCGCGTGGTCAAGATGCTCGACCGGTCTGACGAGGTACTCGGCACCGATGCCGCGGTCTCGGAGCCCGTGCTGCAGGCGCGCTCGGAGCTCGGCATGCTGCTCGCGACCTACCAGGCCCAGCAGGCCGCGGCCGGCGGAGGCGCCCGGGGGTCGGTCGACGCTCCTGGGCCCGTCTCGCCCGGCGCCCTGCCCGGCGAGGACCTCGCGACGCCGCCCGCCGCACCGACCCCTCTCGCCCCGACGCCCCCCGAGACCCCGGGCGAGCCCGGGGCGCCGGGAGCGGGCACCGGGCAGGCGTCGACCGTGCCGCCGTCGACGGGCACACCGTCGACGCTCGTACCGGCCGGCCCGGGGGTCCAGCCCGCCGCGAACCCGGTGGTCCCACCCCCCACGACGGCCGACGAGGGGTACGGGGCCGCGGACGTCCTGGCGACCGATCCCGACCCGTACGCACCCGGGGCGGCGGGGGCCGTCACGCCGGGACTTCCCGTCCCGCTCACGACAGCCACGACGCCCACGCCCCCCGCCGACGGCGCGGCGGACGGGTTCGACCCCGAGACAGGCCTGCCAGCAGCGCCTGCCCCCGACCCCGCCGACCCGACCGACGACGAGGCCCCGTCGCACGAGGGCCTGGTGACGATCGACGACGTCGTCGCTGCCGCGACCCGGCTCTCCGAGCTCATGGGGCCCGCGTACGCGCTCGCGGCCGTGGGTGTCGTCCCGGCTGACGGTCAGATCCCTGCCGACATGACTCTGGCCGACCAGCTCGCCGCCGCGGTCGCGAAGTACGCGGATAGCACCTCCCAGTACGCCAACGGACAGCTCCCCGACGCGGTGCTGTGCACGCTCGCCTTCGCCCCCAGGCACAGCCTGCGGTGCGACGCCGCCGAGCAGCTCGAGGCGCTCGCGGCCGAGTACCAGAAGGCGTTCGGCAAGCCGCTGCGCATCACCGACTCCTACCGCAGCTACGACGACCAGGTGGCCGTCAAGGCCGCGAAGCCGTTCCTGGCCGCCGTCCCCGGGACGTCCCAGCACGGGTGGGGTCTCGCGATCGACGTCGGCTCCCCGGTCTCGACCGGGACGAGCGCCGAGTACCAGTGGATGCGTCTGCACGCCCCGGACTACGGCTGGGACAACCCCACCTGGGCGCGTCCTGACGGGCGCAAGCCCGAGCCGTGGCACTTCGAGTTCTACGCGGCCGGGGCCATGCCGGACCGGTACGAGCCAGGGGCGGAGACGACGCCGACGGCACCTCCCGTGCCGACGGCCCCCGCCTCGCCGTCGACTCCTCCGCCCGCGCCGTCACCGACGAACCCCGTGCCGACGCCGACCCCGACGACCCCGGTCCCGACGGACCCGCCGCCGACCCCGACGCCGACGCCGACCCCGACGCCGACCCCGACGACGCCCGAACCCACCCCGACGACCCCCGCCCCGACGACGGACCCGACGGACCCGCCGACGACACCGGCACCGTCGCCGACCGAGTCCTCCGTGGCTCCCTCGACCTCCCCGACGAACATCCCCGCGCCGACCGCGACGTCCGGAGCCCAGTGACCGCCGCGGCCCCCGACTCTCCGGACGCGCGCGACCACGAGTTCCTCCGGGTGTGCGTCGACCTCGCCCGGGAGGCGCTCGACGCGGGCGACGAGCCGTTCGGGTCGCTGCTCGTCGACGCCGAGGGGACGATCCTGCGCTCGGACCGCAACCGGGTCCGCGGCGGGGACGCGACCCAGCACCCGGAGCTCGCTCTCGCCAGATGGGCTGCCGAGCACCTGGACGCCGAGCAGCGGCGGACGAGCGTGGTCTACACGTCGGGCGAGCACTGCCCCATGTGCAGCGCGGCTCACGCGTGGGTCGGCCTGGGACGGATCGTGTACGCCGCGAGCAGCGCCCAGCTCGTCGGGTGGCGTGCGGGATGGGGCGTGCCCCCCGGACCTGTCGCGCCGCTGCCGATCGCCACGGTCGCCCCCGGGACTCCGGTGTCGGGCCCCGACCCGGCGCTCGTGGACGAGGTCCGGGCGCTCCACGCTCGCCTGCTGGGCGTGGACGACCACTAGGGCGGCCTTCCGTACGGCACGGCAGGCGCGACGGTCGAGCCACGACGTCGGGGTAATCCGGTCGCGGCCCGCCTGCCCGACCCCGTAGGGTTGCCCTCATGTGGATCTGAGCCTGCTCGCGAGACCCCCTTCCTCTCGCGCCCCGACGTCGCCCCGCGACACGCCCCCGTCGTGTCCTGGCCGTGCCCGACGTCGGTCGGCAGCCTCTCGTGCCGCCGTGGCGCCCTCTTCGTCAGGTGATTCCGTGCCCCAGCCCTCATCCGCCCTCCTCGCAGCCTTCGACCTCACCAAGTCCTACGGTGACCGCACCGTCCTCGCGGGGGTGAGCCTCGCCGTCGACCCCGGCCACCGGACCGGGCTGGTGGGTGAGAACGGCGTCGGCAAGTCGACGTTGCTGCGCCTGCTCGCCGGGGTCGAGGACCCCGACTCGGGGACGGTCACGCGGCCCCCGGACCTCGGCTACCTGCACCAGGAGTTCCCGTACGGCCCGACGACGACCGTCGGCCAGGTCGTCGAGGACGCCCTCGCGGGGGTCCGGGAGATCGAGCGCGAGCTCGAGGCGGCCGGGGCTGCCCTCGCGTCGCTGTCCGAGCCGGACCAGGACGTCGCCCGGTCCGCTCCCGACGACCGGCGCGCTGACGTCGACGCCCTCACCGCGGCCTACGACCTGGCCCTCGCGCGCGCCGAGCAGTCGGACGTGTGGGGGGCGGACGCTCGCGCGTCCCGGGCTCTCGCAGGCCTGGGCCTCGACGTGATCCACCGCGACCGCATGGTCTCGCGGCTCTCGGGAGGGCAGCGCACCCGTCTGGGCCTCGCGGCTCTCCTCATCCGTCAGCCCGGCGCGCTCCTGCTCGACGAGCCGACCAACCACCTGGACGACGAGGCCGCCGAGTTCCTCGCGTCGGCCCTGCGCGCGCTGCCCGGCGCGGTGCTGCTCGCGAGCCACGACCGCGTGTTCCTCGACGAGGTCTGCACCGAGATCCTGGACCTCGACCCTTCGCAGGAGGCCAGCTCGGCGGGTCGCACGGGCGGCACCCTGTACGCGGGCAGCTATCGCGAGTACCTGCGGGCCAAGCGCGTCGAGCGCGCACGGTGGGAGCAGCAGTTCGCGGCCGAGCAGGACGAGCTCAAGGCGCTGCGCCGGTCGGTCGCCACCACGGCCCGCAACGTCTCGCACAACCGTGAGCGCGGCAACCAGTCGAAGCTGCTCTACGACGCCAAGGGGGAGCGCGTGCAGTCGCAGGTGTCGCGGCGCGTGCGCAACGCCCAGCAGCGTCTCGACACGCTCCAGGCCGAGCAGGTGCGCAAGCCTCCGGCGCCGTTGCGGTTCGCGCCGCCGCACCTCGTGCGCGAGCGTACGGCGAGCTCGTCCCCGGGACGCTCGGGCGGTCGGCGCGGCTCCCAGGGAGCGTCGAACGGGACCGACGGCCTGGCGCTGTGGGCGCGTGACGTCGTCGTGCAGGGAGGAGCGACCGAGCCGGGCTCCGCCTCGGACGGTCGTCCGCGCCTCGACCTGCGGGCGGCCGGCGTGCCGTCGATCGACCTCGCCCCGGGCGCCAAGCTGCTCGTCACCGGGGCCAACGGGTCCGGGAAGTCCACGCTGCTGCACGTGCTGGCGGGCGACCTCGCGCCGTCGTCGGGCACGGTGGGCCGCGCGCGGGGCGTCGAGGTCGCCCTGCTGGAGCAGGACGTCCGCCTGCACGACGACGCGCGCACCCCGCGCGACCTGCTCGCCCTCGTCACGGGGCAGGACCCCGCGGACCGCCCGCACGTCGACGCGCACGGCCTCGTCGCGCCCCGCGACCTGGACCGACCGCTGGCGTCGCTGAGCGTGGGACAGCGACGGCGGGTGGTCCTCGCGATGCTCGTGACGCAGGCGCCCGACGTGCTGCTGCTCGACGAACCGACCAACCACGTGTCGCTCACGCTCGCGGAGGAGCTCATGGCCGCGGTCGAGACGTGGCCAGGTGCCGTGGTCGTCGCGTCGCACGACCGGTGGCTGCGGCGGACCTGGAAGGGCGACGTGGTGGACCTCGGCTCAGGGAGCTGACCGCGCCGGCGACGGCGACGCCTGGACCGGCACGAGGAGCTGCGCGCGGATCTCCCGCACGACCTCCTTCTGGACCTCGACGGGCGGTGACCCGTCGGGATGCAGGCCCAGCAGCGTCGCGAGCCGGAGCTGCGCCTCCTGGAGGTCGGCCAGCCGACGGCTCTCGGCCCGCCCGCCTGCGCGCCGGGCCGCCTTGCGCGCCGCGCGGCGTCCGTGGACGGAGCGCAGGGCCTCCCTCTCGTCGGGCGTCACGACGTCGTCGGGCTGGCCGGCGAGTGCCGCCTCGAACCAGCGGTGGTCGATGTGCCGCGCGTAGCGGACGACGAGCACGAACGCGAGGATCAGGACGACGTACTTGACGACGACCGACGCGAACGCGCCGGCCTCCGACGACGGGAAGAAGATCTCGGGGGCGTTCCACGCGAAGTGCAGCACCCAGGCGAGCGCAGAGGCCGCGACCGCGACGGTGACGCGCCGCGCCGTGGAGACCTGGAACGCCACCAGGGCGTAGGCGATGCCGAAGCCCGCGATCGCGCTGAACATCGCGTGGCCGCCCAGGCCGACGAGCACGCGGCTCAGGCCGACCTGGAGAGCGCCTACGGCGTCGGCGTTCGGGTCCATGATCGCGCCCTGCACGATGTAGCTGATGTTCTCGCTGACCTCGAAGCCCAGACCGACCATCGCCCCGTAGACCAGGCCGTTGAGCGGGCGGGTCACGTGCGCGCGGCCCGCGTACAGGACCAGGACCACCCCGAGGAGCTTGACGAGCTCCTCGTCGGTCGGCCCGACGAGGGCTGCCGACCAGGAGGCCAGCCCGACGCGCTCGAGCGCGGAGATCAGGTGGTCGTTCGCGACCACGACGATCGTCGGGGCGGCCACGAATCCCCACGCGTAGGCCGCGAGGAGCATGCCGACGGGCTCGTCCTCGAACAGGTCGAGCCGCCGGACGACCGCCGTGAGGAGCAGCGTGACGAGGACCGCGAGCAGTACCCCGATCGCGAGCCCCTCGGGTGTGAGGAACGCGTCCTGGCGGGCGACCCGGAGCATCCCGACGCCGGTCACGACCAGGCAGACCCAGTAGAGCCAGGTCGCCCACTGGTAGTGGGGGAAGAGGGCGCGCCGTCGTCGCCCGGGCGCGCTCGTCGGAAGGACGACCGGGACGTTGCGCGGGGCGTGGTCGGTCATGAGATCGTCACGGCCTTCACCAGGTCCGCCACGGCCTCGGCCTGCGCCTGGAGGTCGGACGCCGTCCCGTACGCGAGGATCGACACCCCGCCCTGTGCGTGCTGCGCCGTGACCTTGACCGTGAGCGAGGCCGCCTCGGGACCGCTCGACCGGAAGACCCCTGAGACCTCGGCGGGGTCCCCGTCGGACACGATCTGCGCGTCGTACAGGCTCGTACCCGTCGAGAGCTCGGCGAGCCGGGCTCGCCGAGTGAAGAAGACGTTCGGGTTCTCGACGCCCGAGACGACCTCGATCTGGACCTCGACGCCTCGGCGGTCGACCGTGAGGCTGGCACCCTCGAACGTCGACTCGCTCGCGTCCCCCGACGCGATGTCGGCCGTGGTGGACCACCCTGCCGGGAACCGGACCGTCGCGGTCGAGGCGCCGTCGGAGACGGTCACGACCCGCCCTGCGGCGATCTCGGTCTCGGTGGGCGGGGTGCCCTCGTCGACAGCTGTCGGGACGAGCCACAGGGCCACGAGGGCCAGCAGCACGACGGCCGTCGCGACCGAGCCCACACGGTCCATGCCGAAGCGTCCGCGACGCTCGGGCCGCAGCAGCGGGGGCGGTTCGGGTCGCATGGCTCTCCTCGGGCTCGTCCGGGTCGGGCGTCCCTCGATGCAAGCACCGGGGCGCGAGGTCCGCGACCCGGGACGGCGCGGACACCACGGGGAGGTGACGTGGACGACACGTGCTGATCGGCCCTTCGCGTGGTGAGTGTGGGCGGCGATGCCTAGGGTCGAGGGCATGAGCGAAGAGCGGGCACGCGCCGCACTGGAAGCGTCCGGGATCGACTTCACGATCACCCGGCACGGACCCGTCGGCTCCCTCGAGGAAGCCGCCGAGGCGCGTGGGATCGACCCGGCCAACATCGTCAAGACGCTCGTGGTGCGCCGCGGCGACGAGGACTACCTGTTCGTCCTCGTCCCGGGCGACCGGACCATCTCGTGGCCCAGGCTGCGGACCCTCCTGGGCGTCTCGCGCCTGTCCATGCCGGACAAGGAGGTCGCGCGCGAGGTCACGGGGTACGAGCGAGGGACGATCACCCCGTTCGGCGCGACGACCGCCTGGCCCGTGGTCGCCGACTCCCGGGTCGTGGAACGCGACGGGGCGTCCCCGCTCGTGTCGATCGGCGCAGGCGCCTTCGGGGTCGCGGCGAGCGTCGACGGCGCGAGTCTGGCGAAGGCGTTGGGCGCGCAGGTCGCGGACGTGACCGAGCCGGTCTAACCTCTCAGAGTTTGACCTCCACGGATCCCGACAACGGGAACACCGTTCATTGCCCGATCGTTGACCAGGAGGACGGTCCGCGAGGCCACCCTCACCGACTGACGGAGCACGAGAAGAGCATGACCATCCCCAGCACGTACGACTCAGGCATCAGCTACGAGGCGACCCCCGAGGGGTCGCTCATCACCCTGTGGGGAGAGATCGACGCAGCGTTGAGGGACCGCGCGAGCGACGCCATGGCACAGGTGCTCACGCATCCCGGACCGGTGACGATCGACGTCGGACGCGTGACGTTCATCGACTCGTCCGGCATCGCGTTCATCCTCCAGGTCTACATGCTGGGCTCCGAGGACGGGCGCGCCGTGGTCCTGCAGGACCCGACGACCTCGCTCGAGGACCTGCTCGAGATGATCGGCATGGCCGGGACCATCCCCGTCGTGCGGACCGCGACCGCAGGGTCGTAGCCCGTAGGGTCCTCGCGGCTCGACCGGGGTGACGACGAGGTCGACCCGGGGCCGAGGGGCTGGTGCACAGGGCTGTGGGTGGCGCCCGCTACCGTTCGGGGCATGCGCATCCTGCACACCTCGGACTGGCACCTCGGTCGCACGCTGCACGGCGTCGACCTGCTGGACCATCAGGCTGCGCACCTGGACCACCTCGTGGACGTCGTCCGCGCGGAGGGGGTGGGGGCGGTCCTCGTCGCGGGCGACGTGTACGACCGCGCGATCCCACCCGTGGACGCCGTGAACCTCCTCTCGGACACGGTCGCACGGCTCGCCGAGCATGCGGACGTCGTGCTCACGCCGGGCAACCACGACTCGGCGATCCGGCTGGGCTTCGGGGCGTCGCTCATGCGTGCGGGCGTCCACTTCCGCACGCGCGTGCCCGACGTCGGCACGCCCGTCGTCCTGGACCCCGCCTCGCGCGGTGGCTCGGGCGGCCGCGTCGCGGTGTACGCGATGCCCTACCTCGACCCGGACGCCGTGCGGTGGGAGCTCGCGGACGGCTGCGGATGCGGTGGCGACGCGCGGGACCTGTCCGGGAGAGAGCACGAGCGCGCCCCGCTGCCGCGGTCGCACGAGGCCGTGACCGCAGCTGCCGTGCGGCGGGTCGCGGCGGACGTCGCGCGCCGTCGTGAGGGTGGCGGCGACCGGCTGCGGAACGTGGTCGTGGCTCACGCGTTCGTCGTCGGCGGGCAGGCCTCGGAGTCCGAGCGGGACATCCGGGTGGGCGGCGTGGACTCGGTGCCCGCCGGGGTGTTCGGGGGAATGGGCGTGGACTACGTGGCCCTGGGTCACCTGCACGGCCCGCAGACCGTCACGGTGCCCGGTGTTTCACGTGAAACCACAGGTCAGGGCGACGAGGTCGCGACCGTGGCCCGCTACTCGGGCTCGCCCCTCGCGTACTCGTTCTCGGAGATGCACCAGCAGAAGTCGACCGTCCTGCTGGACCTCGACGCGACCGGGGACGCCCGGACGCAGCTGCTCCCGGCACCGGTCCCGCGGCGTCTCGCGGAGGTCACCGGGACGCTCGACGACCTCCTCGGCGCGGCCGGCGACCCGCACACCGACGACTGGCTGCGCGTGTTCGTCACCGATCCCGCCCGGCCCACCGAGATGTACGCGCGCGTCCGCGCCCGGTTCCCGCACGCGCTCCAGGTCCAGCACCGCCCACCGGTGACCGCGGAGCGCGAGGTGATCTCCGTCGTCGGGCAGGGGAGCGACCCGCTCGAGGTGACCCACGAGTTCGTCCAACACGTCACGGGGACGGGACCCGACCAGGCCGAGGGGGCCGCGCTGCGCACCGCGCTCGAACGCGCCCTCGCGAGCGAGCGGAGCGCCTGATGCACCTGCACTCCCTGACCCTCCAGGCGATCGGGCCGTTCGCCGGACGGCACGTCGTCGACTTCGCCCAGCTCGCGACCTCGGGCATCTTCCTGCTCGAAGGCCCCACGGGCGCGGGGAAGTCGACCATCATCGACGCCGTCGTCTTCGCGCTGTACGGCAAGGTCGCGTCCGAGGCCGCGAGCGAGGACCGGCTCCGCTCGGCGTACGCCGCCCCCGACGTCGAGTCGTTCGTGGACCTCGTCTTCGAGACCGGGTCCGGGGTCTACCGCGTGCGACGCACCCCCGAGTTCCAGCGCGCCAAGAAGCGCGGCACAGGCACCACGACCCAGCAGGCCGGGGTGAAGCTCTGGCGGCTCGCCGGGGCGGACCAGGCCGCGGCGGTGCCGGGGGCCGACGCCGACGACGACGTACCCGGCGAGCTGCTCTCGACGCGGCTCGACGAGGCCGGGCTGGAGATCCAGCGGGCCGTCGGGCTCGACCGCCGACAGTTCGTCCAGACCATCGTCCTGCCGCAGGGGGAGTTCGCGAACTTCCTCCGGGCGGACCCCGAGCACCGGCGCAGCCTGCTCCAGAAGGTCTTCGGCACCGAGATCTACGACCGCGTGCAGACCGAGCTCGCGGCCCTGAACCGCGAGGCGCAGGGCGCGGTGTCGGCCGCCAAGGGCATCGCGACGGGGGCCGTCGAGAACTTCGTCGGTGCCGCCGGGCTGACGAGCGAGGCCACGGCCACCCTGCGAGAGGCCGTGCGCGACGACGTCCGGCTCGCGGGGCCGCTCGACGCGGCCAAGGAGTCGGCGGGCGACGTCGACGGTGACCGTGACAGCGACGTCGACGGTGGCGAGGCCGCGGCCTTGCCGTCGGTCCGGACCCTCGTCCACCGGCACGTCGCCGCGATGCAGCGGACCGCCGACGAGCTCGGCGCGAGCGAGATCTCGGCCAACAGCGTGCTCGTCGCGGCCCGTGACGCCTTCGAGGCGGCGCGCTCGCTCAGCGCAGCCGTCGTGCGCCGCGACGCGCTGCTCGCCGAGCAGGCGGCGCTCGACGCCGCTGCGGACCAGGTGGCCGCCGACCGTGAGACTCTCGCCGCCGCGCAACGGGCGGCCGTGGTGGAGCCCGTCCTCGCGGGTGCCCGCCACGCCGCGACGGAGCACGCTGCCGCGCTCGAGCGGCTCCTGCTCGCCCGCACCGGGGTGCCCGAGTCGCTGGCGTCGGCCGACGTCACGGCCCTCGACGTCCTGCGGTCGAGCCTCGCGGCCGCGAGCACGCGCCTCGTCCGGCTCCTGCCCGTGGGGGAGTCGCTGCCGCTCCGGGAGCGGGACCTGGTCGACGGCCGCAAGGAGATCGAGCGCGACCGCGAGGAGCGTGCACGGGTCCTCGCGGAGCTCGAGGCGCGCCCGGCCGAACGGGCCGAACGGGAGGCGCGGCGCGACGAGCTCGCCGACGTCGCCGGACGCCTCGGCGAGCGGCAGGAGAAGGTGCTCGCGGCCGAGTCCGTGCTGCGGGCCGCGCGCCAGGCCGTCGAGACCGGCGCCGCCCTCGACGCCGCCCGAGCCGGTCAGGAGCAGGCGGTCGCCGCCGCACGGGCCGCGTCCGACGCCGAGCACGCACTGCGCACGGCCTGGCTCGGGGGCATCGCGGGCGAGCTCGCGGCAGGGCTGGAGCCCGGGGACGCGTGCCCTGTCTGCGGCGCGCACGAGCACCCCGCGCCCGCCCGGACGGGTGACGAGCACGTGGGCCGGGACGGTGTGGAGGCCGCCGAGGCCGCCCGTCGGGCCGCCGAGGAGATCGTCGCGGCGGCGTCCGCCGAGGTCGCGACCCTCGCCGAACGCCTCGACGGGTTCCTGCGGGCGGCCGGAGGCGTCGAGGTCGATCAGGCGCGGGCGGCGCTCGCCGCGGCCAAGGAGCTCGTGTCGGCGTCCTCTGCGGCCGCCACCGAACGGTCCGAGGTGTCCGCAGCCCTCTCGGCCTTCGACGCCGAGACCGGCGACCTGATCACCCTGGCCTCGACGCTCGCCGAGCGGATCGCGGGCGAGAGCGCGCGCCTCGACGCACTGGCCGCCGGGATCGAGCAGGACCGCCGCGAGATCGCCGACGAGCTCGACGCGACCGGGCCGCTCCTCGCGGGCGCCGGCCTCCCGGACCCCTTGGCCGACGAGGGCGCGCCCGCCAACCCTGTCGCGGTGCTCGCGGCAGCCCTGCGGGACCGCGATCTCGCCGTGAGCGCCCTGCTCGACGCCGAGGCCGCGGTCGCCCGCACGTCGGCCACGGTCGAGGCCCGGGCGGCCGAGGTGGCGGCAGTCGTCGCCGAGGCCGGGTTCGACGACGAGCAGCAAGCCGTGGACGCGCTCCTGTCAGCCGAGAGCCGTCAGGAGCTCGACCGCAGGCTCCGCGCGGTCGACGCGGACACCGAGCGCGTCCGGAGAGGGCTCTCCGAGGAGGTCGTCGCGTCCCTGCCCGCGGACGTGGACGTCGATCTCGACGGCGCGCGTGACGCCGTCGGGCAGGCCGAGGCCGCCGAGCGCATGGCCGCCCTCCAGGCGAACGGTGCGTCCCGGCGCGCGACGGCGGCCGCGACCGCAGCAGCCGAGATCGGGTCGACCGTGTCGGCCTGGGTGCGCGCCCGCGAGGACGCCGCGCCCGTCGCACGCATGGCCGCGCTCGCCGCGGGGTCCGGCAGCGACAACGCCAAGGCACTGTCCCTCGCGACGTTCGTGCTGGTCAGGCGGTTCGAGGACGTCGTCGCGGCCGCCAACGAGCGGCTCCGCGAGATGTCGGACGGGCGCTACGAGCTCGAACGGTCCGACGAGAAGGAGGACGTCCGCACCCGCCGGACCGGGCTCGCGATGAAGGTCCTCGACCACCGCACCGAGCAGGCGCGCGACCCCCGCACGCTCTCGGGCGGCGAGACCTTCTACGTGTCGCTGTGCCTCGCGCTCGGCATGGCCGACGTCGTGACCGCCGAGGCCGGAGGCGTCGACCTCGGGACGCTGTTCGTCGACGAGGGCTTCGGGACGCTCGACCCCGAGACCCTCGAAGCGGTGCTCGGTGAGCTCGGCAAGCTCCGTGCCGGTGGTCGCGTCGTCGGCGTCGTGTCGCACGTCGACGCGCTCAAGCAGGCCATCGCGGAACGTATCGAGGTGCGGCGGCTCGCGAACGGGTCGAGCACGCTCACCGTGCGGGCGTAGGTCAGTCGGCGAGGTCCCGCGCTCGCAGCAGCACCGCGTCGAGCATCTCGGGCGTCAGCCGACCCGTGAACGTGTTCTGCTGGCTCACGTGGAAGCACCCGAGCAGGGTCAGCGTGCGACCGTCGGGATGCGTGAGACGCACCTCGGCCCCGTGACCGAACCGCGGCCGCGGGCGCGGGACCGACCACCCCTGGTCGTCGAGCGTCGCGAGCAGCGCCTGCCACCCGAACGCGCCGAGCACCACCGCGACCCGCGGCCCGACGAGCTCGAGCTCGCGCCCCAGGTACGGCGCGCACGTCCGACGTTCGAGCGGGGTCGGCTTGTTCGCGGGCGGGGCGCAGCGGACCGGAGCCGTGACGCGGATCCCGGTCAGCACGAGCCCGTCGTCCGCGCTCACCGACGTGGGCTGGTTCGCGAACCCCGTGCGGAACATCGACGCGAACAGGAAGTCTCCCGAACGGTCGCCCGTGAACATGCGTCCCGTGCGGTTCGCGCCGTGCGCGGCAGGCGCCAGCCCGACCACGAGGACCGCAGCCCGCTCGTCGCCGAACCCGGGCACGGGCCGCGCCCAGTACGTCTCGTCACGGAACGAGGCCCGCTTCTCCGCCGCCACCCGTTCGCGCCACGCGACCAGTCGCGGGCAGGCCCTGCACTCGACGAGCACCTCGTCGAGCGCCCCGACGCTCCGGGCGGAACGGGCCTGGAGGGGGTACGTGGCGTCGTCGGGCCCGACGACGGCGCTCACCTCGCGCGGCACGTCACCTCCCGCGAACGTCGCCCCACCGCTGCTGTCACCCCTGCCGGACGAGCTGCTGCAACGCCCAGGTGTTGCCGTCCGGGTCTGCGAAGTACGTGAACCGGCCCCACGGCAGGTCCTCGACAGGAGGGGCGTCGACGCCGTGGTCGAGGAGGTGCTGACGGGCCTCGTCGGCGTCCGGTACGACGACCTGCAGACCGCGCTGCGCACCCGACGGCATGTCGGTCATGTTGACGTCGAGCACGATCGAGCAGGCGGAACCCGGTGGGGTGAGCTGCACGAACCGCAGGTCGTCGTTGACGGGGATGTCGTGGTCGGCGTGGAACCCGACCTGGTCGACGTAGAACGCCTTGGCCCGGTCGATGTCCGACACGGGCACGGGGATGAGCTCGAGCTTCCAGTCCATGGTTCTCGCTCCTGCTGATCGGCTGGTGATCTGCACGGCCCGCCGGAGGCGGACACCTCTCCACCGTACGAAGAGAAGCGGCCACCCGCTGGCCGGGACTGTCCCGCGTCGCCACCCCCTGGGTGCCACCTCCTCGGTGCCGAGCATGCGGTTGGCGTCGCGATCCGGGGGAGTTCGGACGCCCACCGCATGCTCGGCGGACGCCCACCGCATGTTCGACGGCGTCGACCGGGCGCGGGGCGGCAGACGTGGTCCAGGCCGGCGTGGTCCGAGCAGGCGCGGCTCAGGCGCGGCGGGGTGCCGGGGTTGCGGTCGCCGACGCCTCGGCGGCCTCGACCACGGCCTCGGCCGCCGCGACGACCCCGAGCTCGGACGCGTCGGAGACGAGCACCGGCTCGTCGGCCGTCCCCTCGACCGGTGCCCGCAGCGACCTCGTCAGACTCAGCAGCAGCAGCCCCGCGACCGAGATGACGCCGAACATGACCGCGGCCATGGTGATCGTGACGTCCCCGCCGATGAGGCCCGTGAGGGGCGCGATGCCTGCGCCGACGCCGAACTGCATGGCCCCGAGCAGGGCCGCGGCGCTGCCGGCCCGGTGCGCGTTGCGCTCGAGGGCGACCGCAGGGACCGACGGCATGACGAACCCGGCGGTGCCGAGCGTCAGGACGATCAGGGCGACGATCACGGGCAGTCCCGCCCCGCTCAGGGTTGCGGCGAGCAACCCCGCAGAGAGGACCATCCCGACCGGCACGATCACGCGCAGGATCTGCTCGGGCGTCACGCGCCCGACGAGCGCGCCGTTGACCTGGCTGCCGATCGTCACCGACACCGCGCCCGCGCCGAAGATGATCGCGTACTGCTGGGCGCTCAGGCCGAACTGCTCCTGGAACACGAACGTCGACGCCGAGATGTAGGTGAACATGGCGGCCATGTAGAACCCGCCGAGCAGCGCGAGGCCGAAGAACGACCAGTCGCGCACGAGCGACCCGTACGAGCGCAGCGCCGCCGACGTGCCACCCGTCCGCCGCATCGCCGGGGGCAGCGACTCCTTGAGGCGCAGCGCGGCGAGGACGAGCAGCAGCACGCCGAAGACCGCGAGGGCCACGAACATCAGGCGCCACGAGCCCATCCGCAGGAACTGGGCGCCGATCGTCGGGGCCAGGATCGGCGCGACGCCCACGACCAGCATGAGGCGCGCGATGACCTTGCCGACCAGGAAACCCTCGAAGTTGTCGCGCACGATCGCCATCGACAGGACCATGCCGGCTGCGGCCGTGAGGCCCTGGACGAACCGCAGCACGGTCAGCATCTCGATCGACTGGACGAACACGATCCCGACCGAGGCCAGCACGTAGATCGAGAGCGCGGACAGCAGCGGCAGGCGCCGCCCGACCGCGTCGGAGAGCGAGCCGATGAGGAGCTGGCCCAGCGCGAGGCCCGCGAGGGTCGCGGTGAGCGTGAGCTGGATGCGGGACTCGGTCGTGCCGAGCTCCGTGACGATCTGCGGGAAGGCCGAGAGGTACAGGTCGATCGTGAGCGGGCCGATCGCCGTGAGCGCCGACAGGAGCAGCACGAAGCCGACGGTGATCCGGGTGGCGCGCGTGGGCGCGGACGCTGACGACGCTGGTGGTGGGGTGGCCATGACTGCGCCAACCCCGACCACCAGACCGTTGTTCCCGGACGCCGTACGGCATCCGAGGGGTGAGACGGGTCAGCCCTGGGCGCGCTCGTCGCGCCAGGCGACCCACTGCTTCACGAGCGACAGGTCGTAGTCGGGTCCGCTGACACCGACGGTCAGGAGGGTCGCGCCGAGGCCCACGAGCTCCTCGCCCACCTCGGCAGGGGGTCGGTTGACCGCGACCGACCGCTCGACGAGCGAGGCCGTGTCCCTCCCGACGGCGACGCCGTGCTCGTCGAGGATCGCGCTCTTGCGGGCGAGCGTCGCGGCGTCGCCGAACGAGTGCCAGGCCGTCGCGTGCTCGGCCACGATGCGCAGCGTCTTGCGCTCGCCACCTCCCCCGACGAGGATCGGGATCTCGCGGGTAGGAGCCGGGTTGGACGCGGCCCACCGGGCCTTGATGCGGGGGAGGGCGTCCGCGAGGTCGGCGATGCGTGAGCCCGCGGTGCCGAACTCGTAGCCGAACTGGTCGTAGTCCTTCTCGAACCAGCCCGCGCCGATCCCGAGGATCAGGCGGCCACCGGAGATGTGGTCGACCGTGCGGGCCATGTCTGCGAGGAGCTCGGGGTTGCGGTAGCTGTTGCACGTGACGAGCGCCCCGATCTCGACGCGGCTCGTCTGCTCGGCCCACGCGCCGAGCATGGTCCAGCACTCGAAGTGCTTACCGTCGGGGTCGCCCGTCAGCGGGAAGAAGTGGTCCCAGTTGAAGATCACGTCGACCCCGGCGTCCTCGGCGCGGGCGACCGCGTCGCGGATCTGGGGGTAGTCGGCATGCTGTGGCTGGAGCTGGACACCGATGCGTACGGGACGAGTCATGGGCCTCAGCCTAGACACGCCTGGTGCCGAGACGGCGAGGTCTTTCCTCGCATCGTGGCCAACTCCGCAGGTCACAGATGCGCAACGGCCGGGCGATGTCCAGAATCGGCACCTACTGTGGGCGGATGAAGCGATGGTGGTGGGTGGTCGGCGGGCTCGTCGTCCTGGTGCTCGTGCTCGTGGTGGTCGACCGTGTCACGGTGCGTATCGCCGAGGGGACCGCGGTGCGGTCCATGGAGCAGGGTGACGTCGAGCTCACCGATGCGAACCTCGACATCCTGGGCTTCCCGTTCCTGACCCAGGTCGCCGGCGGCGAGCTGGACCACGTGACGGGGTCGGCGGCCACGGCCACGTTCGGCGGGTACACCGTGACCGACCTGGACCTCGACGCGCGCGGTGTCTCGACGAGCGACCCCTACGTCGTCCGGTCGGGGACCGCGACGGGGCTCCTCGCGCCGTCGTCGCTCGACGCGGTCGTGAGCGAGGCGGTCGGCGAGCCGGTCACGTTCAGCACCGAGGGGGACCTGCTCGTCGCGAGCATGGACGTCCTGGGGGTGCCGCTGTCGGCGCGGCTCACGCCGCGCGTCGACGGCAACACGATCGCGGTCGACGTCTCCGCGCTGACCCTGGGCCCCGCGACCATCACGATCTCGGACCTCCCGGCACCGATCGCGAAGCTCGTGACGAACCTGACGGTCCCGCTCGACCTTCCGCAGGGCGTCAGCCTCACGTCGGTCGGGGTGAGCGACGGGGCGATCCGGGTCGAGCTGTCCGGGAAGGACGTCGCGCTCGCGGACCTCGCGGTGTCGTGAGGTGAGCGGCTCGGGGGCGCTCGGGTCGCCTGACGCGGAGGCGGTCGTCGCGACGCGCCTCGTCGCGCACTCCCTGCGGGGCGACGGGCTCGCGAGCGTGCGCGCCGTCGTCGGGCACCTGGGGGCCGTCCAGTCGCAGGAGTTCAACCCGTCCCTGTGGGGGCTCGCGCAGCGCACCGCGGGGGCGCCCTCGGTGGCTTCCGTGCGCGACGACTTCTCCGCGGGCGCGTTCCTGCGCACGCACGTCCTGCGCCCCACGTGGCACCACGTCCTGCCCGACGACGCCCGCTGGCTCCTGCGGCTCACCGCGCCCCGGGTGCATCGTCTCAACCGGCCGTACTACCCGGACCTGGGCGGCCCGGCGCACGACGCGGCCGCGACCGACGTGCTCGCCGAGGCCGTCGCGGGAGGGAACCACCGGACGCGGGCCGAGCTCGCGGCGCTCCTCGCGGACCGTGGCCTGCCGTCGAACGGGCTCGCGTTCACGTACATCGTGATGCGGGCCGAGCTCGACGGGGTCCTCGTCAGCGGCGCGCTTCGCGGCAAGCAGCAGACGTACGCGGCGTTCGACGAGCGCGTGCCCGCGGGCTACGGGCCCCTCGGCGCGACGTACGACGACGACGCCGCGCTCGTCGAGCTGCTGCGGCGGTACCTGCGCAGCCGGGGGCTCGCGACCGTCAAGGACTTCGCGGGCTGGTCGGGCCTCACGCTGACGCGGGCGCGCGAGGGGCTGGCGCTGCTGGGTGCGGACGTCGAGCAGGTCGCAGGCGTGGGCGATGCCGAGGGCCTGTCGTTCTGGCGGCTCGTCGACGGCCCGCGACCCGCCGAGCACGGCACCACCGAGCGCACTGTACAGGTGGACCTGCTCCAGGGGTACGACGAGTACTTCGTGTCGTACAAGGACAGCCGCGACCTGGCCCGCGACCCGCTCTCGGCCGAGGCCCCGGCCGTGCTCCCGCTGCGCCTTCCCGGCACGGAGGTGTCGCCGTTCCTGCACGTGATCGCCGTGGACGGCCGCGTGGTCGGGCGGTGGCGGCACGCCCTGACCGCGAAGACCCTGCGCCTCGACACCCAGCTCTTCCGGCCGCTGACCCGGGCCGAGCAGCAGGGCTTCGACGCCCAGGCGGAGCGGCTCGCAGCCCACTGGGGCGTGGCGTACGAGGCGTCCTGACACGGCGCCGGACCCGGCACCGGACCCGAGGTGGGCCAGGCGGCTCGACCGAGCCACCCGACCCACCCCACCCACCTCGCGTGCGACCCCTACGCGTACGCGCCCGCCTGGAGGCCGAACAGCTCCGCGTACAGGTCGCCGCGCGCCATGAGGGCCGCGTGGTCGCCGTGCTCGCGGACCTTGCCGGCGTCGAGCACCACGATCTGGTCCGCGTCCCGCACGGTCGAGAACCGGTGCGACACGAAGCACGTGATCGCGCCCCCGGCCCGTCCGGCCTCGTCGGCCGTCGCGACGAACCGCTCGAACAGCGCGTGCTCGGCCGCGGCGTCGAGCGCAGCGGCGGGCTCGTCGAGGACGAGCAGCAGCGGCTCACGGCGCAGGAGCGTGCGCCCGAGACCGAGCGTCTGCCACTGACCGCCCGAGAGCCCGACACCGTTCCCGTACCCGTGCCCCAGGAGCTGGTCGAGCCCGGCCGCCTGCTTCTCGACGATGCCGCGACCGCGCGCCCGGTCGAGCGCGGCCCACAGGTCCTCGTCGACGTCGAGCGACGCGAGCCGCCCCACGCCCACGTTCTCGCGGATCGTGAGCTCGAACCGCGCGAAGTCCTGGAACAGGGTCGCGGTGCGCGCCTGCCACTCGGCGTCGTCGAGGTCGCGCAGGTCGACGCCATCGACGAGGATCCGCCCCGACGTCGGCCGGTACAGCCCGCACAGCAGCTTGACGAGAGTGCTCTTGCCCGCGCCGTTGTCGCCCACGACCGCGAGGGTCGACCCCGCGGGCACGTCGAGGCTCACGCCGTCGAGGATGACGCGGTCCGTGTCGGGGTAGGTGAAGGTCACGTCCTCGAAGCGCACGCCGCGCGTGAGCCGCGTGGGCACGCCCCGCGGGTCCGCGGGCTCACCCGCGGGCGCGGTGACGGTGCCCGACGACGCGGTCGCCACGTCCTCGCCGACCGGGGTGCCGGACGCACCCGGGTGCGCGGCGCCGTCGGGCACCGGTTGGCCGGGTGCCGCCGGAGAGGCGGGACGCGCGACCGACGCCCGCAGCTCCTCGACGTGCGACACGGTGCGCCCGACGCCCTGCAACGTGCCGAGCAGCGCGAGCGCGCCCGAGACCTGGACGCTCACCTGGACCGCGAGCGTGATGACCAGGACGACCTGGCCCACGTTCGCCGATCCCGTGACGGCCTGGCGCACGACCAGGAACACCGCGACGCCGTACGCGCACGCGAACCACGCCTGCCCGGCCGCGCGCAGCAAGGCGCTGCGGCGGTGCGCCGACCACACACGGGCCGTCGTCGCCGACCACGCCGCACGCTGGCGCGCGACGACCGGGGCCTGTGCGCCGAACAGGCGCACCTCCTTGGCCGAGCTGCCCGTGGTCGCGAGCGAGACGAGGTGCGTCGAGAGCTGGACCTCGTGCGCGGACGCGTCGCGGGCGGAGTCGAGCACCTTCTGTGCCCGGTTGTTGAGGAGCACGGGCGGCAGCGCGGCGAGCGGCAGCAGCAGCAGCCACGGCTCGACCAACGCCAGGATGACGGTCGTGATCGTGACCTGGAGCAGCAGCCCGCTGAGCTGGAGCGTCGCCTCGAGCGCGGACCGCACGCGCTGCAGCCCCTCGGTGACCAGGGTCAGGAGCTCGGCGAACCGCGGCCGGTCGAACTGGTCGATCCGCGGGTTGCCGTGCGCGAGCCTCGCGACCTCGTCGGTCAGCTCGAGCTGCTGCAGGTCCGCGAGCTCGAAGTAGTACAGGTGCGCGAAGTGGCCCATCATGAGCTCGAAGATCAGCAGGACCGCGACGCACACGCCCAGGCTGATCGCGAGGCCCGTCTGCTGGTCGAGGGCGGCGTTCGTCAGGGCGCCGAGCGCGACGCCGACGAGCGGCCCGGCGAGGTAGCCGATCGTCATGAGGATCGCCGCCGTGAGCAGGCGGCGCCTGTCCGTGCGGTAGCCCAGGACGAGGAAGAAGCGTGCGGCTCTGAGCATGGTCCTCACGATGCGGTCTCCGTCTCTGCGATGGGGCTGGTGGGGTCGTCGGCCTCGGCCGACGCGGTCGCGCCCACGGACGCGGTGTCGCGGAAGCGTTGTGCCTGGAGCTCGAACAGGTCGGCGTAGCGGCCGCCGAGCGCGACGAGCTCGACGTGGTCGCCGCACTCGACGACGCGGCCGTGCTCGATCACGGCGATCCGGTCCGCGTGGCGGACGGTCGAGAAGCGGTGCGAGATGACGACGCTCGTGATGTTCTCCGTGGTCGCGAGGAAGCGGTCGAAGAACTCCGCCTCGGCACGCACGTCGAGCTGCGCCGTCGGCTCGTCGAGGACCAGGACGGACGAGCCGCCCTGGATCGCGAGGAGCGCCCGGGCGAGCGCGACCCGCTGCCACTGCCCGCCCGACAGGTCGCGCCCGCCGGGGTAGCGGCGCGAGAGCGTGGTGTCGAGCCCCTCGGGCAGTCCGCTCAGGGCGTCGAGCGCCCCGGCCCTGCTGGCCGCGGCCGTGATGGCGTCACGGTCGTCGAGCAGCGCGGGCGCACCCAGGCCGATGTTCTCCGCGGCCGTGAGCTCGTAGCGCACGTAGTCCTGGAAGATCAGCGCGAGCTGCCGCTGCCAGTCCTGCGTGTCGAGGTCACGCAGGTCGACGCCGTCGACCAGGATCCGGCCCTCGACCGGCTCGTAGAGCCCGGCGAGGAGCTTGACGAGCGTCGTCTTGCCCGCGCCGTTGAGCCCCACGATCGCCGTGGACCGCCCGGCGCCGAGCTCGAGGTCGAGGCCGTCGAGCACCCACGGGGTGTCGTCGGTGTAGCGGAAGCGCACGCCCTCGAAGCGGATGCCCCGCTCGGGGCGCCGCGCCGCGACGCGAGCCGTCGGACGCGCCGGACGGGCCGAGGCGATCTGCTGCTCGAACGTCCGCAGCGCGTGGAACGAGTGCAGGCCGAACTGGGTCTGCACGTCGGCCTCGGGGAAGTACACCCCGAACCGCATGGGGATCAGCACGGCCTGGAGCGCGACGCCGAGCTGGAACAGGTTCAGCCTGCCGGACGCGGCGGCGTCGGCCAGGAGCGCGAGGACGACCGCGCCACCCACGAGGCCCACGCACGATAGCCCGATGATGGGCCAGAACTGGAGCTTGCGGCTCCCCGCCCAGGCGGGTTCGTACGCGGCCATGGTGTCCGCGCGCAGGCGAGCCCGCACCCAGGGGAGCAGACCCAGCAGACGGATCTCCTTGGCCGCCCGGGCGCCCGTCGCGAGGTCCCGCAGGTAGAAGACCTTGCGACGAGAGCCCGACAGCGCGTCCCACATGTCGGCGAACTTGCCGAGGGTCCCGCGCACCCCGAACCGCATCGAGAGCCCGGTCGCCAGGATCACGACCCCCGCGAGGGGGGAGATGACGACGCCCACCAGCACGATCGCGCCGAGCAGCTGGACGTAGCGCGACAGGAGCGACAGCAGCGCGGCGGCCGCGTCCCCCGGTGGGCGCGCCTCGCGGGCGAAGGCCGCGCGGGCGTCGGCCAGCAGGTCGAGGGCCTCGGGGCTCTCGAGCGCGTTCAGCGGCGCGTCGTGCAGCGCGGCGCTCATGAGCCGGTCGATGCAGTGCTCGTCGACGCGGCGCGCGATGACCTCGGTGACGCCTGCCTGGAAGGGCGCGAGGACCTGCTGGACCACGAACACGCCGACCGCGAGGGCGAGCGTCGTCCAGAGCTCGGACCAGCCGGGGGTGCCGGGCGGGTGGCCCGTCCCGGACGTGCTCTCGGCGACGAGCGGCACGAGGTACAGGACGTAGCCGATGAGGACGATGAACGCGAGCGGCAGCAGCCCCAGGAGCACGTTGAGCAGCGCGGCCGCGGCGACGAGCGGCTTGCCGGCCTGGGGCAGGAGCTGCGCGAGGTCGGTCCAGCGCGAGGCGCGGGCGGCGAGCGTGGCCTTGAGCGAGCTCGTGCGGGGCAGGCGCGCCGCGCCGTCGGGGGCGTGCGCGGGTGGGTCGTCGGTCATCGGTACCTCCGGTGGGTGGGACGGGTCGGTCTGCGGGTGCGCCTGCCTGCGAGGCCGCGCGGCCCGACGGCGTCGCTCACGTCCGGGGACGGGTACGCCGACGGGCGGGTCGGGTGCTGGTGGGGGTGTGCTGCCGCGGCAGGGCGGGTCGCGCGGCTGCGCGGGTCCCAGGGACTCGGCACGGCGGTGGGCGTGCGGAGGCTGCGGGGGCGGACGGTGCGGGCCCGGGACGGCGCTGGTCGGCTCCGAGGAGCCTGCCGAGCGAACGTCCCGCGCCGCGTCATCCGGTGGTGACCTGGCGGGGTGTGCAGGGGGAGGGGCGCCAGCGCGGGCACGTGGGTGTGCGTGTCATGGGCGGCTCCCCTCCGGTCGCGTGCGGCTGCCGTCGGTGGCGGCCGTCTGTCGGTGCGCGCCGACAGTAGCGCAGGTGGTTGGTGAGGGTCGCTTCCTTTTCGCAGGGTGGTCGGCGACCGGGCGAGCAAGGTGCCGAACCGAAACCCGTCCGTGACGCGAGCGAGACGTATCACCCCTAGAGTGACGCGCCACGACGTACCCACCGATCGGAGCTCTCATGCGCAAGATGCCACTCCTCGTCGCGGTCACGGCCGCGGCGACCCTGGCCCTCACGGCCTGCACGGACGCCTCGCAGCCTGCCGACTCCTCGTCCGCCGGGGCCTCGGGGGAGACGGCCACGGTGGCCCCCTTCGACCTCACGTCGGTGGAGAAGGACGACGCCGCGGCGGCGCTGCTGCCGGCCGAGATCGCGAGCGCCGGCAAGCTCGTGGTCGCGTCGAACACCGAGTACGCGCCCGCGGAGTTCATCGCGGCGGACGGGTCGACGCCCGTCGGGTACGACATCGACATCATCTCGGCCGTGGGCGCGGTCCTGGGGCTCGAGGTCGTCGTCGAGTCGGCGGACTTCCCGGGCATCATCCCGGCGCTGGGCACCAAGTACGACGTCGGGATCTCGTCGTTCACGATCACGGCCGAGCGCATGGCCGAGGCCAACATGATCAGCTACTTCAACGCGGGCGAGGCGTTCTCGGTGCAGAAGGGCAACCCGAAGAAGGTCGACCCGTCGAACATCTGCGGGCTGACGGTCGCGGTCCAGACGGGCACGGTCGAGGACGAGGGGGCCGACGAGATCAGCACGACCTGCGAGGAGGACGGTGAGCAGCCGCTCCAGATCCTGCGCTACGACAACCAGGCCGACGCGACGGTCAACCTCGTCGGCGGCAAGGCCGACATCATGTACGCGGATTCGCCGATCGTGTCGTACGCGGTCGAGCAGACCAAGGGGGAGATCGAGCAGATCGGGGAGGTCTTCGACTCGGCGCCCCAGGGCATCGTGACCGCGAAGGCGGACACCGCGCTCGCGGCCGCGATCCAGGCGGCGCTCACGGTCCTCATGGAGGACGGCACGTTCAGCGACATCCTGGCCTCGTGGGGCAACGAGGACGGGGCTCTCGACGAGGCCGTGGTCAACCCGCCGGTCTCCTGACGCTGCCGGTGGTGCCGGGCCCGACCTCGGGTCCGGCACCACGAGGCGCCCCCGTTTTGCCAGTCCGGGCGCCCGCGCGGGAAACTGGGAGGGCAACGGTGCGGCGCCGCTCCGTGCTGCCCGCGTTGCGCGGCGTGTGACCCACCCCCCTGAGGTCGGCGCCGGAGATCACCACCACGAAACGAGAGACCCCCATGCGCAGGCTGCCCGTCCTCACCGCCCTCACCGCCATCGCCGCGACGCTCGCGCTCACGGCGTGCACCGACGCCTCCTCGGGCTCCGGTTCCTCGCCCACCGAGGGCGGCTCGTCCGCCGAGGCGTTCGACCCGTCGACCATCGCCAAGGACGACGCGATCGCGGCGATGCTCCCGGCCGACGTCGCCGAGGCAGGCACCCTGACGGTCGGCACCAACGCGACCTACGCCCCGGCCGAGTTCATCGGCGACGACGGCAAGACCATCGTCGGGTACGACGTCGACCTCGCCAAGGCGATCGGCGCCGTGCTGGGCCTCGACGTCGAGGTCACCAACGCCGACTTCTCCTCGATCATCCCGGCGATCGGCTCCAAGTACGACATCGGCGTCTCGGGCTTCACGATCACCCCGGAGCGCACTGCCGAGGTCAACATGGTCAGCTACTTCCGTGCGGGCGAGGCGTTCGCCGTGGCCAAGGGCAACCCGAAGGACGTCGACCCGTCCGACGTGTGCGGCCTGAGCATCGCGGTCCAGACGGGCACGGTCGAGGACGACGCGCTCGACGGGCTGATGGCGGACTGCGAGGCCGCGGGCAAGGCGGACATCACGCCGCTGCGCTACGCGAGCCAGGCCGACGTCACGACGAACCTGGTCGGTGGCAAGGCCGACGTCATGTACGCGGACTCGCAGGTCGTCGCGTACGCCGTGACGCAGACCGGTGGCCAGATCGAGCAGCTCGGCGACATCTTCGCCGACTCGCTGCACGGCATCGCGATCGCCAAGGACGACACCGCGCTCGCGCAGGCCGTCCAGGCCGCGGTGCAGAAGCTCATGGACGACAGCGACTACACGACCATCCTCGACACCTGGGGCAACACCTCCGGTGCGGTGACCACGGCCGAGCTCAACCCCGTGGTCTCCTGAGCCGATCCCCTGACAGAACAGAGGTAGCCATGGCCCAGCCGCCCAGCACCCCGACGCCCGACGGTCCCCCGAGCGGTGGTTCCGCGAGCCGCGGCACGGCGACCGCGCCTGTCGACCGGATACCGGACCGCATCCGTGCGGTCCCGGTGCCCCGGCCGGGGCGCTGGGCGGCGGCCGTGGTCCTCCTGGTCCTCGCGGCCATGGCCGTGCACGGCCTGGTCACGAACGAGAAGTTCCGGTGGGACGTCGTCTGGCTCTACCTGCGTGACGTGCAGATCATGCGCGGCGTCGGGTGGACGCTGATCCTGACGTTCTCCTCGATGGCCATCGCGGTCGTCCTCGCGGTGATCCTCGCGGTCATGCGGCGTTCGGACAACCCGGTCATGCGCGCGACGAGCTGGTTCTACATCTGGTTCTTCCGCGGCACCCCGATCTACACGCAGCTCGTGTTCTGGGGCCTCATCTCGGTGCTCTACCCCAAGCTGAGCCTGGGGGTCCCGTTCGGGCCCGAGTGGTTCGTCTTCGACACGGCGGACCTCTTCACCGCGGCCCGCGCCGCGATCCTGGGCCTGGCGCTCAACGAGGCCGCGTACCTCGCGGAGATCGTGCGCGCCGGTCTCGGGTCGGTGGACCCGGGGCAGGCCGAGGCCGCGAAGGCCCTCGGCATGAAGGACGGCAAGATCCTGCGGCGCATCATCCTGCCGCAGGCCATGCGCGTGATCGTCCCGCCGACGGGCAACGAGACGATCTCGATGCTCAAGACCACGTCGCTGGTCCTCGCGGTGCCGTTCAGCCTGGACCTGACGTTCGCGTCCAACGCGATCGCGAACCGCATCTTCCTCCCGATCCCGCTGCTCATGGTCGCGGCGATCTGGTACCTGCTGATCACGAGCATCCTCATGGTCGGCCAGCACTTCATCGAGCAGTACTACGGGCGCGGGTTCGGCACGTCGACGGGCACGAGCCGTCGTCGCAAGCCGGGCAGGGGCCCGAAGAAGCCGAGCAAGCAGGAGGCGATAGCGGCGTCGGGCACGACCGCGAACGCCGACCCCTTCCTGGAGGTGACCCCGTGACCGCGGACGCACTCGACAGCACGTCCGGCGCTGCGGCCGCGGCGACGGGCCCGACGGCGTCGCCCGCCGACGCGTCCGTCGCGCCCATGGTGGAGATCGTCGGGGTCCACAAGGCCTTCGGCGACGTCCACGTCCTCAAGGGCGTGGACCTCGAGGTGCCGCGCGGCTCGGTGTGCGTCGTGCTGGGCCCGTCGGGCTCGGGCAAGTCCACGCTGCTGCGCTGCATCAACGAGCTCGAGGACCTCACGGCGGGACGCATCTACGTCGACGGCGACCTGATCGGCTACCGCGAGGTCGAGAACAACGGCAAGAAGCGGCTGCACCGCCTGCACCCCAAGGTCATCGCCGAGCAGCGCTCGCGCATCGGCATGGTGTTCCAGCGCTTCAACCTGTTCCCGCACATGACGGCGCTCCAGAACGTCATGGAGGCGCCGGTCCAGGTCCGCGGGCTGTCGCGGGCGCAGGCCCGCGCGCGGGCCGTGGAGCTGCTCGAGCGGGTCGGCCTCGCGGACCGCATGGACCACTACCCGGCCCAGCTCTCTGGCGGCCAGCAGCAGCGCGTCGCGATCGCGCGGGCGCTCGCGATGGACCCCGAGCTCATGCTGTTCGACGAGCCGACGTCGGCGCTCGACCCCGAGCTCGTGGGCGAGGTGCTCGCGGTCATGCGCGACCTCGCCGAGAGCGGCATGACGATGATCGTCGTGACCCACGAGATCGGCTTCGCGCGCGAGGTCGGCGACCACGTGGTGTTCATGGACGACGGCGTGATCGTCGAGCAGGGCGACCCCCGCGAGGTGCTCACGAACCCGCGCGAGGAGCGGACCCGGGAGTTCCTGGCGCACGTGCTGTAGAGATCTGCCCGCACGACTCGCGGCCCCTGGATCGAGAGATCCGGGGGCCATCGCCGTCGCGGCGCGCGCCCGCCCCGGGCGGCTGCTCCCCTCGGTGTCAGCGCTCGCAGGCGACCCCGTTGCCGTCCCAGTCGAGCGCCGGGTTGAAGCCGTCGTCGCCCTGCTTGAGCGGGGCCTTGCCGTCACGCTTCACGGCGTCGCACGTCAGGTAGATGCCGTTGACCTTCCCGCTCTGCCAGCCGCCGTCGTCGTTCCCCGCGTCGGCCTCCTTCTCCGCGATCGTGGCCTCGCGCTCGTCGAGCGCGATCTTGCGCGCCTCGAGCTCGGTCTCGAGGGCCGAGACCGCGGCCTCCCGGGCGGCGACCGCCTCGGTCGAGGCCGTGATGCCCGCGAGCTGGGTGTCCAGGTCGGCGCGCTCGGTGTCGAGCTTGGCCCGTTCGGCCGCCATCTGCTCGGTCGTCTGCGCTGCGGCGGCGGTGGCGTCGCCAGCCTCCGACTGCGCCTTGAGCGTCACGCCCAGCCCGAGGATGAGCCCGACTGCGACCCCTCCGACACCGACGCCCAGGGGCAGGAGCCAGCGCATGTACGAGCGCTCCTCCCGGGGCTCGTCGTCACCCGAGAAGATCGCGAGCGGCCCGTGCGCGGACGCGGTCGGCTCGGCCGGGGCGGCGGGGAGGGGGACGGCAGGACCCGCGCCGTGCCCGGCGTGACCAGCCGCCGCGGCACCGCCGACGACCGGCAGGATCATGGTCGAGGACGGCGACTCGGCCGGGGCTCCTCTCGCGCCGCCGACGTCGCGCAGCGAGCGACGCGTCGGCGCGGACGGCGGGCTGGTCGGTGACGGTGCGGAGGGGGACGCAGCCCCGTGCGCCGACGTCACGGGGACGGTCGCGGTCGGGAAGTGGAGCGGGATCCCGCCGCCCGGGGTCTGTCGCGACCACGCCTCGGCACCGGCCGCGGGCGGGGCGGGCGGGGGAGTCGGTGCGGCCTCGACCCAGAAGACCCAGCCTGCGGGAGCGGCCGGCCAGGCGGGATCCGGGTGCCACTCCGACGAAGGGGAGAAACCGGGAGGTACCAACCAGCCGGGCGGCGGGTTGAAATGTACGGCCATGGGAGCTCTCCTTCGACGGTTCCTGCGCGCTCACTATGCTGCAGGACGGCCCGTCGATGCCAATTCCGGGGTGTCCAGGGTGCCTCGTGGGACCCGCTGCGGCCCGCGGCGGGTAGGGAGGTGCCCCGTGGTCGTCGGCGGAGACCAGGATGTGGGCGGCGCCCGGTAGAAAGGAACCGGGCCGGGGCGCCGCCGCGTCCTCGATCGACAGCCCGTCGTGACCGGCCCAGTGACCGCGAGGAGTCGCCGTGTTCCTGATGGACCAGCAGGACCCGACCGTCGAGCCCCTGCTCGTCTTCTCGGCCAGCGACCTCGTCGCGGCGAGCGAGTGCGAGTACCGCCTGCTGCGCACCCTCGACGAGAAGGTGGGGCGCGCCGCGCACCCCGCTGTCGAGGTCGACGACATGCTCGAGCGGACCGCGACCCTCGGCGACGTGCACGAGCAGCAGGTGCTCGCGGGCTTCGTCGACCTCGTGGGGGCCGACGCGATCCGCGAGGTGCCGGTGCCGCGCACCGTGCGGCGCGGGGACCTGGAGGCCGCGCACGCCGCGACGCTCGACGCCCTGAGCGACGGCGTCGACGTCGTCTACCAGGGCTCCTTCTTCGACGGACGCTTCCACGGGCGCGCGGACTTCCTGATCCGCACCGACAGCCGGGCGGCGCACGCGTGGCCCCATGCAACCGGCCCGACGACGTCGGGCGGCCTGGGGGCTCCGGGAAGCGCCGGCCCGGTGTACGCCGTGTACGACGCCAAGCTCGCGCGCCGCGCGAAGGTCCCCGCGCTGCTCCAGCTCGCGGCCTACGCCGACCAGCTCCTCGCGGCCGGGGTCGAGACCTCCCCGGCCCTGCACCTGATCCTCGGGACGCGCGCCGTGACCGACCACCGGCTCGCGGACGTCCTGCCCGTCTTCCGCGAGCGGCGCACCGAGCTGCTGCGCCTCCTGGACGCGCACCGGGCGAGCGGCGAGCCCGTGGCCTGGGACGCGCCCGGCCTGCGTCAGTGCGGCACGTGCGTGTACTGCGCGCAGCAGGTCACCGCGCACGACGACGTGCTGCGCGTCGCGGGCCTGCGCAGCACCCAGCGCGTCCGGCTCCGCGCCGCCGGCATCACGACCATGACCCAGCTCGCGGCCGCGACCGAGCCGCCCCAGGGCCTGGCGGCGCGCACGTTCGAGACCCTGCGCGTCCAGGCGCGGCTCCAGGCCGGCCTGGTCGACGTGCCGGTCGACGGGGGAAGGGTGCCAGACGTCGGGCCGGGCCCCAGCGGGTCGGTCACGTGGAGCACGCCCGCCGCCGGGGGCAGCGGGGAGGGAGCCGGTCCCGAGGGCGCCGCCGAGCCCGAGCAGCACACCCTGTCCTACGTCGTCGTCGACCCCGCCCCGCTGCGCGACCTGCCGCGCCCCGACCCGGGCGACGTGTTCTTCGACTTCGAGGGCGACCCGCTGTGGTCCGCGCCCGACGCCTCGCCCGAGGGCATCGTCTGGAACATCGACTACCTGTTCGGGCTCGTCGAGCGACCGGCCAGCCCCGGCGAGAAGCCGCCCTTCACCGCGTTCTGGGCCCACGACCTCGACCAGGAGAAGCAGGCGCTCGTCGACTTCGTCGACTACCTCGCCAAGCGCCGCGCCCAGTACCCGGGGCTGCACGTCTACCACTACGCGTCGTACGAGAAGACGCACCTGCTCTCGATCGCGGCCCGGCACGGCGTGTACGAGCAGGAGGTCGACGACCTCCTGCGCGAGGGCGTCCTCGTGGACCTCTACTCGACCGTGCGCCACTCGCTCAAGGTGTCGGCGCCGTCGTACTCGATCAAGAAGCTCGAACCCCTCTACATGGGCGACCAGCTCCGGGGCGGGGACGTCACGGACGCCGCGGCGTCGGTCGTGGCGTACGCGACGTACTGCGCGGCGCGCGACGCGGGCCGCACCGAGGAGGCCGAGCGCCTGCTGCACGGCATCGCCGACTACAACGAGTACGACTGCCTCTCGACCCTGCGCCTGCACGAGTTCCTCCTGGGGCTCGCGGGGCGCGCCGCTCCCGCGACCTCCGCCCCGGGCCCGCTCGCCGTCCCCCTCGGCGACGGCTGGGAGGACGACCGGCCGCCCGCGCTCGAGCTGACCGACGCGGAGGTCGCGCGCCGCGCCAAGCGCGCCGAGGCCGAGCAGGTCGAGCTCGACGTCTGCGCGCTCGCGGGCGGCGTGGACGGTCGCGCGGGGGACGGACGGACCGACGACGAGGAGGCCGTCGCGCTCCTGGGCGCGGGCGTCGGGTACTACTGGCGCGAGGCCAAGCCGTTCTGGCAGGAGTTCTTCGCACGCCTCAAGGAGCCGGTCGACCAGTGGCAGACGCCGCGTGCGTACTTCCTCGTGGAACGGGCCGAGGTGATCGAGGACTGGGCGAAGGCCACGCCGCGCAGCAACCCGTCGCGTCGCCTGCGCCTGTTCGGCGAGCTGCCGGACGGGTCGGAGCTCAAGGCCGGGTACGACGGCGCCACCGCGCTCTTCGAGGGGTCGGCACCCGAGGGGATCGAACCCGCGCACGGCGCGGTGCGGTGGTCGACGGGGAGCGTGCGCGTCCACGGCGTCGAGCGCGGACGGCTCGGGAACGGCCGCGAGGTCGACGTCCTCGACGTGCGCCTGCCCGTGCCCAAGGGGGTCGCTCCGCACGACGCGCTGCCCATGGCGCTCGCGGTCGGGCAGGTGCTGCCGACGCCGCAGCAGGAGGCGTCGATCCGGGCGCTGGCCACGACCGTGCAGGCGCAGAACCCCGCCGGCGTCGCTGCGCCCCTGGTGCTCCCGGACCACCCGGCGCTCGACCTGCTCCGCCGTCGCCCGCCGCGCACGGTGTCCGGCGACCCGCTGCCCGTCCTGGGCGACGGCCCCGAGCGGTACGTCGACGCCGTGACCGACGCGGTCAGGGACCTCGACGGCTCCTACCTGGGTGTCCAGGGCCCGCCCGGCACGGGCAAGACCCACCTCGCGTCCAAGGTCGTCGGCCGCCTCGTCGCCGAGGGGTGGCGCGTGGGCGTCGTGGCGCAGTCGCACGACGTCGTCGAGAACGTCCTCGCGGGCGTGATCACCAAGGGCGGCGTGCCCGCGGACCGCGTGGGCAAGAAGGCCTCGGGTCCCAAGGGGCGCGACGTGTCGGCCGTCGGCCGTGAGGTGGGCGCAGGCCTGCCCGACGAAGTCGCGGCGGCCGCCCTACCCGAAGGGTCGCGGCTCGTGCCCTGGCGCCTCGTCGACTCCCCGCAGACCGCGGCCTTCGTCGCCGAGGGGCCCTGCGTCGTCGGCGGGACGGCCTGGGACTTCGCGCACGCCGAACGCTTCGGCGACGGCGAGCTAGACCTGCTCGTGATCGACGAGGCCGGGCAGTTCTCGCTCGCCAACACGATCGCGGTCTCCCGGGCCGCGCAGAGGCTCCTGCTGCTCGGCGACCCGCAGCAGCTCCCGCAGGTCTCGCAGGGTCAGCACCCCGAGCCCGTCGACCAGTCGGCGCTCGGGTGGCTGACCCGTGCGGGTGGCGGGCACGACGTGCTGCCACCCGAGTTCGGCTACTTCCTGGCCCGCTCGTGGCGCATGCACCCCGCGCTGTGCGACGCCGTCTCGGAGCTCGCGTACGAAGGGCTCCTGCACGCGGAGGCCGCCGCGGGCGAGCGGGTCCTCGTGGGCGTCGAGCCCGGCGTGCACGTCGTCGAGGTCGAGCACGCGGGCAACGCGGTGTCCTCGGTCGAGGAGGCGCAGGAGATCGTGCGGCAGGTCAAGGACCTGCTCGGGACGACGTGGTACCCCGGGGGGCCCGGTGGGTCGGACGGCGCCGCACCGGCCTCGCGAGTACTCACGGAGGACGACTTCGTCGTCGTGGCCCCCTACAACGCGCAGGTGTGGACCGTGCGCCACGCGCTCGCGGCCGCGGGGCTGGGCGACGTGCGTGTCGGCACGGTCGACAAGTTCCAGGGCAAGGAGGCGCCCGTCGCGATCGTCTCGATGACGGCCTCGGCGCGCGAGGACGTGCCGCGCGGCATGGAGTTCCTCCTCTCGCGCAACCGCGTCAACGTCGCGGTCTCGCGGGGTCAGTGGTGCGCGGTCGTGGTCCGCTCGCCCCGGCTCACCGACTACCTGCCAAACCACCCCGAGGAGCTCGCCGAGCTGGGCGCGTTCATCGGTCTGTGCAGCTCGGGCAGCCGCTCGCCGCTCCGCTGAGTGCGGGGTAGCTGTCGTCGTGTCGGGCTCCCGACGACGACTACCCCGCACTCAGGCCGTCGGCGGCCTCAAGCTGTCGGCAGCGTCGAGGTGCCGGTCGGTGAGGTCGAGGTGCCGGTCGGTGAGGTCGGTCCATCTGCTGGGTCCCGTGAGGGAGAGGGTGCGCACCCGTGGCCCAGGATGCAGGCGGTCGTCGGCGGCATAGCGTTCGGTGAGCTCGTCCTCCGCCTCCTGGTCGCCCTGGTCGGCACGGACGAGCAGTTTCGCGATCTCGTCGACCAGCGTGAGGTCGGCGCCCTCGAGGTTGTCGTCCGTGCTCATCGCCCCCCACGTGTCCCACAGCAGCAGCTCGTCCCCCTGACGGTGGGCCAGCTCGAACACGACGTAGTCGTGGACGAACCAGTCGCCGCGGAACGGCAGCCCCGGGTCCACCCCGAACAGGTCCGCGTCCGCCAGCCCGGCACGGAGCGCGAGCCAGGCCGTGGCTGCGGGGACGAACGGTAGAGCCAGGTCCTCGGCCACGTCCCCCGTGCCCCGTGGAAGATCCAGGGGGTCGAACGGGAACGCCGGGTCTCCCGCGGTGAGCTCTGGGTCCCAGCGCACCCAGCGGCCGTCCGCCCAGTGCTCGACGACGACGTGATCGTGGTGGAAGCCGGGCGTGAAGTACGAGACGAACCCCACGCGGGTCCTGGCGGGGATGCCGTGCTCGCGCAGCACTCCGACCGTCAGCAGGGCGTGGTCCCGGCAGCAGCCTCCCACCCGGTCGCAGACCTCTCGGGGCTCGGTGAGCGCGGTCCCGTGCCGGGAGTGGTCGAGGTCGAGGATCGTCGCGAGCCACCGGCTGTCGACGTCCGTGGCACGCTCGGCCGGCATGACCGCAGCCTCGGCGCGATAGTGCGCGATCACGTTGCGCGCGACCTGCCCCAGGGCGTCCGGTGCGGTGGGCGCTGCCCGCAGGAGGTGGGCGTGCTCCCCGGGCGAGGAGTACGGCGAGTGGGCCACCCAGCGGGCGACCGCGGGATGGACGGCGGTCGCGCCGACCTGCTCGAGGCGGTTGGACGGGTCGTTCATCGGATCCTCCGAGGTCGCGGGTCACGAGCGGCGTGATGCCGGGCACCAGTGTCGACCGCGTCGCGCGACAGGGCAATGCCTCGGCCCGGCGGCCCGTCGGCTCCGTCCGAGCGACGGCCGAGCGACGGCCGGGCGGACGAGGTCCTCAGAAGTCTCCGAACCCGCCGAAGTCCCCACCGCCGAAGTCCCCACCGCCGAAGTCGCCGAAGCCCCCACCTAGGTCGCCCCCGCCTCCGGCCTCGGTGAAGTCGCCGCCGCCGGCGTCGCCGGCTCCGGGGTCGCCGGCTCCGGGGTCGCCCTCGGTCGCGCCCGGGTCGCCTGCGCCCGAGGTGCCGCCGTCGCCCGCGAAGTCGGCCGTGGGGTCGCCGAACATCGGGCCGAACATCATGTTGGCGACCGCGGAGCCGATCACGACGCCCGCGATGGTGCCGAGCATGCTCGAGCCGATCATCGAGCCCATGCCCGGCCCGCCCGGCCCGCCCTGCCTGCCGCCGAACGACCGTTCGAGCGTGCCGGGGTTGCGCATCTCGGCGCGGGTCGCCATGCGGGCGAGCGACTGCGGGTCGTCGGAGGTAGCGCGCTCGGCGGGCGGCACGTTCTCACCCAGCTCGGTCAGCACGCGTCGACGCTGCTCGGGCGTCAGCCGCTCGAACGCCTCGGCGTGCGCCTGCTCGACGGCCTCCGGGGGAGCCGTGCGCAGCAGGTAGCGGTAGCGGTCGATCGCGACGTCGTCCTCGCTGCGCGCGGGGCCGGTCCGGGCAGGGGGTGGCGTGCCGTAGGCGGGCGCACCGGGACGGTCTGCCGAGCCGTGGGGCCCGTCGTCCTGCGGGGCGCGGCCGAGGAGGCGGTCGAGGAATCCCATGAGCGTGTCCTTCTGGTCGAACCGTCGAGGGCGGGTGCCCTCACCGGTTCAACGCGGCGCCCGGCCCGCCCGTTCCGCCGAGTGCATGATCCGGCTGTGAGACGCCCGGCGAGTCGCAGCCGGATCACGCACTTAGCGGCGAGCGTGGGGCGGCTCCGGCGCCGGACCCACCCCGCCGACCAGCCGCACGTTGAGCGCCCGTCCCGCGAGCTCGAGCGCGTGGTACTGCTCGTGCACCCGCACGGTCGCCCCGGGGTCGAGGGCGAGGCTCGTGTGGTGCCACACCCGGCACGCTCCCTCGCCCGTCGCGTACTCGACGACGACCTCGGTGCCGCCGCTGGTCGTGCGCACCGCGAGCACGACGCCCTCGCGCCATCCCCAGGGCCGGTTGCGGAGCATGCGCTCGTGGACGGGGTGCAGCAGGTGCCCGGCGTCGAACCGGTCGCACACGGTGGGCGGGGGACAGGCGACGACCGTCGCCCGGCGTTCCATGACGCGCTCGGCCATGGTGCTCCTTCTCTCCGTGCCCGACGACGGGGCTCACCCGCGTGCGCACGCCCACCCGGGAGGCTCCCCGGATGAGGGGCACGAGGAGGCGCCCTACGACGTCGGGCCTCGCTCTTCCCCCACGGTCGTGGGGGCGGGTCTTCCTCCGGGAGCACCGTGCGCGTCGCGCGGTTGCCGGACCAGCACGCCGGAGGGCGGTTCGCTGGTCCTCTGGACCGTTCTCAGTTCTACCACGGCGTCACCGACCGAGCACAGGGAGCACCTGGTCCTGGACGCACGAGTGCCCCCGACCGAGACGGTCGGGGGCACTCGTTCAATGATCAGCTACGCCCGGAGGCGAGTGAGATCAGAGCGGGCGGATGTTCTCCGCCTGCGGGCCCTTGGGGCCCTGCGTCACGTCGAACTCGACGCGCTGGTTCTCCTCGAGCGAGCGGAAGCCCTGCGTCTGGATGGCGGAGTAGTGCGCGAACACGTCGGCGCTGCCGTCCTCAGGTGCGATGAAGCCGTAGCCCTTTTCGCCGTTGAACCACTTCACGGTTCCCAATGCCATGGGGATCTCCTTCTAGAGTTTCAAACAGCTCCATGATCTGGAGCCGAACATCACGGTGTTCGTCGTCAACTCTTGGGTAACAAGGTTCGCGGTGGCATGGGGCCGTTGCGCAAGGACAAGCGAGGCACTGCAATCTCACCGGCTACGGTACAGGGGTTACTCCGACTGTGCTAGCCCTGATGCTAACGATTGAAGTACGCCTGCCCGCCAACCAGGTCAGGGCCGAGCAAATCGGGCACCGTCACGAGCGTGTAGCCGGCAGCCCGCAGACCGTCCACGATGCCCGGGACGGCGTCGACGGTCGAGGCGTGGATGTCGTGCATCAGGAGGATCGCCCCAGGTCGGACGCCTGCGAGCGCCCGCTCGGTCGTCATGGCCGTGTCCTTGTTCTTCCAGTCCTCGGTGTCGACGTCCCACAGGATCGCCGGCTCGTTCCGCTCGGAGAGGACGCTCGTCACAGTGTCGCTCCTCGCGCCGTACGGAGGGCGTACGAGGGTCGGTCGGACGCCTGACGCGGCCTCGACCGCGTCCGCCGTCGACGTCAGCTCGTCCGTGATCTGGTCCGAGCCGAGCTTGGACAAGTCCGGGTGGGACCAGGTGTGGTTACCGATGGCGTGCCCTTCGGCGACCTCGCGGCGGACCAGGTCGGGGTGCGACGTGACGGACCGGCCGACGAGGAAGAACGTCGCCTTGGCCTGCTTCTCGGCGAGGGTGTCGAGCAGGCGCGACGTGTGCTTGCCGGGTCCGTCGTCGAACGTCAGGGCCACGCACCTGAGCACCGAGCAGTCCGGGGCTCCCGGGGACGCGGGCGGCACGGGCGGGGTCGTCACGGGGGGTTCGACGGGCGGCGGCGTGATCCCCATGAACGGGGTGCCGCTCGACGCGGTGTCCGCGAGCTGCTTCCCGACCGCGGACAGGACCGTCCGCGTCGCGTCGGGCTCGAAGCGCACGGCCAGCTCTCCGTCCGAGCGGGCAGAGACCAGGCCGGGGGAGAAGACCAGGGTCGCGGCGCCGTCGGGCCCCAGGCGAACGTCCCGGAAGGTGTCCTCCGACGCGGGCACCGGCTCCTCGAACCCGAGCCCGGCCTGGTCGAGCGCCGCGTCGACCCACTGCGCGGCCTGCTTGCGGCCGTCGGCCGTGAAGAGGTCCGAGGACCACGTCGTGGTCGCGCGCGGGAGGTCGGTGTAGAACGTCTGGGCGCCGGTCGTGCCGTTCGCCCCGCCCGTGAAGGAGTACGTCGTGGCACGCACGCCCAGCACGTCTCCCTGCGCGAGCACCAGGTCCCATCCGACGTTGAGCTCGTTGCCCACCCCGGCCGGGTCGACCGCGGCGTCGTACGCCTTCTCGGTCTCGTCGACGAACGTGCCGAAGGCGTGCGAGAGGGAGCGCTCGCCCGGGACGGAGACCGTCGAGATCGAGCGGGCGTCGCCCGTGCTCGCGGTCGACTCCTGGTGGATCTCGAGGTTCTCGACCGACGCCGGGTCCAGGACCGGCGGCGGGTCGACCCGTTCGGCGGGGGCCGGAGGGGCCGTGGGCGACGGGGTGCCCGTGGGAGACGCCTCTCCGGAGGGGTCGGCCGCGGCACGCGTCAGGTAGAACGTGACTCCCGCGGCGACGACCAGGAGCGGTACGAGCACGGCGAGGACCCAGAGGGCTCGGTTCCGCGGGCGCGCGGGAGCGGAACCGCCCGGCGTCTGGCCGCGGGACGGAGGCAGGGACTGGGACATCAGTCCACCGTGCCACCCGCGCAGGGTGCGCGTCGCGACCGGCACGGCGGATGAGAGCAGCGCCACAGTCGTCTGCGACACCCTCTCGCACGGTCCTCGCAACGGCTCCACGGCCTTCACCGACCGGTCACCTGCCGGCTCTCCGCCTGTGGTCCGCCTGCGCCCCGACCGCGACCCGTCCGCGACCCGTCCGCGACCCGTCCGCGACCCGTCCGCCGCCGCCGGGACGGGTGGTGCGGGCCACGGGCGTCGGGGTAGAAAGGGGTGATGGTCTCCCCCACGCAGGTCCCCGACGTCGTCCTCAACAACGGTGTCGCCGTCCCGCAGGTCGGGCTCGGCGTCTTCAAGGTGCCCGACGACGCGACGCAGAAGAACGTCGAGCAGGCGCTCGAGGCCGGGTACCGGCACATCGACACCGCGGCCGGCTACTACAACGAGGCCGGTGTCGGTGCGGCGCTGCGGGCCAGCGGCCTGCGACGTGACGAGATCTTCGTGACGACCAAGCTCCGCAACGGCGACCAGGGGTACGAGTCGGCGCTCCAGGCGTTCGAGGACTCGCGCGAGGAGCTCGACGTCGAGGTCGTCGACCTCTACCTCGTCCACTGGCCCGTCCCCAGCAAGGACCTCTACGTCGAGACCTGGCGAGCCTTCGAGAAGCTCTACGCCGACGGCGCGGCCCGCGCGATCGGCGTCTCGAACTTCCTGCCCGAGCACCTCGCGCGCCTGCTCGCCGAGACCGACGTGGTCCCGGCCGTCAACCAGATCGAGGTCCACCCGACCTACCAGCAGCGCGCGACCCAGGAGGCCACCCGGGCGGCGGGCATCGCCGTGGAGGCGTACTCGCCGCTCGGCCGCGGCGCCGACCTCGACCACCCCGCGGTCGCCGCGGTCGCCGACGCCCACGGCGTCACGCCCGCCCAGGCGATCCTGCGCTGGCACGTCCAGAGCGACCGGATCGTCATCCCCAAGTCCGTGGACCCCGAGCGCCTCGCGACCAACATCGACCTGTTCGGCTTCGAGCTCTCGCCCGACGAGATCGCGGCGATCGACGCGCTCGACTCGGACGCCCGGCTCGGCTCCGACCCCGCGACCGCCGCGTTCTCGCAGTACCCGTCCTGACCCCCGGACCGGATCGAGACGTTCCTGTGACGGCCCCGTAACGCGGGACGGAGTCTCGCGTAACCGCGCCCACGTACGTTCCAGGCACTCAGGTCGCCGGACCCGGGGCCCGGGACCTCGGGCGCCTTGTCCGGTTCGCCGCGTGTGAGTCCCTGGTTGCAATTGTGCATCTGGGGTTTCGCGCTGGTCCGACCTGTGCCATCGTCAGCACGTTATTCAGTGCTGAATATCAGGTGATCCACCGCGGGTGCGAGGTCTCCGAGCACCCGGGTGCGATCTGGCGCACGGAGGTTCGGAATGCAACGCACAGCACGTCGAACGACGGGTGGGCTGGCTCTCGTGCTGGCAGCCGCCCTCGCCATCACCGCTTGCGGTACCCAGTCTCAGGGGGACGACGGAGGTTCGACGGAGTCGTCGAGCGCGTCAGGGTCGGCCGATCTCAAGATCGTGCCGTCCGTCCAGATCGACATCGACGGGGCCGAGGTCCCGGTCGAGACCTCGGGCGACCCCGTCGACCCGGCCGGAGACGGCACGGCCGAGTGTGCCGAGGGCACCTCGATCGCCATGGCCGGTGCTCTGACCGGCCCCAACGCCGCACTCGGGCAGAACATCCTCTACGGCGCCAAGGTCGCGGTGGACGCGTTCAACGCAGCGAACGCGGGCTGCCAGGTCACGATCAAGGAGTTCGACACCGAGGGCGACCCGCAGAAGGCGACCCAGGTCGCCCCGCAGATCGTCGGCGACGCGAGCATCATCGCGCTCCTCGGCCCGGCGTTCTCCGGGGAGACCTCCGCGACCGGCGACGTCTTCAGCCAGGCGGGCCTCCCGTCGCTGTCGGCGTCGGCCACCAACCCCGACATCACGAAGAACGGCTGGAAGACGTTCTTCCGCGGTCTCGCGAACGACGCGGTCCAGGGTCCGGCGGTCGCCAAGTACATGGTGGACACGCTCGGGTACGAGAAGGTCTGCGTGGTCCAGGACAACTCGGACTACGGCGTGGGGCTCGCCAAGGAGATCACCGCGGGCCTCGGCGACGCGGCCGACGACTCGTGCTCCGCCGAGGTCAAGGTCGGCGACAAGGACTTCGCTGCCGCGACGCAGCTGATCTCGAGCTCCGACGCGGACGCCGTCTTCTACGCCGGCTACTACGCGGAGGCCGCACCGTTCGCGCAGCAGCTGCGTGACGCGGGCGTCGACATCCCGTTCGTGTCCGCGGACGGCACCAACGACCCGCAGTTCGTCACCCAGGCGGGCGCGGCGTCCAAGGGCGCGATCCTGTCCTGCCCCTGCGGCCCGGCTCCCGACGACTTCGCGGCCGCGTACGAGGCGCTCAACGGTCAGGCCCCGGGCGTCTACTCGGTCGAGGGCTACGACCTCGCGACGATCATGCTCACGGGCATCGCGTCGGGCGTCACGGACCGGGCCGGGATGCTCGACTTCGTGACGAGCTACGACGGTGAGGGCCTGGCCCGCACCTACAAGTGGGACGACACGGGCGAGCTCTCGTCCGCGCTGATCTGGATCTACGAGGTCCAGTAGCCGGTCGGCGCCTGCCGGTCCGGAGCGCCGCCCCTTCCCGGCCACGCACGGCCGGGCCGGGGCGGTGCGCCTGACGGCAGCCGCCGAGCGGACCACGGTGCGCCCGCCCCCTCGCGAGGCGGGCGCACGGTGGTCGGCCGACCGCCCTCCCACCGGCTTCAAGGAGCAGCATGTCGATGCTCGTCCACGGCGTCCTCGCCGCCGACCCACTCATCGGATTCGACCTCGCGGCCCTCGGCCGCAACTTCTGGGCCCTCACCGTCGACGGCCTGACCTACGGCGCCGTCTACGCGCTCGTCGCGGTGGGCTACACGCTCGTCTACGGCGTGCTGCGCCTCATCAACTTCGCCCACTCCGAGATCTTCATGCTCGGCATGTTCGGGCAGTACGCCACGCTCCTCGCCCTGGGCTTCTACCCGAGCGGCGACGCGTTCGACAAGGGCATCCTGCTCACGGTCCTCTATCTGGGGATCGCGATGATCGGCGGCATGGTGGTCGCGGGAGGGGCCGCCGTCGGGCTCGAACGCGTGGCCTACAGACCCCTGCGCAAACGCGGGGCCCCGTCGCTCGTCTTCCTCATCACCGCGATCGGCGCGTCGTTCGTGATCCAGGAGTTCGTGCACTTCGTGCTCCCGGCCCTGACGGGCGGTGAGCTCGGCGGCGTGAACGCGGAGCAGCCCATCCGGCTCGTCGAGCCCGAGGTCCAGTTCACGCTCTTCGGCGCCAACGTCACCAACGTCACTCTCATCATCGTGCTCTCGGCACTGATCCTGGCGCTCGCGACCGACATGTTCATCAACCGGACCAAGTTCGGGCGCGGTATCCGGGCGGTCGCGCAGGACCCCGTGACGGCGACCCTCATGGGGGTCTCGCGCGAGCGCATCATCATGCTGACGTTCCTCATCGGCGGCGTCCTCGCCGGGGCCGCGGCCCTGCTGTACACGCTGCGCGTCCCCAACGGGATCATCTACTCGGGCGGCTTCATCCTGGGGATCAAGGCGTTCTCCGCGGCGGTCCTCGGCGGGATCGGCAACCTGCGCGGCGCGCTGCTCGGTGGCCTGCTGCTGGGCGTCATGGAGAACTACGGGCAGGTCGTGTTCGGCACGGAGTGGCGCGACGTGGTCGCGTTCGTCCTGCTGATCGTGGTCCTGATGTTCCGCCCGACCGGCATCCTCGGCGAGTCCTTGGGGAGGGCACGAGCATGAGCACCAGCACTCCTGCGGGGAACGACGGGGTCCCCGGCGGCACGGCCGCGACGAACGGCGCCACCCCGCCCGCACGTCCTCGCCCCGAGCTCCCGCCTGCGGGTCAGACGCCCGTGGCCCAGCGCCCGCACGGCGGCGTGGGGGACCGGTTCCGGCTGTGGTGGGACGCGCTCGCGCGGCCCGCGCAGTGGGGGGTCGGCGTCCCGTTCATCCTGTTCATCGCGCTCCTGCCGATCCTCAACATCCCGGTCCTGACGACGGTCGGTACCAACTTCGGCGCCGTGATGGCGCAGTTCGGGATGTACGCGCTCATCGCGATCGGCCTGAACGTCGTGGTGGGGCAGGCGGGCCTGCTCGACCTCGGCTACGTGGGCTTCTACGCGATCGGCGCGTACACGCTCGCGATCATGACGAGCCCCGACAGCCCGTGGAACGTGACGCAGCCCGAGGGCTGGCTGTCGGACGACTGGGCGTGGCTCGCGATCCTGCCCGTCGCGGTCGCGATCACGGCCATGTCGGGTCTGGTCCTGGGGTCACCGACGCTGCGCCTGCGCGGCGACTACCTCGCGATCGTGACGCTCGGCTTCGGTGAGATCGTGCGCCTGCTCGCGGACAACCTCGACGAGATCACGGGCGGTGGCCAGGGCCTCAAGTCGGTCGCCTACCCGCGGCTCGGCGTGACCGAGGAGCTGCCGAACGGCGTGTTCTCGGCGGGCAACGTCGGGACGACGCTCAACTCGGGCGTGTGGTGGTTCTGGCTGTCCCTGGTGTTCATCATCATCTCGCTCATGCTCGTGGGGAACCTCGAGCGTTCGCGCGTGGGCCGGGCGTGGGTCGCGATCCGCGAGGACGAGGACGCGGCCGAGATCATGGGCGTGCCCACGTTCCGCTTCAAGCTGTGGGCGTTCGTCATCGGGGCGTCGATCGGCGGCGTCTCGGGCGCGATCTACGCGGGCCAGGTGCAGTTCGTCATCCCGACGAACTTCAACATCATCAACTCGGTCCTGTTCCTGTGCGCGGTCGTCCTGGGTGGCCAGGGCAACAAGCTCGGCGTGATCCTGGGGGCGTTCATCATCGTGTACCTGCCGAACTTCTTCCTGGGGCGCACGTCCCTGTTCGGCATCCCGATCGACGGCAACGAGATCGCGAACTACAAGTACCTGTTCTTCGGGGTCGCGCTCATGGTGCTCATGATCTTCCGGCCGCAGGGCCTCATACCCGTCCGGCAGAAGCTCCTCACGTACGGGCGCGAGCTGTACGTCGCGGCGCGCCGCACGCTCGCCAAGATGCCCGACGGCGGCCCGCAGGCCGCGTACGCGACGTCCGCTCCGGCGTCGGGCACGGGGAGCGGGACGGGGCGCGACGCCACCGGGAGCGGCCCCGCCGGGACCGGTGCCGGCGAGCACGACGAGACCACCGACGGGGGGAACCGATGAGCAACGATCCTGGCGGCATGGGGGCCGGCGGCGACGTCGGCGACGCGCACCTGTCGCTGTCCGCGGACGCGGGCGAGCCCATGGCCGAGAAGTACCTGCCGGGTGCCGGGCTCGCCGAGCCGGTGATGGTCGACGTGACCGAGGTGCGGCCCGAGCTCGCGGACTCCGCGCTAGTCGACGCGATCGTCGCGGCCGACCGCACGGTCCGCACCGAGGTGGGCGAGCCGCTGCTGCGCATGGAGGACGTGTCGGTCGTGTTCGGCGGTCTGACCGCGCTCGACTCCGTCTCGTTCGACATCCGGCGCGGGGAGATCCTGGGGCTGATCGGGCCCAACGGGGCCGGCAAGACGACGGCCTTCAACGCCATGACGGGCGTCTACCGTCCCACCAAGGGCCTCGTGCGGTTCGACGGGCAGGTCCTGGGCAAGGCCAAGCGCAACCAGATCACGCGCCTCGGCATCGCCCGGACCTTCCAGAACATCCGTCTCTTCAACGAGATGACGGCCCTGGAGAACGTCGTCGTGGGGACGGACGCGCGGCACCGGACCTCGGTGCCGGGCGCGCTGCTGCGCACCAGGCGGCACCGGCAGGAGGAGCGCGACGCGATCGACCGGTCCATGGCGATCCTCGAGTTCGTCGGGGTGGGGGCGCGCGCCACGGAGAAGGCGCGCAACCTGTCCTACGGCGAGCAGCGGCGCCTGGAGATCGCGCGGGCGCTCGCGACCGAGCCCAAGCTGCTGTGCCTCGACGAGCCCGCGGCCGGCTTCAACCCGGCGGAGAAGGAGGCCCTCATGGACCTCATCCGCCACATCCGCGACGACGGGTACACGGTCCTGCTCATCGAGCACGACATGCGTCTCGTGCGGGGCGTGACGGACCGCATCGTGGTGCTCGAGTTCGGCAAGGTCATCGCCGAGGGCACCCCGGAGGACGTCACGGCCGACCCCAAGGTCATCGCCGCCTACCTGGGCGTGCCCGACGAAGAGCTGCCCGAGGGAGACACCGATGCCCCTGCTTGAGATCACCGACATGACGGTCGCGTACGGGCGGATCGAGGCCGTGCGCGGCGTGTCGATCACGGTCGAGGAGGGCGAGCTCGTGACCCTCATCGGGGCCAACGGTGCCGGGAAGACGACGACCATGCGCGCGGTCTCGGGCATCCGTCCGCTGTCGCGCGGGAAGATCCTGTTCGACGGCAAGGACATCACGCGCATGAAGCCGCACCTGCGGGTGCTCGAGGGCATCGTGCAGGCACCCGAGGGGCGCGGGATCTTCCCCGGCATGACGGTCCTGGAGAACCTCGAGATGGGGGCCTACGGGCGCACGTTCGAGAACAAGGCCGTGCACGACGAGACCCTGGCCCGGGTCTTCGAGCTGTTCCCGCGCCTCGAGGACCGCACGTCGCAGGTCGGCGGGACCATGTCCGGGGGCGAGCAGCAGATGCTCGCGATCGGGCGCGCGCTCATGGCCCGGCCGCGGCTCATGCTGCTCGACGAGCCGTCGATGGGCCTGGCACCCATGGTGATCCAGCAGATCTTCCGGATCGTCTCGGAGATCAACGCGCAGGGCACCACGGTGCTGCTCGTGGAGCAGAACGCGCGGCAGGCGCTGTCGCGCTCGCACCGGGCGTACGTGCTCGAGACGGGGGAGGTCGTGCGCTCCGGGGGCGGCCGGGAGCTGCTCGCGGACCCGAGCATCAAGGAGGCGTACCTCGGGGTCGCGTGAGCGGTGGTGCGCTCCTCGTGCACACTGTCCCCAGGCCTGTGGATAACTTTGTGGACAGGCATGGGGACAACGTGTGGAACACGGTGTGGACGGGTGTGGGCACGGGGGGACAGGAGCGGCCGACGGGCCTCTCAGGCCCCCCGGCGCTCCTTGGCCGCCAGCACGCGCAGCACCGAGGCGTCGACCTTGGCGGCGAAGGCGGGGTCGGACTGCGCACGCTCGACGAGCGCGGTCGCCATCTCGGGGATCACGGTCGGGTCGGCCGACGCGAGCACCATGTCGCCCCCGGCGGCGATCGTCAGGACCGCCCGCTCGCCGGGCGACCACGCCTGCACCTGCTCGGCCTTCGACACGTCGTCGGTGATGACGACGCCACCGAAGCCGAGGTCGCCGCGCAGCAGCCCGTCCACGACCACGGGTGAGAACGCTGCGGGGAGACCGGCGTCGATCTGGTCGTAGATCGCCGTCGACGTCATGACGAACGCCGCGCCCGCCGCGATGCCGGACCGGAAGGCGTCGACCGACGGGTCGTCCCGCGTCGTCACGTCGTCCCGCACGTCCGCCGTCGTGTCGGTGTTGTCCCCGACGCGACCCAGCCCAGGGAAGTGCTTGATCGCGACGTCGACGTCGTTCGCCTCCATGCCCGCGCTGAACGCGTTCGCGTGCGACGTCACGGTCTCGACCCCGAACCCGTAGTTCCGCTCGAAGTACCCGATCGGTGCGTTGGTCGCCGCCGCCTCGGGGCTCGTCACGACGTCCATGACGGGTGCGAGGTTGAGGTCGATGCCCACGTCCGCGAGCTCCTTGCCCCACGTGGTGGCCTGGCTCCGGAGCTCCGCAGGGGCCAGCGTGGACTGCTCCATGGCGCTCGGCAGGTCGGAGAAGCCCGGCCCGCGGAGCACCTGGACCCTGCCGCCCTCCTGGTCGGTCGAGACGAACATCGGCGTCCCGTGGGTCGTCTCGTCGGACACGAGGGCAGTGAACGAGTCGACGAGGTTCTTGACGCGCACCGACCCGGCCTGGGTGCGCCCCGCGAGGAACACGTTGCCGACGTGGTGCTGGTGCACCGCGTCGTAGCTCGCCTGGTCGATCTTCCCCACGTTCACCCCGACCATGAGGAGCTGGCCCACCTTCTGCTCCAGGCTCCACCCGGCGAGGGGGTCCGGGGCGTCGGTGGTCGGGTCGGGTGCGGGGGTCGGCGTGGGCGTCCCGGTCGCGGTGGGGGTGGGCGTGCCCGACGGCGGAGCGCTCGTCGGGGAGGGCGTCCCGCCTCCCGGGGAGCACGCGGCGAGCAGCAGGACGGTGGTGAGCAGGGCGGCGCTCGTGGCGCCTCGACGGGACGACCTCATGCTTCGACCCTAGGACGGTTCCCGGGGGGGCCGGGCGTCAGCCGGCGAGGTGTCGGCCCACGGGGTCCGGGGTCGCGATCGGCCGGCCCACGGTCAGGGCGTCGCGCATCGCCGGGTCGAGGTCGGCGAACACCGCGTCGGCCTGCGTCCCGGTCGCGTCGAGGACCGAGCTGAAGAAGCAGCGCGCAGACGCAGCCAGGATCACGTCGAGGATCTCGCCGTCGTCGAGCCCGAGGTCGCGCAGCTCGGTGAGGTCGGGCTCGGACATGTCGGCGGCCCCGGCGGCGACCTTGTCCGCGAGGTCCATGACGGCGCGGTCGATCGGGGAGAGCTGGACGGTGTCGTGCCCCTCGGCGACGTCGCGCACGGCGTCGGCACCGACGTGGTGGTCGGCGAGGACCGCGCCGTGCGCGAGCGCGCAGTAAGTCGACCGGAGCCGCAGCGCCGCCGCGAGGGTCGCGAGCTCGTACCGGCGCGGCGACATGGACGCCTTGATCGCGCCGTTGAGCCCGATCCACGCGTCGAGCACCGCGGGCCGGTTCGCGAGGAGCCGCGTGAGGTTCGCGACGTACCCCAGCGACTCCTGGTCCTTCGCGAACGCTGCCGCGACGGCGCCGCTGGGCTCGCTCTCGTCGGCCTCGCGGATCCAGCTCATGGCAGGTCTCCTTCCCGGGCGGCTGTGCGCTCGCGGTAGGGAGCACCGCGCCCCGGGGCTGTCCCTCCAGGCTGGCACGGCGGCGGCGGGACCGGAAGGTCTTCCGCGCCGGCACCGTGAGAGGAGGCCGCTAGGCGTGGGGTGGCGTGCGGAGGCGGGCGAACTCCTGTGCGATCGCTGACCCGACGACCTGCCCCGGGGCGATGCCGGTCTCGTCGGCCGGTGCGATCGCGGTCAGCCCGGCCAGACCGATCCCGACCATGAGCAGGCACAGGGCGGCGTCCCGGTTGCCGTCGTCGGGACGGGCCCGGTCGAGGAGCCGTTCGAGGACGGTGCAGACCTGCTGGAGCGACGCCAGGTACGCGGGGGCGAACTCCTGGGCGAACCGCGCGTACGAGCCGGCCTCGGCCCAGAGAGCGAGGGCGCCGCTGTCCTGCCCGCCGCGCAGGCCCTCGAAGAAGTGGCCGACCGCCTCCTGCGGGTCGAGGCTCGCCGTCTCGACCTCGAACTGCTCGACCTCGGTCCGGGTGTACAGGAGCCAGGCCTCGGCGACGAGCTGGGTCGTCGACCCGAAGTGGTGGTGGATCTGCCCCTGGGAGCCGCCGAGCTCGGCCGCCACCGATCGGGCGGTCACGGCGGCGATGCCGTCGCGTCCCAGGACGACCACGGCCGAGTCCAGGATGGTCCGGCGGCGCGCGTCTCGTGCGAGATAGCTCCCCATGGTGGTCTCCTCGGTGTCGGCAGCGGCCTATTGCATCACGACGGAGCGCACGAACGCGCTGGTCCGGGCGCGCAGCCCGTCGCGACGGGACGCGACGATCTGCGCGGCCGGCGGGTCGAGGGGGCCCGGGAGCGGGGTGCTGTGCACGTTCGTGTGGCAGTCGAGGTCGACGCACACGTAGATGCCGAGGGTGTCGAGGCGTGCTCGCTTGTCCGCCCCTGCGCGGGCGGCCGAGAACAGGGCGACCTCGTTGAAACGACGCGTGAAGCGGCACAGCACGCACATCACGGCGCGGCTCGCGAGCTCGTTGCGGGTCGCCGACTGGCGGAGCATGACGCCGTGGGGCACCTCGTCGACGAGGGCGACGAGGTACGCGCGCAGGGGTGACCGGGGGTCGCGCCAGCCGAGGTAGTCGAGGCGGGACCAGTCGAGCGAGTCGAACGTGGCGGGGAGCCGCAGGACCTTCGTCTCCTGCGTGGTCGTGTTCCTGAAGGCGTGGCGGGTCTCCTGCCGGGTCAGTGGTCGCACGTGCGGCTCCTCCGGTGTCCGTCGGTCAATTTGTACGCGTGTTCAAGTTGGACACTAGTACAGATGGATGCGGCAGGGCCCACCCTTTTCCGTCCCGTTCTTCTGGGCGGCCAGGGAAATCACCCTCCCGCTCCGTCGCCGACCCGGCGCGGCGGGTCTAGCGTCGAGAACAGGTACGCCCGTCGCTCGACCGGGGGGATCTCATGTGGGCGATCCGTGGACGCGTCATGGCACTGTCGGACGACCGGTCGGTCGCGCCGTCCGAGTCCGCGGTCTTCACGGGCCGCGTGTGGATCGACGACGACGGCCGCGTCGCCGACGTCACCCGCAGCACCCGGCCCGGCCCCGCACGATTCGACGGCTGCCCGGTCGTCGACGTCGGCACCTCGCTCGTCCTGCCCGGCCTGATCGACCTCCACAACCACCTGGCCTACGACACGCTGCCCCTGTGGACCGAGCCGTCCCAGGCCGTCCCGTTCGCGCACCACGACTCGTGGCCCCGCGCCACGACCTACGCCGCGAGCACCACGTGGCCCGCGTACGCGTTCATCACCGCGAGCCCGCACGAGCTCCTCGCGTACGTCGAGACCAAGGCCCTCGTGGGCGGCACGACCTCGGTCCAGGGTTCCCCGCCCATGAACCGCCCCCGCGACGGGTGGCTCGTGCGCGAGATCGACGACGAGAGCTTCGGGACCGGGGACCGCAACAAGGTCCTCGCGTCGGTCCTCACGGCCAAGCCCGCCGACCTCGCCGACCGCGCCAACCGCATGCGCGCCGGCTCGCTGTTCGTCTACCACTGCGCCGAGGGTCAGCCCGGCAGCCTCGTCGCCCGCGAGTACACCGACGCGGAGTCGGCCGGCTGTCTCCAGCCCCGGTTCGTCGCGGTCCACGCGACCGCGGTCGACGCGGCCGGCTTCGCCCGGTGGACCGACCCGGGGGCCGTGGTCTGGTCCCCCTTCTCCAACCTGTGGCTCTACGGCGTCACGACCGACGTCCCTGCGGCGAGGGACGCCGGAATCGCGGTGTGCCTCGGGGCCGACTGGGCGCCGTCGGGCAGCAAGAACGTCCTGGGCGAGCTCAAGGCCGCGCGCCTCGCCGCCGACCACGCCGGGTGGAACCTCAGCGACGAGGACCTCGTGCGCATGGTGACCTGCGTGCCCGGCGACGTCCTCGCGCGCGGCTGGGGTCGGCAGACCGGGCGGCTGCAGCCCGGGGCGCTCGCGGACGTCCTCGTGCTGCGCGCCGAGCGTGGCGCCGACCCGTTCCGGGCCGTCGTCGCCGCGACCGAGGAGGACGTGGACCTCGTCGTGATCGACGGCGTCGCACGCTACGGGACGCCCGCGCTCACGGCCGCGGCGGGGGCGCCCGATCTCACGCCCCTCACGGTCGGCTCGCGCGACGTGCGCCTGAGCCTCACGCACCCCGACGACGGGACGACGCCCTGGGCGTGGTCCGACGTCGTCGACCGCCTCGAAGAGGTCCGCGCCGACCCGCAGGCCGAGATCACCGCGGCCCAGGCGCGGGCCGCGGCGTGGGCAGGGAGCCTCGGCGACGCGGGCGCGCCGCTGCGCCTCGCGCTCGACATGCCCACGGGCGTCGGCCCGGTCGGCGGGCTCCCGCGCGACCTCGGGTCGATCACCGTCCCGCCGCTCGAGTCCCTGACGCCCGACGACGCCTGGCTCGCGCAGGTCGTCGGGCGCGGCTTCCACGCGGGCGTGCTCGACGGCCTGCGCGCCTACTACTGAGGTCGCACCGCAGCGATCCTGCCGACCCGGGGGAGGGAGCACGATGACCGGGAGCACGAGCACCGACCCGCGCGACGCCCGCGTGCGGCGCCTGCTCGCCGAGGCCGCCACGGGCACCACCCTCGCCGACGTCCCCTCGGCCGCGCACCTCGACGGCGGCGAGCGGCTCCAGGTCGTCGACACGTTCGTCACGGTCCTGGGCGGCCTCTACGCCCACCTGCCGGCCAAGCGCGCGGCCTACGCGAGCGACCCCGTACAGGGGCTCGTGCTGCTGCGCCGTCGCGCCGTCGACCTGACCGACGCCGAGTTCCACCTCGCCCTCACGGGCGTCCTCACGGGGCTGCGCGACGCGCACACCCGCTATGTCGGGCCCGTCGCCGCGCGGGGGCAGGTCGCGACCCTGCCGTTCCTGGTCGAGGCCTACGGGCCAGAGCACGAGCCGCACTTCCTCGTGACCAAGGTGGGGCCCCGCGCCACCACGGACAGGTCCTTCGCCCCGGGCGTCGAGGTCCTCGCGTGGAACGGCGTGCCCATCGCCCGCGCGGTCGAGGTCCACGCCGACCGCGAGACCGGCGGACGGCCCGACGCGCGGCGCTCGCGGGCGCTCGAGTCGCTCACGTTCCGCGCGCTCGACTACGGCCCGCCGCCCGACGAGCACTGGGTGGTCGTCGAGTACCGGACGCGCCGCGGGGCGAGCCGGGAGACGCGCTTCGACTGGACGGTCGTCGCTCCCGGGCGGGCCGAGACGGCCGTGGGCCGGGCTACGCGGGCCGCGCTCAAGGTCGCGGTAGACCCGGCCGCGGACGCCGTGCGCCGGGCCAAGAAGCTCACGTTCGTCCCCGAGCTGTGGGCCACCGAGGACGAGGCCGAGCCTGCCGCGCCACCACCGCCGCCCCTCCCCCCGGCGAGCGCGACGCGAGCGAGCGTCGCCCGCGCAGGGAGAGCGGCGCCGTCGGGCGGTGACTGGATCCCCACCCCGCTCCAGGACGTCCTCGCCGCGCGGGCGCTCGACGCCGACCACGGCCTGCTGCGCCTGTGGTCCTTCGACGTGGGCGACGACACCGCCTATCTCGACGAGATGACCCGGCTCCTGGGGCTGCTGCCCACGGGCGGGGTCGTCGTGGACCTGCGCGGCAACCCCGGCGGGCTCGTCTGGGCCGCCGAGCGCGCGCTGCAGCTCTTCACGGACCACCCGGTCGTCCCCACGCGCTTCAGCCTCGTCGCCACACCCCTCACCCGGCTCATGGCCGCCAGCCCGTTCAACCGGCTCGAGCTCGAGGCGTGGAACGGCTCGCTCCAGGACGCCGTGTCGACAGGCGAGCAGTACGCGCAGCCCCTGCCGCTGACCGACCCCGCCTGGTGCAACGACCGCGGACGGGCCTACCCCGGACCCGCCGTCGCGGTCGTCGACCCGAACACGTACTCGTCGGGCGACCTGTTCGCGGCCGGGTGGGTCGACAACGACGTGGGGCCCCTCGTCGCCGTCGGGCAGGCCACCGGGGGCGGCGGGGCCAACGTGTGGACGCTGTCCCAGGTGCGCGACGCGCTCACGGGCACCGAGCGCGCGCTGCCGCCCATGCCCGCCGGGACGTCGCTGACCGTCGCGGTGCGGCGGACCATCCGCTCGGGCCGGGGCGACGGCATCCCGGTCGAGGACCTCGGCATCGCGGGCGTCCCGTACGACATGACCCGCGACGACCTGCTGCGGGGCAACGTCGACCTCCAGGCGTTCTGCCTGGGGCTGCTCCGCAGCGGTTGAGCGGGGACGACAGGAGGAGACATGAGCACCGACCACGACCCCGGACCACCGCCCCAGGTCGCCGAGATCTTCGAGCGGCTCCCGGGCTACGGCGAGCACGCCGCGCTGTTCTGGCACGACTGGGGGCCGGTGTTCTACCGGGGTCGCCTCGACGGGTCCGCGCGCCTGCTCGTCATCGCGTCCGACCCCGGGCCGACCGAGCGCATCGCGGGCCGCTCGCTGGTGGGCAACGCGGGCCAGCGCGTCCAGGGCTTCCTCACCAAGCTCGGGCTGACGCGCAGCTACGTGTGCCTCAACGCCTACGCGTACGCGACGCTGCCCTCACGCGCGGACGAGGCCGCGCGCGAGATCCTGCGCGCGCCCGAGCACACGCGCTGGCGCAACGAGCTGTTCGACGCCGTCACGGGGCCAGGGCTCCAGGCGGTCGTCGCGTTCGGGGCCCAGGCGCGCGACGCGCTGGCGCGCTGGGAGGGCGCCCCGGACGTCCCCGTGCGCAAGGTCCCGCACCCCTCGAGCCGCGACCCCGAGGCGCTGCTCGACGCGTGGCGCGACGCGGTCGCCGCCCTGCGGGGCGTCGTGACCCCGGACCCCGACGGCGACCCGACCGTCCCGACCTACGGCGCGACCTTCGCGGAGAGCGACTACGCACCGATCCCGCGCGGCGACCTGCCGTACGGGATGCCCGCGTTCTACGGGGACGACGCCTGGATCCGCGCGCTCGGCGAGAACGGCAGCGTCCGGCGACCACGCAGCGACGCCCTCCACACGATCGAGTGGAGGGCGCCGGGAGGAGCGGTCTGAGGTCCTGGTCGCCCTACGGCTCGCCGCCCGGGACCAGCACCCGCACGCCGCGCAGGTCCAGGACCGTCGTGGTCGTCTCGTCGAGGGTTCGCGTCGTCGCCTCGTCGAAGCCGTTCCCGACCGAACGCACCAGGAGCGTCGCCGACCCCGACGTCAGGTAGCGCAACGCCTCGCGCTGCCACGCGGCGTTCCGGGCGCGTGGTACGGGGTTCCCCGCGGAGTCCTTCGACCCGACGTCGTACGCGTACCCCGACAGGTCGACGGGCAGCTCGCAGCCGCGGGCCAGGTCACGGCTCAGGACGTCGGTCAGCGCGAGCAGCGCGGGGGAGTCGGCGCGGACGCACCCGTCGACCGGCAGGTGGGAACGCACCTCGGCGGCCGGGAACGGCACGACGCGCTGCGTCGCCGTCACCCCGGCCCCGAGGGTGAAGCCCAGGCACGCGAGCGCCGCGACCGGCTCCCGCCAGCGCACCGGCACGAGCGTGACCGCTGCGGCCACGACGAGGACCAGCGCCGGGACGACGAAGGCCGCGTACTGCTGGTACGCCGACGGCGACGCCACGAGCACCACGGCCTGCACGACGAGCAGCACGACCCACAGGCGACCGCGCCGCCCGACCCAGGCGGCGACCGCCGCGACGACCACGGCGCCCAGCACCGCCCAGACCAGGGCGAGCTGCGCCGTCGGGGTCTGTACCCACTGCGCGTCGCCCGTGCCCGCGATCCACGTGAGCCGCTGGAGGACGCCCGTGTCGTTCTCGCGCGGTCGCCCGAGCTGGTCGAGCACCACCATGTGGAACATGTCCCCGCCCGCGGCCAGCGCGAACGGCGCGACCACGACCGCGACCGCCGCGAGGGCCCCTGCGGCCGCCCGCGCCGCGACCTTCCACCCCGCGGTCACGAGCAACCAGCCGACCACGACCGCGAGCGGCACGACGCCCCAGATCTTGACCGTCACGCCGAGCCCCAGGACCGCGCCGCCCGCCCACAGCCAGCGCACCCCGGGGCCGGTCGCGGGGGGCCGGTCCGCATCGAGGCCGCGCAGCACCAGGACGACCCCGCCCAGCAGGCACAGCGACCCCAGCGGCTCGAGCAGCGTGATGCGCTCTGCCCACGCCGCGGCGTACGACACGGCGTACAGGACGCCGCCCACGACCATCGCGGTCGTGCCCCACCGCCGCGCGACCCGCGTCACGAGGACAGCGTTCGCGGCGCCGACCAGCAGGAAGCCCACGCGCGCGGCGACCAGGGCGTCGCTGTCGCTCGTCCACGCGGTGAGCGCCGCGAAGGGCGTCAGGGCGAGCATCGAGCCGGGCGGGTGCAGGAGCAGGAAGTCGCGATAGGGCAGGAGGCCGTGCACGAACGACACGGCCGACGAGAAGTACACGCCGTCGTCGTACCCGTGATATCCGCGGAGGCCGACCGTCCCGCCGACGAGGTGCCACCGCACGAGGAACGCGAGCGCCCCGACCCCGGCGGCGACCGCCCAGCCCAGCGCAGCGCCCGGCCGGCGGTCCGGGCGGGGGATGCGGGGTGCGGGGCTCACTTCTTCGAGTCTGCCCGGCGTGGCGCGGTGCCGCGCGCGGAGGCCTGACGCCGCACCTCGCCGCCGCGCCGTCGAGTGCGGAGAAGCTGTCGTCGCGGCGGCGGATCGACGACGACTGCTCCGCACTCAGCGGGAGGGCGACGTCGTCAGAGGTTGAGGAGCGCGCCCGCGCCGATGCCCGCGAGGACGCCGACCGCGACGGTCGAGACCGTGAGCGCGACCGGGTGGGTGGGGGAGGTGTGCAGGCGCTGCCAGAGGCTCGGGGCAGGGGAGGCGGTCTGGGCGTGGTGGATCTCGCGGCGCGAGAGCCCGGCCGTGACGGGGGCGGGCTCGGTGGCGTGCTGGGTGCTCATGGTTCGTACCTCCGGGGTTGTGCGTTCACCACGGTAGACACGGTTGCGGGTCCCGCGTGACGCGAGATGCGCGTGAAGAGAGTCACGTGGCCCCCGGTGGCGGGGCGTACCGGCCTGAGGTATCCCCGGTGCTAGCGAGCCGCCGTGCTCCCGCGCACCACGAGGCTCGTCGCGAGGTCCATGCGCGTGTTCGTCACGTCGCCGTCGCGGGCCTTGAGGACGAGTCGCGCGGCCTCCTGGCCCATCTCCTGGAGCGGCTGGTGGACCGTGGTGAGGGCGGGGCTGGACCAGCGGGCCACGGGGACGTCGTCGTACCCGACGATCGAGAGGTCCTCGGGGACGCGCAGCCCGTGGCGGCGTGCGGCCTCGAGGACGCCGAGGGCCTGGAGGTCCGAGCCCGCGAAGATCGCGGTGGGCGGCTCGGGCAGGCTCAGGAGCTCCTCGGCGCGGTCCGTTCCGCCCTGGGGGTGGAAGTCGCCGAACCGCACGAGGTCGGGGTCGGCCGCAATCCCGGCCGTGCCGAGCGCCGACCGGTAGCCGTCGAGGCGCGCGAGCGAGCACATCATGTCCTCGGGGCCCGTGATGACGCCGATGCGGCGGTGGCCGAGCTCGATGAGGTGCCGCGTGGCCATGAGCCCGCCCTGCCAGTTCGCGGAGCCGACCGACGGGACGTCGGGCTCGGGGTCCCCTGCGGGGTCGATGACCGCGAACGGGATGGCACGTGAGCGGAGCTGTTCCTTGACGGCCGCGGGCAACGTCGAGAAGACGAGCACGACGCCGAGCGGCCGGCGGGCGAGGACGCCCTCGATCCACTCGGGCCCGGGGGCGTGCCGGGTGCCCGACTCGGTCAGCACGACGCTCGCCCCGTGCTCGCGCGCGACGTCCTCGACGCCGCGGATGAGCTCCATGGCCCAGATGCTCTCGAGCTCGTGGAACACGATCTCGATGAGGGGGGCCGAGGCGGTGGGGCTCTTGCGGCGCCGGTAGCCGTGCTGGACGAGCAGCGCCTCGACCCGGTCGCGGGTCCCCGCGGACACGTCGGTGCGCCCGTTGAGCACCTTGGACACGGTCGAGAGGGACACCTGGGCCTCGGCCGCCACGGCGGCGAGGGTGACCCGGCCGGGAAGAACGTCGTCGGTCATGCCGGTCAGCGTAGCGCCTCGCACAGAAAGTTTCGACGGGTGAACTCCGAGGTCTCGGCGGGCAGTTCTCAGGCTTCTCGCAGCAGATAACGGTTCAGACTCGGTGTTGACCGCGAGCAGTTCGCGTCTTAGAGTCCAGGGCAACCGAGTACTTTCGGCGCAGACGCCGAAACTTTCGAAAGGGTTCGATGATGAACACAAGAACGCGGAAGTCGCTCACGGCCGCCGCCGTGGCGTCGGCGCTGGTCCTCCCGCTCGCAGCGTGCGCGAGCGGGGACTCCGGTGGGTCGAGCCGCCCCGAGAACGAGATCCACGTGATGGTCTACGGGGACGCGACCAACAAGGTCGAGCAGCAGATGGTCGACACCTTCAACAAGACCTCGGACGTCAAGGTCGTCCTCGACACCATCCCCGGCGCCGACTACCAGCAGAAGCTCCAGACGATCATCGACACCAACGCGGCGCCGGACGTCTTCTTCAACTGGGGCGGCGGCTCGATCGAGCCCTTCGTCGACGCCGACCTGCTGCTGCCCCTCGACGACTTCATCGCCGAGGACCCCCAGCTCAAGGACGCGTTCCTGCCCGCGGTGTTCAACTCGGCCGTGATCGACGGGAAGTCCTACGGCATCCCCATGCGCGGCACGCAGCCCGTCATGCTGTTCCACAACAAGCAGGTCCTCGCAGACGCGGGCATCGAGGCCCCCCAGACCTGGGACGAGCTCCTCGCCGCGGTCGAGACCCTCCAGGCCAAGGGCGTCACCCCGATCGCCCTCGGCGGCGCCGACCAGTGGCCGACCCTCATGTGGTACCAGTACGCGTTCGACCGCGTCGCGGGACCCGAGCTCTTCGAGAAGGCCCTCGCGGGCGAGACCGACGTGTGGGACTCGGCAGAGAGCCACGAGGCGCTCGACAAGCTGTCCGAGCTCATCGACGCGGGCGCGTTCGGCACCAACTTCGACTCCGTGAAGTTCACCGACGGCGGCTCGCCCGCGCTCCTGCGCACGGGCAAGGCCGCGTTCGAGCTCATGGGCTCGTGGAACTACTCGACGCACTACGACGTCGACCCCGAGTGGACCGACGCCAACCTCGGCTACACCGCCTTCCCCGCGATCGACGGCGGCAAGGGCGACGCGGCCAACATCACGGGCAACACCAACAACTTCTACTCGGTGCTCGCCACGACCCGCTACCCGGACGCCGTGCGTGACTTCCTGAAGCTCATGTACTCGGACGAGTTCGTCGAGGCGCAGCTCGCGATCGGCAACCTGCCGACCACGACCAACACCGAGCAGTTCCTGGACCAGGCCGCGAGCCCCGAGTACGCCGCCTTCCAGTTCGACCTCGTGAAGAACGCGCCGCACTTCCAGATGTCCTGGGACCAGGCGTTCCCCCCGGCTGCCGGCACCCCGCTCAAGATCGCGGTCCAGCAGTTCTTCAGCGGCCAGATCGACGCCGACGGCTTCATCGCTGCGATGAAGTCCCTGCCGGCCTCGCGCTGACCCGGTCCCCCGGACGGAGATCGTCATGACCACCCGCGCACCCCAGGGGCGCACGCGCCCGGGCGCCGCCGACCTCCAGGTCGGTCGCCCGGGCGTGGTCTGGGCACTGCCCGCCGCCCTGTTCTTCGGGCTCTTCGCCCTCCTGCCCATGGTCCTCGTGCTCGTGCTGTCGTTCACGCAGTGGAGCGGCCTGGGCAGCCCCGAGTTCGTCGGGACCGAGAACTGGTCCCGTCTCCTCGACGATCCCGTGATGCTCAAGAGCATCGGGCTCTCGCTCGTGCTGACGGCGCTCGGCGTCGCGACCCAGACCCCGGTCGCGATGCTGCTGGGCGTGTGGGCCGCGGGCCACCAGTGGAACCGTGCGGTGCTCTCGGCGATCTTCTTCGTGCCGCTCCTGCTGTCCGCGGCCGCGGTGTCGGTCCTGTGGCGCGCGGTGCTCGACCCGAACTTCGGCGTCCCGGCCCAGATGGAGTGGCTGTTCGGCGACGGCAACCTGTTCGGCAACCAGTCGACCGCGATCGCGGTCCTGGTGTTCGTGAGCCTGTGGCAGTTCACGCCGCTGCACGCCCTGATCTACCAGGGCGCCGCGAAGGCCGTGCCGCCCATGCTCTACGAGGCGGCCGAGATCGACGGCGCCGGGCGTGTGCGCTCGTTCTTCGCGATCACGCTCCCGCAGCTGCGCAACACCATGATCACGTCGGTCATCCTCATGGTCGTCGGTGGTCTGACGACGTTCGACACGGTCCTCATCCTGACCAACGGCGGGCCCGGCACGGACACGACCATCACGGCCTTCTACATGTACCAGAAGGCGTTCCGCGGCTTCGACTTCGGTCTCGCCTCGGCGATCGCCGTGGTCCTGGTCGTCGCGGCGACCGCGATCTCGCTGGTCATGGTCCGCCTGTCCGGGTACGACAAGATGCGCAGCGAGCTGGAGGGCGTGTGATGAGCAACGACCTGAGCGTCACCCCCGCGGAGCAGGTCTCCGGCCCGACGACGTCACCCGGCTCGGGTGGTGCGTCCCGCCCGGGCACGACGAGCGCGGGCGTCCCTCTGCGCCGTCGGGCAGGAAAGGGCAGCCGCAACCGGCCCAACTGGGGCGCGGGCGTCGCGGTCACGATCTGGCTGCTGATCGTCGCGATCCCCCTCTACGTGCTCGTCACCGCGTCGTTCCAGACCCAGGCCGGGTACGCCCAGGGTGGCCCCCTGTCCCTACCGACCACGTTCACGCTCGACAACTTCACCAACGCGTTCGACCAGGGCTTCGGCCGCTACTTCCTCAACACGCTCGTCGTGACGGTCGCCGTGGTCGGGATCGTGGTGCTGCTCGTGCCGCCGCTGTCGTACGCGATCGTGCGCAACCGCTCGCGCGCCACCACGGGCATCTTCCGGATGTTCCTCCTGGGCCTCGCGGTCCCCGCGAGCGCCGTGATCGTCCCGATCTTCTACGTCATCTCGGTCGTGGGCCTGTACGACAACCTCATCGGCGTGATCCTGCCGACCGCGGCGTTCTGCCTGCCGATCTGCACGATCATCCTCAGCGGCTCGATGCGCGACATCACCAACGAGCTCTACGAGGCCATGGCCCTCGACGGCGCATCGCCCAAGCGCGTGTTCATGCAGCTCGTGCTGCCGCTGTCCAAGGGCGGCGTCGCGACGATCATCGTCTACTCGGCCCTGCAGGCGTGGAACGGGTTCCTGTTCCCCCTGATCCTCACGCAGTCCGAGTCGACCAAGGTCATCACGCTCGGCCTCTTCAACTTCCAGACGCAGTACGGCGTCAACATCCCCGGCCTCCTCGCGGCGGTCGTCATGTCGATGATCCCGATCCTGCTCGTGTACCTGTTCGCCCGGCGAGCCCTGGTCCAGGGCCTCATGGGCGTCGGCGGAAAGTAGCTCCACCATGACTCTTCAGACGAACCAGACCGACCTGCCCGTGTGGTCCGACCCGTCGGTCGACACCGCGACCCGCGTCAAGGCGCTCATGGCCGAGATGACGCTGCGCGAGAAGGTCGCCCAGCTCTTCGGGGTGTGGGTCGGCGCGTCGGCCGAGGGCGGCGAGGTCGCCCCCCACCAGCACGACATGGAGGACGGCGTCGACCTCGACGCGATCCTGCCCGACGGGCTGGGGCAGCTCACCCGGCCCTTCGGGACCAACCCGGTCGACCCGGCCCTGGGCGCGCTGTCCCTGCTGCGGACGCAGGAGCGCGTGCGCTCGGCGAACCGCTTCGGTATCCCTGCCGTGGCGCACGAGGAGTGCCTCGCGGGCTTCGCCGCGTGGGGCGCGACGGCCTACCCCGTGCCGCTGTCGTGGGGCGCGTCGTTCGACCCCGCGCTCGTGCGCCGCATGGCGGAGCGGATCGGGCAGGACATGCGCTCGGTCGGCGTGCACCAGGGCCTGGCCCCCGTGCTCGACGTCGTGCGCGACGCCCGCTGGGGCCGCGTGGAGGAGACCATCGGCGAGGACCCGTACCTCGTCGGGACCGTTGCCACGGCCTACGTGCAAGGCCTGGAGTCCGCCGGGATCGTCGCGACGCTCAAGCACTTCGCGGGGTACTCGGCCTCGCGCGGCGGGCGCAACCACGCGCCCGTCTCGATGGGGGCGCGCGAGCGCGCCGACGTGATCCTGCCGCCGTTCGAGATGGCCGTCCGCGAGGGCGGCGTGCGCTCGGTCATGCACGCCTACACCGACACCGACGGCATCCCCTCGGCCGCCGACCGCGAGCTCCTCACGGGGCTGCTGCGCGAGGAGTGGGGCTTCGACGGGACCGTGGTCGCCGACTACTTCGGGATCGCGTTCCTCAAGATCATGCACGGCGTGGCCGGCGACTGGGCCGAGGCCGCCGCGGCGGCGCTCGCGGCCGGGGTCGACGTCGAGCTGCCGACCGTCAAGACGTTCGGCGAGCCGCTCGTCGCGGCCCTCGAGGCCGGCGAGGTCGACGTCGCGCTCGTGGACCGCGCCCTGGAGCGCGTGCTGCGCCAGAAGGTCGAGCTCGGCCTGCTCGATGCCGACTGGGACCCCGTCCCCGCGGTGCTGCGCGACGTGCCCGCGGACGTGCTCGCCGGGGTGGCGGCCGGCTCCGACGACCCGGCTGCCGCCCTGCGAGGGACCGTCGACCTGGACGGCCCTGCCAACCGCGTGCTGGCCCGCGAGGTCGCCGAGCAGGCCGTGGTCCTGCTCGCGAACGACGGCGTGCTGCCGCTCGGTGCGGACGTGCGCCGGATCGCGCTCGTGGGTCCCACGGCCGAGGACCCCATGGCCGTGCTCGGCTGCTACTCGTTCCCCGCCCACGTGGGCCTGGCCCACCCCGAGATCCCGCTCGGGCTCGCGCTGCCCACGCTCGCCGAGTCCCTGCGCGCCGAGCTGCCGGGCGTCACGGTCGACGTGCTGCCCGCGATCACGCTCGACGGCACGAGCGACCCGTCCTCGACCGGGGCCGTGAGCACGGCCGAGGTCGCGGCGGCCGACGCCGCGGGCATCGCCGCGGCGGTCGAGCTAGCCCGCCAGGCCGACGTCGTCGTGGTCGCCCTGGGCGACCGGGCCGGGCTGTTCGGCCGCGGCACGAGCGGCGAGGGTTGCGACGCCGAGTCGCTGCGCCTGCCCGGCGCCCAGCAGGACCTGCTCGACGCGCTCCTCGCGACGGGCCGTCCGGTGATCGCGACGATCCTCTCGGGTCGGCCCTACGCGCTCGGCGCGGCCGCGACCCCCGCGCCCGGTGAGCCCGGTGCCGCGGCGATCGTCCAGGCGTTCTTCGCGGGCGAGGAGGGGACCCCCGCGGTCGCGGGCGTCCTGTCGGGGCGCGTGGCGCCGTCGGGCCGGCTGCCCGTGAGCGTGCCCGGGACCGAGGGCGCCCAGCCCACGTCCTACCTGGCCGCGACGCTCGCGCAGGCGACCGACGTGTCGAACATCGACCCGACCGCGGCCTTCGCGTTCGGCCACGGGCTCACGTACACGAGCTTCGACTGGTCGGACCTCGTGGTGAGCGCGGCCGAGGCCGCGACCGACGGGGCCTTCGAGGCGTCGTTCGTCGTGCGGAACACGGGCGGGCGCGACGGCGTCGAGGTCGTGCAGCTCTATGCGCACGACCCCGTGGCGTCGGTCGTGCGGCCCGTGCAGCGGCTCGTCGGGTACGTGCGCGTGCCGCTCGCCGCGGGCGCCTCGGCGCGCGTGAGCGCGACCGTGCCCGCCGACGTCCTGTCCTTCACGGGCCGTGACGGGCGCCGGATCGTCGAGCCCGGCGCGATCGAGCTGCGGTTCGGGGCGTCGAGCGCCGACGTGCGGCTCGTGGCCCCCGTGTCGCTCGTGGGCGACGTGCGCGTGGTCGACCACACGCGCGAGCTGCACGCGCCGCTCGTGGTGGACGAGGCCTGAGATGACGGACCCGAGGCCGGTCAGGCGGCTGACCCCCGTGCCGGCCTCGGGTCCGGCGGCCGGGGCCATGCCCGCCGGGTCCACGTTCACGAACCCCGTCCTGCCCGGGACGCACCCCGACCCGAGCGTCTGCCGGGTCCCCGGCTCGGGCGGTGCGCCCGACGACTACTACCTCGTCACCTCGACGTTCGAGTACTTCCCGGGCCTGCCGGTCTTCCACAGCCACGACCTCGTGACGTGGACGCATGTGGGCCACGCGATCCACCGCACCGACCAGGTGGACCTGTCGACCGTGCCGTCCTCGGGCGGGCTGTACGCCGCGACGATCCGGCACCACGACGGGACCTTCTACGTCGTCACGACGCTCGTCCACACCCAGGGGCAGGGTGGGCACCTCCTCGTGACCGCGACCGACCCCGCCGGGCCGTGGTCCGACCCCGTGTGGCTCGAGGGCGAGGGGATCGACCCGTCGCTCTTCGTCGACGACTCGACCGGGCGCGTGTGGCTCACCGCGACGCGCCTCGCCGACCCGGGGGAGTGGGAGGGCCAGACCGAGGTGTGGCTGCGCGAGCTCGACCTCGCCGCGGGCGCGCTCGTCGGCCCCGAGCACGTCCTGTGGCGCGGCGCGCTGCACGGCGCGGTCTGGGCCGAGGGTCCGCACCTGTACCGGGTCGGCGACCACTACTACCTGCTGGCCTCCGAGGGCGGGACCGAGCACCGCCACGCGGTGTCGGTCGCGCGCGCCGACACCGTCACCGGTCCGTACACGGGCAACCCCGCGAACCCGATCCTCACGCACCGCCACCTGGGCCGGGACTTCCCCGTGGTCGGCGTCGGGCACGCGGACCTCGTGGAGACCGCCGCCGGCGAGTGGTGGATGGTCCTGCTCGGCAGCCGCCCCTACGGCGGCTACTTCCCCAACCTGGGGCGCGAGACGTTCCTCGCCCCCGTCGTCTGGGAGGACGGGTGGCCAGTGGTCGCCCCGGGCGTGGGCCACGTCGCGGGGAGCTTCCCCCTGCCCGACGTCGGAGCGCGGCTTCCGGGGAGCGGCTCACCGGCTGAGGTGGTGGGCCAGCCTTCAGGGGTGGGTGCCGTCGTCGTGCACGAGACGTTCGACGAGGCGGACGAGGTCGACCTCGCGTGGAACCAGGTACGGACCGGGGAGCGCTTCTGGTCCCTGACCGAGCGGCCCTGGCACCTGCGGCTCCCGCTGCTGCCAGCGACGCTGTCCGACGTCGCGACCCCCGCTTTCCTGGGCCGCCGCCAGCAGCACGCGGACATGGATCTCACGGTGCGCGTCGACGTCGACCCCGCCGGGCCCGACGAGTGGGCCGGGCTCGCGGTGCGTCAGTCCGAGGAGGCGTGGATCGCGGCGGTCGTGACGCGGGCGGCCCCCGCTGACGACTCCGCAGAGGCGACCGGCGGGCGCGAGGTGCTCGTGGTCGAGCGCTTCGGCGGCGAGGAGGTCGTCGTGGGGCGGGTTGCGCTCGGGCCGCTGGGGCTGGCCGAGGGGCCCGTGGACGTGGTGCTGCACGCCACCGGTCAGGAGTACGCGCTCGGGGTCCGGACGCTGCGTGGCTTCCACGCCGTCGCGACCGTGCGCGGCGGGCGGCTCAGCTCGCCCGAGGCGGGCGGGTTCCTGGGCGTGTGGGTCGGTCCGTACGCGACGGGCCGCGGGACGACGACCGCGACGGTCGCGGACGTCGAGTGCGTGGAGTACCGGGGCCGCTAGAGCGCGTCGCTCCGCCCGGTGACGATGGTCGCTCCCGCGCGCCTCCGACCAGGCGAGGCCTGGCCTCCGCCGGCATGCGTGCAGGGCGTCTCCGTCGAGCGGCGGCCGCACCCCCGTGCAGGGTGTGGTTTGACACCCGACAGACATCGCCTCATTCTTGCTAAGAATATTGGTAATCAAGAATGCGAGGCAAGATGAGCACCGACCCGACCAGCGGCCCGTACCGATGGCGATGGCTGATCCTGGTGGTGATGATCGTCGCGGAGGTCATGGACCTCCTGGACGCCTCGATCGTGAACGTCGCAGGCCCCGCGCTGGAGGAGTCGCTCGGCGCGAGCTCCGTCGGCCTGCAATGGGTGATCGGTGGCTACGCCCTCACGCTGGGGGCCGGTCTGGTCCTGGGCGGCAGGCTCGGTGACCGGTACGGTCGCCGCCGGATGTTCCTGACCGGCCTCGCGGCCTTCACGCTGAGCTCGCTGCTGTGCGCGCTGGCGCCGAACATCGAGGCGCTGATCGTCTTCCGGCTGCTTCAGGGGGCTGCGGGGGCGATCCTGCTCCCGCAGGGACTGGGGCTGCTGCGCGAGAACTTCTCCGGACCTGAGCTCACCAAGGTCTTCGCGATCTTCGGTCCCGTGCTCGGGCTGGGCGGCATCATCGGCCCGGTCCTCGGCGGCTTCCTCATCGAGGGGGACATCCTCGGCCTCGGGTGGCGCGCGGTGTTCCTGATCAACCTGCCCATCGGGCTCGCGGCCCTGGCCGTCGCGGCCAGGTTCGTCCCGAAGAAGCAGGGGGACCGCACGGTGCGGGTCGACGTGGTCGGCGCGGGCCTGGTCATGGCGTCCTGCGCCCTCCTCGTGCTGCCGCTCAACCAGGGGCAGGAGGACGGCTGGCCGCTGTGGACCTGGATGAGCATGGCCGCGTCCGTCGTCGGGTTCGGCCTGTTCGCGCTGCAGCAGCGCCGCACCGCCGCTGCGGGCCGCGAGCCCCTGGTCACCCCGGCACTGCTGCGAAAGCCCGCCTTCACCGTCGGTCTCGGCGGTATCGCCCTGTTCTTCGCCGGGCTGGTCGGCACGCAGCTCGTGCTCACGCTGTTCCTGCAGATCGGACAGCAGTTCAGCGCTGGGGACGCCGGCCTGGGCAACCTGCCGCTCGCGGTGGGGACGGCGATCGGTGGCGCGATCAGCGGCGCGTTCCTCGCCGACAAGATCGGCCGCAAGGTCCTTCAGGTCGGGCCGGTGATCCAGCTCGCCGGCGCGGTGCTGCTCTGGTTCGAGCTCGACGGCGTGAGCACCGGCTCGTTCTCGATCTGGGACATCGCCCCGGGCATCGCCGTGTCCGGTGTCGGGGCAGGGATGGTGATCGCCGCTCTGTTCAGCTTCATCCTCGCGGCCGTCGACGACGACGAGATCGGCTCGGCCTCCGGCGTGCTGTCCGCGGTGCAGGCCATCGGCGGTTCCATCGGCGTCGCGGTCTTCGGCTCGGTGTTCTTCGCGCAGGCGAAGACCGGCGACTTCACCGCCGGCTTCCACCACGCGCTCGTCGGCCAGGCGTGCCTGCTGGTGGCGTTCCTGGCCATCACCTTCCTGCTGCCGACGAAGGGTCGACCCGAGGAGGAGCAGCACGGCACCGTCGTCCCCGCCGCGGGCGGTGTCCATGCCGCCGCAGGTGCCGAGCAGGGCGTCACGGTGTGACTCCACGTCCGGGGCCGTCCTGGCGGCGGCCCTAGGCCCGGTGCGTGGGGATCGCCGGAAGGTCGGTCGCCGTGCCCCCCGCCCGTGGAACTCACGCATCATTGATTGCCACGTCCTCAGCGATCCAGGAGCAGGGTCCCCGCCATGACTTCCAGCCAGCCCATCGATCCTCAGCCTGCGGCACCAGCGCAGGGGCCGATCCGTGACCAGCTGAGGAACCTCACCCGTCGTCAGCAGCGGTTCGAGCGGTACCTGGGCAGGCAGATGCACGTCGACCCTGCCGGGCTCGCGGTGATGGACCACCTCGTCAGCGCAGGTCCGGCGACCCCGACCGAGCTGGCTCGCGAGCTCAGCACGTCGACGGCGGCGATGACGCTGGTCATCGACCGCCTGGCGGACGGCGGGCACGTGAGTCGCCAACCGCATCCCAGCGACCGACGCAAGGTGCTCGTGACACCGGCAGAGCACTGGGAAGAGGATGCGTTCGAGCACGTCGGGCCCCTCGTCGTGGAGCTCGGCAGGATCGCCGAGTCCCTCACCGCCGAGGAGCAGGTCACGGTGGTGACGTTCCTCGAGCGGGCGGTCGCGGCCTACGACCACGCGACCAAGGCCTAGGCGGCTCAGGTCACGGTGTCGTGCCGCTCCTGGACCGCGGTGAGCTCGTGCCAGCGGAACCGGTCGACGACGGCGCTGACGGACGGGATCTTCACGAGCGCCGAGAACAGGGCGAAGCCGACCGCCCCGCCGGTGATGTTGAAGATCAGGTCGTTCACGTCCGCGATGTGCCCCCCACCCACCAGGTGCGCCGTCACGAGCTGGGTGACCTCGATCGTCAGGCTGAGGGCCGCTGCCGCCGCCACGGCCCGTCTCCACGAGGCCCGGGGCGCGAGCAGCGGCACGAGGACGCCGACGGGGACGAAGACCAGGACGTTCATGACCGCATCGGCGACCTCGTAGTCCACGAACGGCACGACGGCGAGATGGCTGCCCCAGGGGGCGCTGCTGACGGGCTTGTCCAGGAAGACCGGGAAGACCGTGTTCGCGACGATCCCGGCGACGTAGACGCAGAGCGCGAGGGCGACCGCGGCTCGCGGTACGGAGAAGCGCCCGCTGCGGATCAGTGACCACATCAACCCCGCGAGCACCGCCGCTGCGAGAGGGATGACGACCGGGAGGACCGGGACCTGGTGGAACACGGACGACCTGCACTTTCTCCGAGACCTGCGCGGCGGCTGGTGCCGCGGCTCCACGCAAGAGTGCCCGTCGCGCGACGAGCTCGGCATCCGTCCGTGGTCGGACCCGACATGACGGCGAGTACGACCGTCGTCGTCGCCCGGGCGCGCTCGTGCGGCGCCCGGATCACGCGGACGGGACGTCGGGCGGGTCGAGCAGGCGGCGAAGGCGGGTCTTCTTCTCGTTCTCGCGCACGACCCAGGCCACGTCCGGGTCGTCCGAGCCGCGCAGCGCGGCGAAGCGCGGCAGACCTGAGGCCGGGTCACCCGCGACGGCGACGCTCCAGCAGTACCCGAGGGCCTGGCGCAGCGTCCGGACGCCGGTGTCGCGGCGGGCGTCGGACGGGAGCGCGTGGATCGAGGCGGTCGCGGCCGCGCAGGCGTCCAGGGCGGTGGCCGCGGTGTCGGGGCTTCGGAGGAGGCGCGGCTCGCAGATCCCGGCGACCGCGGCTCGGCGAACCAGCGGGTCCTGGTCGTCGACCCAGGACGCCACGAGCGCGACGAGGGTGGCGGGCTCGGCGTCGCCGATGCGCTGCAGCGCCATCGCGACGGCCTCGCGGACGCGCCACGACCCCTCGGCCGCGCGGACGCGCAGCAGGTCGGTCAGGTCGGTGCGTGCACGGGCGGGGACGTCGACGACGAGCCGGCCGAGGCCGACCGTCCCGCAGCAGCGCAGGTACTCGTCGGGGGAGTCGGCCAGGGAGAGCACGAGGCCTGCCGGCGCGACGTCGGCGAACGCACCGATCAGCTCGAGGTTCGCCCGAGGCCCGGGGAGCCCTGAGCGGGCCGTGAGGTAGGCGCGCACGGCGGCCGGATCATCGTCGAGCGCGCGCAAGGCCGCCCGGTGCTCTTCACGCACGCTCATGACCAGCACGCTAGGGCTCCCGCCCCTGCCCGGGTAGGGCCGTTCGGCCGATGTGCGGCCGTCGAAAGACCCGTCTCGGCGGGCGTCGCGCGCTCTCGGCACCCGCCCCGGAGCCTCACGGCGACGCGGGCGGGGCCTCACGCAGCAGAGCGAGATCCCGGCGGACGTAGCGCAGGTGCGCCCACTCCTCCTCCAGGATCACGCGCACGCAGTCCCCGACGCTGGGGTGCCAGTCTTCGCCGCCCCACGGGTCGTCGCGTTCCTCCGCGAGCAGCTCCGTGGTGGCCGTCGCCAGGAACTCGGTCACCTGCCCTTGGCGCTCGGACCGCACCGCGAGGATCTCCTCGTACGTCGGTGTGTCCGTGCGGAAGATCGACAGGTCGAAGCCCATCTCGCCGGCGCCGGTGAAGATCTGCCCGATCTCGTGGAACGGTTGCTCGATCCGCAGGATCCCGCCGCGGAGCCAGGCGTCGGTCGCCAGGACGAGGTGCCGCAGGGTCTGGGCCAGGGACCACTCGTCCTCGACGTGGGCGTCCACCAGGTCGGGTGGCGTGCCTTCCACGGTCTCCTGCCACGCGGACTGCACGGCGACCCACCCCTCGCGCAGCCCGTCGACCGTCTGCGCCTTCTGCAGCTCGCGGCCGGGGAACTGCCGGTTGAGCTCGGCGTCCACGTACGGCACGACGTCGACCCCGTTGACGATCAGGCTGCCGAAGAACAGGTCGTGGCTGTCGATGTCGAGACCGCCCACGTCGACGCCGCGCATGGTCACGCCGCTGACGTCGGAGAACCGCACGGTGGCGCCCTTGAAGCTGGCCCTGACGAAGGTCGCGCCCTCGAACTCCTTTGTCCTGGAATAGGTCGTCATCGCTCCACGATGACGGACCCCGGGCAGTCCTGCCCGCTGACGACAGGTCACCCGACGACGAGTCGCAACCGGTTCTCCCCGACGCGGACCGTGACCTCCTGGCCCCAGGTCGCGACGAGCCGGTCCGACTCGACGCCGTCGCCGAAGACCACGAGCTGGTCCGACTCGACCGTGAGCCGGAGCTCGCCGCCCGCGTCGAGCAGCCCCTCGGTCAGGTCCGCGCCCGTCGCGGGCGACGGCCACGCCTCGCGCACGAACCACGCGAGCAGCGGGTCGGTGGGGCCGGGGAGGCGTCGCCCGCCGCGCTCGTGCGCGATCGACGCGCACCAGCCCGTCGCCCCGGCACCGGTCGCGACGATCACGCCCGACGACGACTGCCGCTCGACCCGGACGGACCCGCGCTCCCTGCCGCGACCCCCTCGCTCCCCGCCGGCGCCACGGCTCCCGCCCGGCCCGTCCGCGGTGATCCGGTACCGCGCCGACTGGTGCGACGGGTGCCCCACGAAGACCTCGTTGAGCGCGGACAGGTGCTGCCCGTCGTCGAGGTGCGCCACGACCGTCGTGAGGTCCTCGGTCCGCCAGCCGAGGCCGCCGAGGGGCGCGGCGCCGTCGGGCCGGGGGCTGGAAGGGCCGGGACCGGCCGGAGCGCTCGCGGTCCTTCCCGCGCGGGCCAGGAGACGCACGGCCGTGGTGACGTCGAGCCGGACGAGCGCGCCCGCGTTCGTCCCCGGCTCGGGGTCGACGCCCAGCACCGGCTGGTCCGTGAGGTACTTGGCGACGTTCGCGACGAGCCCGTCCTGCCCGACCACGACCACGACGTCCTCGGGGGCCACGAGGAACCGGCCGAGGTCGGCGCGCTCGACGTCGGCCCGCCGCCAGCCCTCGGGGATCGCGGCGACGACCCGGGCCCGGGCCTCGGCCACGGCGTCGTGCCGCTCCTGGACCGCGGCGAGCGTGCGGCCGCGCGTGCGGAGGAAGAACTCGGCCTGACCGCGGGTCGCGTGCCGGTCGAGGAGCTCGTCGAGCTCGGTCCGCCGGTGCACGACGACCACGCGTCGCTGGAGGGGCACGTCAGGCTCCCCGGCCGGCGGTGGCGCCGCCGCTGGCGGGGCCGCCCGCGGCTCCCGTGAACGCGGCGAGCGCCCCGCTGAGCAGGTCCGGCGTGATGGTCAGGCTGCCGATCTTGGGCAGCGCCCCGGCGAGGTCGCGCATCGCCACGGCCAGGATGGTCGACTGGTCCATGCCCTCGTAGACGTCCATGACGGTCCGGAACTTGGCGTTGTTCGCCTCGCCGAGCCGGCGGATCTCCTCGGCCTGCGCGGCCGACGTCAGGTCGCGACGCTCGGCCGCTGCGCGGGCCTCGACGAGCGCCGCGGCGGCGGTCTCCTCGGCCTCGCGCCGGAGGTTGGCGCCCTCCTGCGCGACGAGCCGCTCCCGGCGGGTCGCGAGCTCGATCTGGCTCGCGAGCTCGTTCTCCGAGATGGTGCGCTCGCGCTCGACGGCCAGCGCCCGTCGCTCGTACGTCGACCGGTCGGCCTCGGCCTGGACGTGCTCGCGCAGCGGGGTCTGGAGGGCGCGCTCGACGTCGCCGTCGGGGCGGACCGCGAGCACGTGGACCCCGAGGACCTCGATGCCGGTCGAGGCCAGCCGGGCGTCCGAGCCCAGTGCCTCCACGAGTTGGGCACGGACCTGGCTCACGCCCTGCTCGAGCGCGGTCGTCAGGGGGACGGCCGCGAGGTGGTCGATCGCGTGGCTCTGCGCGAGCTGGCCGATGATCGTCGCGACCTGGTCGCGCCCCGTGGTGGTCGCGGCGCCGGTGTCGGGGTCGATCCCGAAGTCGAGCCGCTGCGAGACCACGGCCGGGTCCGCGAACCGGTACGTCACGTTGACCTGGACCGTGACGTCCTGGTGGTCGCGCGTCGTGGCGTGGAAGAGGACGGGCAGCTCCTGGTCGTCTACCGGTACCTCGCTGAGGACCGAGGTACCGGGGCGGAACCAGAAGGCCTGGCCGATCCCGCGGTGCGCGACCCGTCCTGCCTTGAGGTGGATCACGGCGCCCGTAGGGCTGCCGAGGAAGTGCCGCAGCCAGGGGTAGCGCTTGATGGTGGCCATGGGAGGCTCCGTCCGTCGTCGGTGTTTATGTCACTTTGACGATAAGCCTCGACCGTCTTTAGTGTCAACCTGACGATAAGGAGATAGGATGGGGGCATGAGCGAGCACCCGGAGACCCCGCCGTCAGCCGCCCGGATCCCCGTCACGGTCGACGTCGTCGCGCTCACGGTCCGTGACGGCACGCTCCAGGTCCTGCTCGTGACGCGGCTCCTCGACCCCTTCCAGGACCGCCTCGCCCTGCCGGGCGGGTTCGTCCTGCCCGACGAGTCCCTGCCGCAGGCCGCCGCCCGCGAGCTCGCCGAGGAGACGGGCGTCGCGGTCCCCGGCCACCTCGAACAGCTCCGCACCTACGGGCCGCTCGGCCGCGACCCGCGCGGCCCCGTGCTGACCGTCGCGCACCTCCTGCTCGCACCCACGTACGGCCTGCCGACCGCAGGCAGCGACGCCGCGCAGGTCGGCTGGTACCCGGTCGAGGAGGCGCTCGCGGACCCGGACGGGCTCGCGTTCGACCACCACCGGATCCTGCGCGACGGCGTCGAGCGTTCCCGCGCGAAGCTCGAGTACTCGACGCTCGCGACGGCCTTCTGCGGCCCCGAGTTCACGATCGCCCAGCTCCGCGCCGTCTACGAGGCCGTGTGGGGCACCCGGCTCGACCCCCGCAACTTCCACCGCAAGGCCGTCGGCACCCCAGGGTTCCTCGTCGAGACGGGGGAGTCGACGTCGGGCGGGACCGGGCGGCCCGCCGCGCTCTACCGGCTCGCGCCCGAGGCGGAGCGCTCCGCCGGGGCGCGCGACGCCGTCGGGCAGGACGAGGCGCCCGCGTCCGTGCCCGCCGTGCTCAACCCGCCCCTCATGCGACCCGCGGGCTGAGCCCGCCATGCCTGGGGTGCTCGCCGGATGCGCCGCGGCGCACCGTCGCTAGCGTGAGAGACGTCAGCACGAACCGCTGCTGGACCGCACGGCACGAGGAGCCCGACGATGAGCGACACGACCGGCACGACCCCGAGCACGACCACCCCCCGCACGACTGCCACGACCCCGCGCGGCCTGACGACCGTGAGCTTCTGGTCCGACGACGTCCCCGCGGCGGTCGCCTGGTACACCGAGGTGTTCGGCGTCGACCCGTACTACGTCATGCCGCCCGCGCCGGCCCCGGCCGCCTACGTCGAGTTCCGGGTGGGCGACTACCAGCACGAGCTCGGCATCATCGACCGCTCGTACGCGCCCGCAGGCGCCGCGACGGTGCCCGGCGGGGCGGTCGTCTACTGGCACGTCGACGACGTCCGCGCCACGTACGCGCGACTGCTCGCGCTCGGCGGGACCGAGTACCAGCCGGTCACGCCGCAGGGAGACGGCGGGTTCGTGACCGCGGCCGTCGTGGACCCGTTCGGGAACGTGCTCGGCGTCATGGAGAACCCGCACTACCTCGCGGTGCTGGACGGGCGCGAGGGGTGAGCGGGCGGCCACCCGCGCCGCACCGTGGAGCGTCCGGATAGCGAGCCGTTTCCGCCCGCCAGACGGCGCCCACAGGGCACTTTCGAAGGGCCTTCGAACGTCAGATGAACACCAGGTGAACAGTCGCCGAAGACTCGCCGACTTGGTTCAGACCCCTGTCATCCAGCGTCCACCATGGAGTACGTGACCGAGACGATCCTGCTCGCGCTCGTGGTGGTGACGGCCCTGGCCTTCGACTTCACGAACGGCTTCCACGACACCGGCAACGCGATGGCCACGTCCATCGCCACACGTGCCCTCAAGCCCAAGACCGCCGTCGCGCTGTCTGCAGTCCTCAACCTGGTCGGGGCGTTCCTGTCCCTGGCCGTGGCGGCGACCATCGCCAAGGGGATCGTGGACGCGAACGTCATCACCCTCGAGGTGGTGCTCGCCGGTCTGGTGGGTGGCATCACCTGGAACTTGCTGACCTGGTTGCTGGGTATCCCGTCGAGCTCGTCGCACGCCCTCATCGGCGGCGTCGTCGGCTCGGTCCTGGCTGCGGTCGGGACGAGCGGGGTCCTGTGGACCGGTGTCCTGTCCAAGGTGATGATCCCCGCCCTGCTCGCCCCCGTGATCGCGATCGGGGTCGCCGCGCTCGGCACCTTCCTGGTCGCGCGCATCACCAAGGACCTGCCGCAGGACACGACGAGCCGCGGGTTCCGCTGGGGCCAGATCGGCTCCGCCTCGCTCGTCTCGCTCGCGCACGGCACCAACGACGCGCAGAAGTCGATGGGCATCATCCTGCTCGCGCTCATCGCGGGCGGTGCCGTCCCGTCCGACTCGGGGGTCCCGTTCTGGGTCGTCCTGTCGTGCGCGTTCTTCATGGCGCTGGGTACCTACCTGGGCGGCTGGCGCGTCATCCGCACGCTCGGCAAGGGCCTCGTCGAGATCGACTCGCGCCAGGGCATGGCCGCCGAGACCTCGTCGGCCGCGGTCATCCTCCTCTCGAGCCACTTCGGCTTCTCGCTGTCGACGACGCACGTCGCGACCGGTTCGATCCTCGGCTCGGGCGTCGGCATGCCGGGCGCGAAGGTCCGCTGGGGCGTCGCGGGCAAGATGCTCGCCGCGTGGGGCCTGACGCTGCCGGCCGCCGGCGTCGTCGGCGCGCTGTGCTTCTGGCTGCAGGACGTCATCGGTGGCGTCGGCGGGACCGTCGCGGTCTTCACGATCCTCATCGGCGTCTCGACCGCGATCTGGGTCGCGTCGCGCCGCAAGCCGGTCGACGCGTCGAACGTCAACGACGAGTGGGACGGCGAGGGCGAGACCGCTGTGGTCGACGCCGCCGAGTCCTTCACGGCCGTCGCCGTCGAGGTCACGGCCGAGGCCGAGGCCACGATCGCCGCGACCACGGCAGCGAACACCGCTGCTCCGACCGCCACCGCCCCGACCGCCACCGCCCGTGAGGGAGTCCACGCATGAGCGAGTTCATCCACTTCGACGCCCTGCTCCAGGTCGTGGTCGCCGGCGCGATCGTCGGCGCGGGCCTGCCCGCGCTGTTCGCGCTGGGCGTCCGCCTGCTCGCCCCGTCGCAGGGTGCGGCGCTCGCGGTGGAGGGTGCGCCGTCGGGTACGGACTCCGGCCCGACGACGGCGCGCCCCACGGGCCTTCGTCTCACCGGCGCGGTGGTGTGCTTCGGCACGGTGCTGGCCGCGTGCGCGGTGGGCATCTGGTTCCTCGCGTCCGGCGGTCACTGACCCCCCCCGCACGACCCCCGACAGGAGGCCGCCCCGTCGTTCGACGACGGGGCGGCCTTCGTCGTCCTCGCGGGAGGCGCCGCCCGCACGACGTGATGAGGCGAACACCACATCCGGGCGGTAGTGGTCGAATTACCACGGTCGCCCCACCTTGTCCCGCATGTCGAGGGGTTGATGTGCGACCGTGTCGCACGATGTGATCGGGAGCACGGGAATCTCCCGTCATACCGCCGTCGGGGTCTGGTCTTCTGGGTAGTTGGACAACTGTTCAGGTCACCAGAAGGAGCGTCATGAGCACCCCCCACCGGGCTCGTCGAGCGGGTACACCGTTCGGTCGGGCCGTCGCCGCCGCCACCGCCGCGGTCCTCGCCCTGACGGGAGCGGTCGCGCTGGGCGCGGGACCGCTCGCGGCGCCTGCGTCGGCGGCACCCAAGGCGCAGCTCCCGCAGTGCCCGGCGCCGGGGGAGATGCCCGGGATCGGGAACCTCCCGGCCTTCACCGACTCGAACATCGCGGTCTACGCAGGTGGCGACTACTCCGCGACGGGCACGGCGGCCGAGTCCGAGGGGCTCCTGGTCGTCATGGGCGACGCGACGTTCGACAAGGCCGCGGGCGGCATCTACAACGTCGGTTCGGCGGGCGTGGGCTCGCAGATCACGCCTCCGGGAGGCACGACGATGCTGGCCGTCGGGGGCGACCTGACGGTCGGTCCCCGGACCACCATGGACGTGGGTGCGAACGTCGTCGGTGGCGGCAACGTCGACGTCGGCGGCTCGATCACGAACACGGTCCCCCTCGCGCTCAACGGCGGCGTCGCGACCCCGAACATGGGCGCTGCGGCGGTCGCGTCGCACGCCGGCTTCCAGGACGTCATCACCGAGGAGTCGAGACTGCTCGCCCAGCCGGTCGGCACGCCCGGGACGATCGAGTCCTGGGGCGAGCTGCGCTTCACGGGTGACCCGGCTGCCTCGATGCACACCTTCACGGTCGACGGGGCGGCTCTGTCGAGCCTCGGGAAGAAGATGTCCGTCTTCTTCGACGACGTCGGCAGCACAGCACCGATCGTCGTCAACGTGACCGGCTCGACGGTCGACTTCGACGCGCAGTCGTTCTTCTTCGGCACGACGCAGGTCAACTCCCTCTCGTCCCCCGAGATCGGTAACGCCGCGTCGCGCATCCTCTGGAACTTCGTGGACGCGACCTCCGTCGAGCTCGGCGAGAACGACCAGTTCTTGGGGTCGGTCCTCGCGCCCCACGCCGACACGACGCTCAAGACGAGCACGAACGGACGCGTGTACGTGGGCAAGACGCTCTCCGTGGTCGGCACCGGCGGTGGCATCGAGCAGCACAACTACCCGTGGATCGGCCCCGGCCCGTTCGCCTGCCTCTCGGCCGAGCCGGGCGGGTTCACGGTCGCCAAGAGCGTGGTCGGTGACGGCGCGGACCTCGTGCCGGCCGGTACCGAGTTCACCGTCGCCTACTCGTACACCGCGAACGGGACGCCCGTCGCCGGCACCCTCACGGTGAAGGCCGACGGCACGGTCGTGGACGGCCCGGCGGATCTCCCTGCCGGGACCGTCGTCACGCTCTCCGAGCCCGACCTGCCCGTCGTCCCCGGCGTCGAGTGGGGCACGCCGTCGTTCGCCCCGTCGGACACCGTCACGATCGGTGCGTCCGGGACAGCCGCCGTGCGGCTCACCAACACCGCGTCGGCGCAGCTCGGCGGGTTCTCGGTCGCCAAGGCGCTGACCGGGCTCGCCGCGAGCCAGGTCCCCGCGAGCACGGAGTTCACCGTCGCCTACACCGTGACGGTCGACGGCACCTCGACCCAGGGGACCGTGACGGTCCTCGCCGACGGCACCGTGGTCGACGGTCCCCAGGACCTGCCGGTCGGCGCGGTCGTGACGTTCGCCGAGATCGACCTACCGACCGTGCCCGGCGTCGTGTGGGGCGCGCCGTCGTTCGACCCCGTCTCGATCACGGTCGCCGACGGCGAGAGCCCCCGGGTCACGCTGACGAACACGGCCGACGCCGCGGTGATCCCCGTCGGCGGGTTCTCGGTCCAGAAGGTCGTCGAGAACGCTCCCGCGGGCATGGTGCCCGCGGACACCGCGTTCACGGTCGCCTACTCCTACGAGCTCGACGGCGTCCCGACGTCGGGCACCCTGACGGTGCGCGCCGACGGCACCGCCGTCGACGGCCCGCAGAACCTCCCGGCCGGCACGGTCGTCACGTTCGGCGAGGTGAGCCTGCCCGACGTCGACGGCGCCGTGTGGGGAGCACCGGTCTTCAGCCCGGCGAGCCTCGTGGTCGGCGCGAACGAGAACGCCAAGGTCACGCTGACCAACACCGCCGAGGAAGCACGGGCGGGCGGGTTCTCGATGGCCAAGTCCGTCACGGGCGAGGCCGCGGACAAGGTGCCCGCGGGCACCGAGTTCACCGTTCGCTACGCCTACGACCTGGACGGGGTGCCCACCACGGGCACGATGACCGTGAAGGCCGACGGGACCGTCGTCGACGGCCCGCAAAACCTCCGCGAGGGCACGGTCGTGACGTTCGAGGAGATCGCGCTCCCCGCGGTCGACGACGTCGTGTGGGGCACCCCGGTGTTCAGCCCGGAGAGCCTCGTGGTCGGCGCGAACGAGAAGGCCGAGGTCACGCTGACCAACACGGCGCTCGACGCCCCGGCGGGCGGCTTCTCGCTCGCCAAGGCCGTCACGGGTCTCGCAGCGGACAAGGTGCCCGGTGCGACCGAGTTCACCGTCCGTTACACCTACGACCTGGGCGGCGTGACGACGACGGGCACCCTCGCGGTGACCGCGGACGGGACCGTCGTCGACGGCCCGCAGAACCTTCCGGTCGGCACGGTCGTGACGTTCACCGAGCTCGCCCCGCCGTCGCTCGACGGCGTGGTCTGGGGCACGCCGGTCTTCAGCCCCGCCTCGGTCACGGTCGCCGACGGCGAGAACACCCTGGTGACGGTGACGAACACCGCGAACGCGGTCGTCGTCCCGCTCGGCGGCTTCTCGATGGCCAAGGAGCTCACGGGCGAGGCCGCAGGCCGCGTCCCGGCCGACACCGAGTTCACCGCGACCTACGAGTACACGATCGACGGCGCCACGCTCGGGGGGACCCTGACGCTGCTCGCCGACGGGACCGTCGTCGACGGCCCGCAGAACCTCGTCGCGGGCACCGTCGTGACGTTCACCGAGCTCACGCCCGCCCACGTGGTCGGCGTCGAGTGGGGCACGCCGGTCTTCAGCCCGGCGAGCGTCACGATCGGCAGCGGCGAGAACACCGCCGTCACGCTCACGAACACGGCGAACCTCGCCGTGGGGACGTTCTCGATCACGAAGGTCGTCACGGGTGCGGCCGCCGACCTCGTCCCGGACGGGACCGAGTTCACCGTGCAGTACTCCTACGAGCAGGACGGCCAGACGCAGACCGGCACCCTCGCGGGCCTGACCGACGGCACGTCCGTGCCCTTCCCGCGCGACCTCGTCGAAGGCACGGTCGTCACGTTCGAGGAGATCGCGCTGCCGGACGTCGACGGCGTGGTGTGGGGGACCCCGGTCTTCAGCCCCGACGTCGTCACGATCGGTGCGGACGACACCGTCGAGGTCACCCTGACCAACACGGCGAACGCCGAGCCCGCGGGCGGGTTCTCGATGAGCAAGACCGTCGCGGGCGAGACGGCCGGCCAGGTCCCGGGCGGCACCGAGTTCTCGGTCCGCTACTCCTACGACCTGGGTGGCTCACCGACGTCGGGCACGCTCGTGGTGCGCGCTGACGGGACCGTCGTGGACGGCCCGCAGAACCTGCCGGTCGGGACGGTCGTGACGTTCACCGAGGCCGACCTGCCGGCGATCGACGGCGTGGTGTGGGGGGCCCCTGCGTTCAGCCCGGCGAGCGTCACGGTCGCCGACGGCGAGAACACGGTGGTCACGCTCACCAACACGGCGAACGCCGAGCCCGCTGGCGGGTTCTCGCTCACGAAGGTCGTCGAGGGCTCCGGAGCCTCGGTCGTCCCGGCGGGCACCGAGTTCACGGTCCGCTACGCCTACGAGCTGGACGGCGCTCCGGTCAGCGGCACGTCGACCGTGGCCGCTGACGGGACCGTCGTGGACGGCCCGCAGAACCTGCCGGTCGGGACGGTCGTGACGTTCACCGAGACCGACCTCCCCACGGTCGCGGGCGTGGTCTGGGGGACGCCGGTCTTCAGCCCGGCCCAGGTCACGGTCACGGACGGCCAGAACGCGGCGGTCACGCTGACCAACACGGCCGACGTCGTGGCCGCCCAGGTCGGCGGTTTCACGATCGCCAAGAAGGTCACGGGGCCGAGCGCGGCGAAGGTCGCCGCGGACACGCAGTTCACGGTCGCGATCTCCGGGACCGTCAACGGACAGCACACCGAGGGCACCCTGACGGTCCGCGCCGACGGCACCGTCGTCGAGGGCCCGGCGAACCTCCCCGCAGGGACGGTCGTCGACCTCGCGGAGGTCGACCTGCCGAAGGTCGAGGGCGTGCGCTGGGGGACGCCGGTCTTCACGGTCGACGGCGAGAAGGTCACGTCGGTCACTATCGGCGCGGGCCAGACCGTCGCGGTGACCCTGACCAACACCGCGGACGCCGCGGGCGGCGGTCTCGCGGCCACGGGAGCCCGGGTCGCGGGCATCGCCGCCGTCGCGCTGCTGCTGGTCGGCGGCGGTGGCGCGCTCCTCGTGGGTGCGCGACGCCGTCGGGCATGAGGTCCTGACCGGACCACCGCCCGAGCGTGCCGCGGAGCGGGCGTGACCTACCCGGTCACGCCCGCTCCGGCGTGCACGCCCCGAGCGCCGCGCGGACCGCCGCGGCGAACGCGTCGACGTCCTCCGCCGACGTGTCCCACGAGCACATCCAGCGCACCTCGACGCGCTCGTCGCCCGTGACGGGGTCGGGGGCGGCGGCCGCCCAGTCGTAGAACGCGAAGTCCGCGCGCAGGGCGTCGGCCACGGCGCGCGGCAGCACCGCGAACACCGCGTTCGCCTGGGTGGGCTGCGTGAACTCCAGGCCCGACGGCGTAGCCTCCGTCCCGCCGTCGGGCGCCTCTCGCTCGCTCGCCACGGGCGAGAGCGCGACCCGCAGGCGCGCGGCCATCGCGTTGGCGTGCGCCGCGTTGGTGCGCCACAGGTCGTCCTCGAGCAGCGCCGTGAGCTGCACCGAGACGAAGCGCATCTTGGACGCGAGCTGCATGGTCATCTTGCGGACGAAGTCGACGCCCTGGGCCGCGCCGGGGTCGAGGACCACGACGGCCTCGCCGAACAGCAGGCCGTTCTTGGTGCCGCCGAACGACACGACGTCCACGCCCACGTCGGTCGTGGTCGCACGCAACGACACCCCGAGCGCGGCCGCCGCGTTCGCGAGACGGGCCCCGTCGAGGTGGACCCGCAGGCCCGCGGCGTGCGCGCGGTCGCTGATCGCACGGATCTCGTCGGGCGAGTAGACCGTGCCCAGCTCGGTCGCCTGCGTGATCGAGACGACGAGCGGCTGCGCGCGGTGCTGGTCGCCCAGGTCGCCCACGAACCGGTCGACCGCGCCCGGCGTCAGCTTGCCGTCCGGGGCAGGGACCGTGAGGAGCTTGATCCCGCCGACTCGCTCGGGGGCGCCGTTCTCGTCCTGGTGGACGTGCGCGTGCTCCGACGTCACGACCGCGCCCCAGCGCGGCAGCATCGACGTGAGCGCGACGACGTTCGCGCCCGTCCCGTTGAAGACCGGGTAGGCCGTGGCCGCCTCGCCGAAGTGATGCCTGACCGACTCCTGGAGACGCTCGGTCCATGGGTCCGCGCCGTACGAGCCGGCGTGGCCCACGTTCGCCGCGGTCAAGGCCGCGAGGACCGCAGGGTGGGCAGGGGCGTAGTTGTCGGACGCGAACGAACGCGGGGTCGATGACACCCGGCCAGGGTAGACCCGGTCGTCGCCCGCCGAGGATGACGTGCCCTCCTGCCGAGGGTGACGCGTCTGCGCGGCCGGGCCCGCGCGACAAGGGCCCCCACGAGGCGCACCCTGGAAGAGCGGGGGCGGTCGCCCCTGCACGACGCAGGGGGACGCGGCGGGCGAGCAGCCCGTCCGCCCGGGCATCGCGGCCCGGGGCACGACCGACCACCCGCTCCCACGCCCCCGCCGGCACACGAGGGGGAACACCATGAGCACCGCACCGCACCCCGACCCGCAGCTGGGGGGACCGTTCGTCCGGCAGGACGTCTGGAAGCTCTACCGGCAGGGACCCGACGGCCAAGCCGTCATCACCGCCTACGCGAAGGCCGTCGGGGTCCTCAAGGCCGGCCCGTCCACGGGAGCCCGGTCCTGGCTGCACCAGACCCAGGTCCACGGCATGAACCCGGACCCCCACGACGGGCTGCGCAACCAGTGCCAGCACGGCTCCTGGTACTTCCTGCCCTGGCACCGGCTCTACCTGGGCTACTTCGAGGCGATCTGCCGCGACATCATCCGCAACCGGAACGACATCCCCCAGAAGGTCAAGGACACGTGGGCCCTGCCCTACTGGGACTACGACACGGCCACGACCAACACGCTGCCACCGCCCTTCCGGGACCCCATCGGGCCCGACGGCCTCGCCAACCCGCTCTACGAGGTGCAGCGCAAGAACGGCGTGAACGCCGGGACGGCTTCCCTCGACCCCACCGAGACCACCGCGAAGGGCTGGTTCTACCAGCCGCTCTTCACGTCGAAGATCCCGAACACGGTCACCTTCGGCGGTCCCACGACCGGGTTCAGCCACCTCGGCGGCACGATCGGCGCCCTCGAGGGCACCCCGCACGGCACCGTCCACAACTTCGTGGGCGGCAAGATGGGGAACTTCAACACCGCGGCCTCCGACGCCGTCTTCTGGCTGCACCACTCCAACATCGACCGGCTGTGGGAAGTGTGGCGGTCCCACGCCGGGCAGGGGCGCGACCCCGCGAAGAGCGTCTTCACCCAGAAGTTCGCGTTCCTCGACCCGTCCGGAGCCCGGAGGGAACCCGAGAGCTGGGAGGTGCTCGACACGAGCGCCTTCGGGTACGTGTACGCGGACATCGGCGTCCCACCGTCGGCCCGCACGCTGAAGCGAGAGAGGAGGGGGCCCGTGGCCGGCATCGGAGACGCGGGGGCCGAGGACGACGCCCGCCGCGAGGAGGAGGTACGTCGCCTCGAGCAGGTCCCGCCCGAGGCCGTCGCGGTCAACCGTGAGCCGGTACGCCTCGCGTCCCGGACGGCGAGCGTCGACATCGTGGTCGGGCCGGGCGCGGCCCGGGACCTGACTGACCGGGCGGCGTCACCGACCGAGCCGGAACGGCTGCTGCTCGTGCTCGAGCACATCACGCTCGAGGGCGACAACCAGCCGCCCACCTATGCCGTGTACGTCGGTGACACCGCGGACGACGACGCGCTCGTCGGGAACCTGCCGCTCTTCGGGGTCCGCGAGTCGCAGGAGTCCGACGCCGAGCACGGGCTGTCGTACGTCTTCGACATCACCGACGTCGCGGCCAGCCTCGGCGAGAGAGGAGCCTGGGACCCTGGCCACCTGCACCTGACGTTCCACCCCGTCGTCCACGACGAGCAGGAGGCGCTGGCGGCGCCCGAGGTCGTCGTCCGGACCGTCCGCCTCATGGTCCAGTGACCGTCGCGGCCGGGCGTCGCCCGCGCCCGGCCGCCGCGCGCGGGCCGGGGGTCCGGGCGGTGGGCGTCGAGGCGCGACGGTTCCTCGACCGTCATCCCGAGTGGCCGGTCCTGCTGGCGGCGGCCGCCGCGTGGGCGGCGCTCCTCGGCGCACGGTCGCCGACACCGGGCTCTGGCGCCCGCGGCCCGGTACCGGTGTCGGCGCACCACGCGTCCCCGGGGGTCCAGGGAGGGGGGTGGTCCACCGCGTGGCTCGACCCGGCGCCTCTCGCGACGGGCTGGGCCGACGGCGTGCACGGGTTCGTGCCCGGAGTGGCAGCGGGCTGGGGGCACTGGGCGCTCATGGTCGTCGCAATGATGCTGCCCGGGCTGGTCCCGTCCGTGCGGCACGCGGCGTTCGCCTCGCCACGCAGACGACGGCACGGGACCACGGCACTGTTCGTCGCCGCCTATCTTGCGCTGTGGATCGTGGTAGGACTCGGGGTGACGCTCGTCGTCGACCTGCTGCGCCCCGGGGTCATGGCCGCCGCCGCGGTACTCGTCGCGGCCTCGGCGTGGGAGCTGACCCCCGTCGTCCGGCGAGCCTTGGCCCGGTGCCATCGCTCGGTGCCGCTGGGCGTCGAGGGCCGGACGGCGGACGTCGCGGCCCTGCGGTTCGGCTGGTTCCACGCCCGTGCGTGCGCGGCCACGTGTGCACCGTTCATGGTGGCGGCGACCTTCGCGGGACACCCGCTCTGGCTCGCGCTCGGGATCGCGACCGTGACGTGCCTGCAGAAGCTCGGCGCCGACGCCGAACGCTGGGTGCACCCCGTGGCCGTCCTCGGGGTGCTGTCGGCCGTGGTCCTGGTCGGGACCAGCTGAGGGGGGCGGTGCGTCACCCTCGGCGGGCAGGGGCCTCACCGTCGAGGTAGTACCAGCGTCCGCCCTCCCGGACGAACGAGCTGATCTCGTGCAACGATCCACGCTCCCGCGTCTCGTCGGACCGGTAGTGGGCGACGAATTCCACGACGCCCGTCCGGTCGAGCGGGCCGCCCGCGCTCGTCGCGACGACGTCCAGACGGCGCCACGTCACGTCGTCGTCGAGGTCCAGGTCCGCGGGGCGCGTCGAGGGGTGCCAGGTGGCGAGCAGGTAGTCGGCGTCGCCGACCGCGAACGCCGCGTAGCGCGAACGCATCAAGGCCTCGGCCGTCGGAGCCGTCACCGAGTCGGCGCCGCCCGCGACGAGCCCGCGGTGGTACCGCCCGCAGCACGCCCCGTATGTCTCTCCGGACAGGCAGGGGCAGCGGGCGTCGTCGGGCAGGGGCGAGGTCGCGGTCACCCGACCATCCTTCCGTAGGGTGTGAGCCGTGCGCTTCCTCCGCTGGACCTTCGCCGTCTACCTCGCCGCCGTGCTCGTGGTGACGTGCTGGCCGTCCCCGCAGTCGACCGCCGCACCCGGGTGGGCGCTCGCGGTCCTGGACGCGTTCCGGTCGGTGGGCCTGCCGATGTCGTACGAGTTCCTGGAGGCCGCCTCGAACGTGGTGATGTTCCTGCCGTTCGGCGTGCTGGGGCTGCTCGTGCTGTCCGGGGCGCGTCCCGGGGTGCCGCTCGGGAGGGCGGTCGGGGCCGTGGCCGTGGCGGGGTTCGCCTTGTCGATCGCGATCGAGCTGTCGCAGCTCCTGATCCCGGGCAGGTACTCGACCGTGCAGGACGTCGTGATGAACACCACGGGGGCGGTCGTGGGTGCGGTCGCCGTGGCGGGAATTCTGGGCGCCCGTCGCCCGTTGACCCCAAGTTAGTGTCGCGACGACACTAAAAATTCTCGCATCGTCACACGGAGGTCCCCCATGTCCACCCCCCACGTCACCGGCGCACCGCTCGACGGCGCCCCGTCCTTCCAGGGCAAGGTCGCCCTCGTCACTGCCTCCGGGGCAGGCATCGGCGAGGCGGTCGCGAAGCGGCTGGCCTCCCTGGGGGCGGCCGTCGTCGTCTCCGACGTCAACGACGAGGCCGGTGCGCGGGTCGTCGCCGACATCGAGGCCACGGGCGGCCGTGCGGCCTACCGACGAGCGAACGTCGCCGACCCTGCGGACGTGAGCGCCCTCGTCGCGTTCGCCGTCGAGACCTTCGGCGGGCTGCACCTCGCGGTCAACAACGCAGGCGTGGGAACCCGGCCCTTCCGCCTCGACGAGATGCCCGAGGACGGCTGGGACCGCACGCTCGACGTCACGCTGCGCGGGACGTTCCTGTCGATGAAGGCCGAGATCGCCCACATGCTCGGCAACGGGGGCGGCAGCATCGTCAACATCGCCTCGATCGCGGGCCTCAAGGCGTCGCCCGGCCTGGCGCCGTACTCGGCCGCGAAGGCAGGCGTCGTGTCCCTCACGTACGGCACCGCGATCGAGTACGTGACCGACGGCATCCGCATCAACGCCGTCGCACCGGGCGCGATCGAGACTGCCGCGCTCGCGTCGCTGCCCGAGGAGGCCCGCGCCGGCTACGCAGCCGACGTCCCCATGAAGCGCCTCGGCCAGCCGTCCGAGATCGCGGACGCCGTCGCGTTCCTGCTGTCCGACCAGGCGAGCTTCATCACCGGTGTGGTCCTGCCGGTCGACGGCGGCACCCGGGTCGCGTGACCGACGCACCGCACCCCGGGGCGGGGCCGGGCGACGGCCCCGCCCCGGCGGGGGACCCGCGCGTGCCCGGGTACCGGTCCGACCTGCTCGACTCGCTGGTCCGCGTCATGGGCCTGTGGACGAGCGGCGACTTCCTCGCGGCCGTCGCTGCACGCGAGGGGATCGACCTGGACACCCCGGCGATCGTGGTGCTCACGGTCGTGTGGCGGCAGGGCCCACGACGACCCTCGGCCATCGCCGAGCACCTGTCCACGGGACCGTCGAACGTGAGCAAGATCCTGCGCCGCCTCGACGGCGCGGGGCTCACCGAGCGCCGCGAGGACCCCGACGACGCCCGGGCCTCGCGCGTCCACCTCACCGAGGCGGGGGCCCGCGTCGCCAGGACGTTCGTCGCCGCGGGGGACGCGCTCGTCGACGAGCTGCTCGACGGGTGGTCCGCGCACGACCGGTTGGCCTTCACCGAGCTCATGCGGCGCTTCGAAGGGGCGACCCAGGCCTTCCTCGAGCGGGGCTGACGGCTCCGCTGGTACCCGTCTAGGCCCACAGCAGGCGCCACCAGGTCTCGCCCGGCGCGTCCGCGCGGTGGATCCGGTGGATGCGGTGCGGCGCGTTGAGGGCGTCGTCGAGCCCCAGCTCGTCGACCACGTAGGCCCACAGGAGCTCGCACTCGCAGTCCGGGACGTGCTGCTCGGTCACGAGCAGGTCCGCCTCGAAGCGCAGGATCGCGCCTTCTGCGACCAGGCGCTCGTCGCAGCGTCCCGGTCCGACCACGAACCCGTGGAGCGTCACGTCGTCCGGGTGCTCGGCGGCTGCCCGGAGCAGGCGCCCCAGCGGCGGCGAACCGTTCGACCGGTGGACGAGCCGGGTGGGGGCGAGGCGTGCGAGGAGCGCCTCGGCCAGGGGCCCGTCGAGGTTCGCGAAGAACGTCGGTTCGAGCGGGTCGTCGTCGGGGTGCAGGACCGGTTCCAGCAGCTCGGGCACGGCGTCGTCGAGGAGCCAGCCGTGCGTGTGCGGCCCGTGGACGTGGTGGAAGCCGTCGGGGCCGTTGGCCTCGGCGGCCTGGCGTTCCCAGAGCGCCCGGAGGGTGGGCAGGCCCAGGGGAGATACCGGGTGCCGGTTCGTCGCGCGTCGTCGGGGGTGGGAAGGGCGGGTGCCGTGGCTCATGCCAGTAGGTTGCCGCGCCTGCGGGGACGCCCGTCGGGGCCGGCCTGGCCCCTGTGGACGAGGGCGCCGGAACGCGACCTGTGGACGACGCCGGATCGTGACGTCCGGCGGGCCCGAGCCCGACGCGAGAGGATGCGTTCATGACCACGATCCTCGTGACCGGCGGCACCGGCACGCTCGGCACCCCCACCGTGACGCTCCTGCGTGCCGCTGGGTACGACGTCCGCGTGCTCAGCAGGTCCACCCGGCCAGGCCCGGCCCTCGTGACCGGGGACCTCACCACGGGTGAGGGCCTGCGGGAGGCGTTCGACGGCGCGCAGACCGTCCTGCACCTCGCGACCCGTGGTCCCCGGGCCGACGTCGAGATGGGCCGCCACGTCGTGGCCGCGGCCCGCGACGCCGGGGTGGGGCACGTCGTGTTCCAGTCGATCGTGGGCGTCGACCAGATCCCGCTCGGCTACTACACGGCCAAGGTCGAGGTCGAGGACCTGCTGACCGCGTCCGGCCTGCCGCACACGATCCTGCGGGCCACGCAGTTCCACGAGTTCGTCGACAACCTCTTCGCGGCGCAGCGCTTCTCGCCCGTGCTGCTCACACCTGCGCTCGCCGTCCAGCCGATCGCGGTGCCCGACGTCGCCGCGCGCCTCGTGGAGATCGTCGCCGCGGGGCCCTCAGGTCGGGTCGCGGACGTCGGCGGGCCCGAGCGCGTCACGGGCCGTGAGGCCGCCCGCGCCTGGTTGCGGGCGACGGGCAGCCGCCGCGGGGTCGCTCGGGTACGGCTGCCGGGGCGGACCTTCGGCGCGTACGCGGCGGGCCACCACATGGTGCCGGGCGCCCCCTACGGGACGGGCACGTACGGCCAGCACCTGCTCGAACGGTACGGGCGCCCGCGCTAGCCGACCCCCCCGGGTTGCCGGGGCCCGGGCCGCGCGTGATCGTGGAGAGCATGACCCGAGCCCGTGGTGCCTCGCGATCCTCGTTCGACGTCCTCGCCCGGTCGCTCGCGATCGGGGTCGCCGCAGGCAGCCGTGCCTTGCTCGGCCTGGCTCCTCCGTTGCTCACGTCCTCGCTGTCCGGGCCGTGGGGGATGCTCGCCAAGGTCGTCGGTGCGCTGGGCGTCGCGGCCGAGCTCACGGGGGACAAGCTGCCGAGCGCGGGCTCTCGGCTCGAGCAGCCGGGCCCGCCGATCCGCATGACGTCGGGTGCGGTCGGTGCGCTCGTGATCGCCCGACGCGCCGAGGCCGGGGTCCTCTTCCCGCTGCTCCTCGGGGCGGCGGGCGGCGCTGCGGGCACCTGGGGCGGGGCAGCGTGGCGGGCGGCTGCGGTCGGCAGGTGCCCCGACTGGCAGGCCGCGGCCGTCGAGGACGCTGTCGCGCTCTCGCTCGCGGCGTTCGCGGTACGCCCCTGAGGCGACCCCACCACGGCCCGACGGCGCCGCTCACCTCTGAGGTGAGCGGCGCCGTCGGGCGTGGGGCGTGCCGGGTTCGTCACCCGACGCGCTCCCACGGGCCACGTGGTGGGCCCTCAGACGAGCGGGGCGCGCAGCACGCGAACCGCCCCCGCCGCGACCGCGGCGGTGCCGGGCGTGGCCTCGCCGGTCACGAGGTCCGTGGTCCCGACGAGGAGAGCGGGCAGCTTGACCTCGTGCCCGGTGTGGTTGATCGCGACGACGTACTCGGCGTCGTCTCCGCGGCGGCGCACGACCTCGAAGCCCTCGACCAGGCCTGACGGCGCCAGTCCCGCGTCCGCGTAGACGGCGCCCAGGAGCGTGCCCAGCGCGGCGACGTCGAGGCGCGTCGAGACGTACCAGCCCGTGCCCTCGCCGAGCGAGTGCCGCGTGATCGCGGGGGCGCCCGGGGCTGGGCCGTCGACGTACGTGCCCACGACCTGCGCGCCCTCGAGCGTGATGTCGTCGGCCCACACGTCGCCCGCGAGCGTGCCCGTCAGGGCGGGGGCCGTCTCGCCGCCGTCGAGCGCGACGCCCAGCGACTCGCCCTCCCGCAGGGGCAGGAACTCCTCGACCGTGAGGCCGAGCGCACGACGCAGCGGCGCCAGGAACCCGCCCGGGTGCACGGCGTCGTGCTCGTCGACCGCGGCCGAGAAGTACGAGACCAGGAGCGTGCCGCCGCCCTCGACGTAGCGCGTGAGGTTGTCGGCCGACCCCTGCGTCAGCAGGTACGACGCGGGCGCGACGACCAGGCGGTACCCCGACAGGTCCTGCGCCGGGTGGGCGAAGTCCACCTGGACCCCGTCGCGCCAGAACCGGTCGTAGAACGCGTCGACGCGCTCACGGTGCTGCGCGTCCACGCTCGGGCGCCACTCGAGGTCCTGCGCCCAGAACGACTCGGGGTCCCACAGGATCGCGACGTCGGCGTGCACGCGCGACCCGCGCAGCTCCGCGACCTTGCCCAGGTCGGCGCCGAGCGCCACCACCTCGCGCCACACCCGGCTGCTCGTGCCGGCGTGCGGCAGCATCGCCGAGTGGAACTTCTCCGCGCCCGAGCGCGAGGCCCGCCACTGGAAGAACATGATCGCGTCGGCCCCGCGGCCCAGGTGCGAGAACGCGTTGCGCGCCATCTCCCCGGGGCGCTTGGCGACGTTGCGCGGCTGCCAGTTCACGCCCGACGTCGAGTGCTCGAGCAGCAGCCACGGCTTGCCGCCCGCGACCGAGCGCGTGAGGTCCGCGGCGAGCGCGAGCCCCACCTCGTTGCGCGGGTCGCCGGCCCGCAGGTAGTGGTCGTTCGAGACGACGTCGACCTCGCGGGCCCACGCCCACAGGTCGGTCGACGGGCACTCGCCCGCCATGAAGTTCGTCGTGACGGGCACGGTCGAGTGCGCGCGGATCGCGTCGCGCTCGGCCACGAAGCAGGCCAGCAACGCGTCGTTGGTGAAGCGCGCGAAGTCGAGACGCTGCGCCGGGTTCACGACGGAGGCCGCGACGGCCGGCACCTCCACGTGCTCCCACTCGCCGTAGACCTGGCCCCAGAAGCGGGTGCCCCACGCGGCGTTGAGGCCGTCGAGGTCGCCGTAGCGCTCGCGCAGCCACTCGCGGAAGGCCGCGGCGCTCGCGGGCGAGTAGTCGTCCGAGACGGGGGCGCCGTACTCGTTGTGCACGTGCCACAGCGCGAGAGCGGGGTGCGAGCCGTAGCGCCTCGCGAGCTCGGTCGCGATGCGCACGCACGCACGGCGGTACTCGGGCGAGCTGGGCGAGACCATGCCTCGCGAGCCGAACCCGAGGACCGTGCCGTCACGGGTCACGACGCGTGAGTGGGGGTAGGCGTGGAAGAACCACGCGGGCGGGGACGCGGTAGGGGTGCCGAGGTCGACGCGGATGTCGTGGGCGTGGAGGAGGTCGACGAGGCGGTCGAGCCACGCGAGGTCGAACTCTCCCTCGCGGGGTTCCATGAGCGCCCAGCTGAACATCCCGATGCTCACGAGGTTGACCCCGGCCTCGTGCATCAGGGCGACGTCCTGCTCCCAGACCTCCTCGGGCCACTGCTCGGGGTTGTAGTCACCGCCGTAGCAGATCGCGTCGACGCCGGGCAGCCAGCCGTCGTAGACGGGGCCGACCGGGCGGGGCTGGACGGAAGTCATGCGCTCTCCTCAACACGTCACTGTGCACGATCACAGGTGTGACCGGCGCTGCAACACCTAGGTAACAGCATGAAACATGATGTTGACAAGAGCATGCAGGTCGTGAGTACTGTGACCGTGCACAGCCCACACTGTCGTGAGTCGCCGTGGCCCGACGCCCTGGCGAGAAGCGCGATGGTTCCTTGACGAGGAGGACCTCATGCGCCTGTCCACAGGCACGAAGGCAGCGGCGATCATCGCCTCCGCCGCACTACTGATGACCGCCTGCAGCTCCGGCGACGGAGCGGACGCCCCCGCGGCCGACGGCCCGGTCGAGCTCACCTTCTGGACCTGGGCGCCCAACGTCGACAAGGTCGTCGAGACCTGGAACGTGGCCAACCCGGACATCCAGGTCACGGTCAACAAGCAGGACGGCGGCGACCCCGCGATCACGAAGCTGCTCACCGCGGTCAAGGCCGGCAGCGGGGCGCCCGACATCATGCAGACCGAGTACCAGAAGATCCCCACGCTCGTCTCGGCCGACGCGCTCGCCGACATCTCGGGCGAGGTCGCGGACCTCGCGGACCAGTTCCCGGAGGGCGTCTGGAACGACGTCACTCTCGGCTCGGACGCGGTCTACGCCGTGCCGCAGGACTCGGGCCCCATGCAGTTCTACTACCGTTCCGACATCTTCGCGCAGCTCGGCCTGACCGTGCCCACGACCTGGGACGAGTACGCCGCGACGGCTGCCGCACTGCAGGCCGCGGACCCGACCAAGTACCTCGGTACGTTCTCCGCGACCGACGCGGGCTGGTTCACGGGCCTCGCGCAGCAGGCCGGCGCCTCCTGGTGGGGCATCGACGGCGACGCGTGGACCGTCGCGGTCGACGACGAGGCGACGCTCAAGGTCGCGGACTACTGGGGCGGGCTCGTCGAGTCTGGCGTGATCGACAACAAGCCCATGTACACCCCCGAGTGGAACGCCGCGCTCAACGACGGAACGCAGATCGGGTGGCTCTCGGCCATCTGGGCGCCCGGCGTCCTCGAGGGCAACGCCCCCGACACCGCAGGACTGTGGAAGATGGCCCCCATGCCGCAGTGGGACGCCACGGAGCCTGCCACGGGCAACTGGGGAGGGTCCGCGACGGCCGTGACGAGCCAGTCGAAGCACCCCGAGCAGGCCGCGAAGTTCATCACGTGGCTCAACGCGTCGCAGGAGGGCGTCGACCTCCTCGTCGAGCAGACCGGCGTCTACCCGGCCAACGTCCCGGCGTCGGCCGAGGCGCTGTCCGAGCCGCCGACGTTCTTCGCGAACCAGCCCGACTTCTACGAGATCGCGGCCGCGACGGCCAAGACCGCGGGCAGCTTCACGTACGGCCCCAACGTCAACGTCACCTACTCGGCGTACAACGACGAGTTCGGCAAGGCCACCGAGGCGAGGTCGCAGGCCGCGTTCACCGCTGCGGTCGAGGCCATGCAGAAGGTCACGCTCGACGACATGAAGAGCTCCGGCTTCACCGTCGAGGAGTAGGCCCGACGGCGGCCGCCCGGTCAGTCCGGGCGGTCGCCTCCCCCTTCCGCACCGAGCTTCGACCGCCGCCCGCACCCGACCGGCGCAGACCTTCCGAGGAGAGATCGTGACCACGACCACGCCAGCGCGGCCCGCCGCGCCGCCCGCGGCGCGACGCCGCCGACCCGGTGCGTCCCGGCGCCAGGGAGCCCCCTGGGCCTTCCTCGCCCCCGCGATCGTGCTGTTCGTCCTCTTCCTCGCACTGCCGATCGCGTACGCGGTGTACCTGAGCTTCCGCACCGAGAAGGTCAGCGGGCTGGGCCTGGGATCCGGGTCGCGGACCGAGGTGTGGAACGGGTTCGCGAACTACGTGGCGTCGCTCGCCGACCCGGAGTTCCTCGCGTCCGTCGGCCGTGTCGCGCTGTACGGCGTGATCGTCGTGCCGACCATGCTGGGCCTCGCGCTGCTCTTCGCGCTGCTGCTCGACTCGCGCCGGTCGCGCGCGACCAAGTTCTCACGGATCTCGATCTTCCTGCCGTACGCCGTGCCCGCCGTGATCTCCTCGCTCTTGTGGGGGTTCCTCTACCTGCCGGGCGTGAGCCCGTTCTACTACGTGTTCGACCGGCTCGGCTGGGACGTCCCGTCGTTGTTCTCGTCGAACCTGGTGATCTTCGCGGTCGCGAACATCGCGGTGTGGGGCGGTGTCGGCTTCAACATGGTCGTCATCTACACGTCGCTGCGAGCGATCCCGTCGGAGCTGTACGAGGCCGCCGAGCTCGACGGCTGCACGCAGGTCAGCACGGCGTGGCGGATCAAGATCCCCATCGTGGTGCCCTCGATCATCATGACGTTCGTCTTCTCGATGATCGCGACCCTCCAGGTCTTCGCCGAGCCGACGACCCTCAAACCGCTCAGCAACACGATCTCGAGCACGTGGACCCCTCTCATGAAGGTCTACCGCGACGCGTTCATCCGCGGTGACCTGTACTCGGCGGCCGCGACCTCGGTGATCATCGCCGTCGCGACGTTCGTCCTCTCGTTCGGGTTCCTGCGCCTGGTGCAGAGCCGTGCCTTCGGTCAGGAGAAGTGACCATGACTACCGACGCCGCTGAGACCACGCTCGTCGCCGAGACCGCGGGCTCCCGGGCGGGCTCCGTCCTGCCTCGTGCCCGCAGGGTCCCCAGGACCGGCCACCGGTCCGTGGGCGACCGGCCGAGCGGGGTCGCGACCGCGATCCTGCTCGTTGGCGCGCTGTACTGCCTGCTGCCCGTGCTGTGGGTCGTCGTCGCGTCGACCAAGTCCGGGAGCGAGCTCTTCTCGACGTTCACGTTCGCGCCCTCGGCCCACCTCCTGGACAACGTGTCCGACCTCAACGCGTACCGGGGCGGGCTGTTCTGGCGGTGGATGGCGAACACTGCCCTCTACGCCGGGGTCGGCGCCATGCTCTCGGTCGTCGTGTCCTCGATGGCCGGCTACGCGCTCGCGAAGTACCGGTTCCGCGGGAAGACCGCGGTCTTCAACATGCTCCTCGCGGGCGTCCTCGTGCCGGGCGTCGTCCTCGCGATCCCGCAGTACCTGCTGCTGGCCCAGGTCGGCCTCACGAACACGTACTGGGCCGTGCTCCTGCCGAGCATCATCAGCCCCTACGGCATCTACCTGGCCCGGATCTACGCGGGCGCCTCGATCCCCGACGAGATCGTCGAGGCCGCGCGGACCGACGGCGCGAGCGAGCTCCGCACGTTCGCCCAGGTCGCGATGCCCATGATGGCCCCCGGGCTCGTCACGGTCTTCCTGTTCCAGTTCGTCGCGATCTGGAACAACTTCATGCTGCCGTACATCATGCTCGGCGACGACAAGCTCTTCCCCCTGACGGTGGGACTCTCCGGGCTGCTCAACCAGGGTGCGTCGCAGCCCGCGCTGTACACGCTCGTCATCACCGGCGCGCTCCTGTCGATCGTCCCGCTCGTCGCCCTGTTCCTGCTCCTGCAGCGCTACTGGCAGGTCGACCTGGCCGCCGGCGCGGTCAAGGCCTGAGGATGTCCCTAGACTCACGTGTCGTGGAGCAAACTGGTGAGGACGCCACCCCCGAGCAGGAGCCGGGGGTCGCGTCGCAGCCTGCCCGCGAGAGGCGCGCGGCGCCGTCGGGCAGCGCGAAGCGACGTCCCACGATCCGCGACGTCGCCGCTGCCGCCGGCGTCTCGCGCGGGACCGTGTCCCGCGTGATCAACGGAGGCCACTGGGTCTCGCCCGACGCGCTCGCTGCCGTCAACGAGGCGATCCGGACCACGGGGTACGCCGCTAACCAGCACGCTCGCAGCCTCGTGACGGGACGGTCGAACTCGATCGCGTTCCTGCTCACCGAGCCACAGCACCTGCTGTTCGAGGACCCCAACTTCTCGATCCTGCTGCGGGGGGCGGCCGAGGAGCTCGCCAAGCGCGAGATGCCGCTGCTGCTCATGGTCGCGGGGACCCCCGAGGAGCGTCGCCGGATCGGTGGGTACGTCGCGGCGGGCCACGTCGACGGCGTCCTGCTCATCAGCTCGCACCAGGGCAACCCGATGCTTGCCGAGCTGCTCAAGCTCAAGGTGCCGACCGTCGCGTGCGGTGTGCCGCTCGGGTACGAGGGCCGCGTCGGGTACGTCGCGGCCGACGACCGCGCCGGGGCGCGGACCATGACGCAGCACCTGATGGACTCGGGGCGCACGCGCGTCGCGACGATCACGGGGCCGCTCGACACCCCGGGCGGGACGTTGCGCCTCGACGGGTACCGCGACGCCCTGGGCGACCGGTTCGACGAGTCGCTCGTCGCGCACGGCGACTACTCGCGCGAGCGCGGTCGGCTCGCGATGGCCGAGCTGCTCGAGCGTCGTCCCGACCTCGACGCCGTGTTCGTCGCGTCCGACCTCATGGCCGCGGGCGCGCTCGTCGCGCTCCAGGCGGCGGGCCGGAGCGTCCCGCAGGACGTGGCCGTGGGCGGGTTCGACGACTCGGGCGTCGCCGCGTCGCTCCACCCCGCGCTCACGACCATGCGGCAGCCGTTCGAGCGCATCAGCGCCGAGATGGTGCGCCTGCTGCTCGAGGTCGTCGAGGGGCAGGAGCCCGCAGCGATCACGCTGCCGACGTCGCTCGTGGTGCGGGACTCGGCCTAGCACTCCGGTCTTGCCGGCGCGCCCCCGGTGCTGCGCCTGTCCCGGGACCCGTCCACAGCGCCCCAGTGGTGGCTTCTCCACAGGCGAGTCCGGCTGGTCCGGAGCCGCGCCGCACGGGTGGCGCGCCGTCGGTGCGGTGCGGGGTCGGGGGGGCTCTGCGGAGTGACAACAATTGTTGGCGCTCCGCAGAGAACACCCCCGCCCCCTGTGGAGCAGATGGACTGGAGCAGTCCGGTCTCGGCCGTCGTGCCCGCCGCGGGCCTCAGCAGGTCAGGGCGTCGCCCGTCGTGGTGCCCAGGAGCTCGGCGTAGCGGCGGAACAGCGCGACGCGGTTCGCGACCTGGCGCGGGTTCCCGCCGTCGCACTCGAGCGGGCCGTTGATCGCGCGGATCGTCTCGCGGAAGCCGTGCTCCCCGACGATCGCCTCGTGGCACGTCATGGTGCCCTCGCCGGGCTGGGTGTTCCAGTACCAGAGCGCGGTCTTCCAGGCGACGGTCGGGTCCGTCTCGACGAGGAACGGGTTGTTCAGCAGGTCGATGCCCAGGGCGTCGCCCGCCGCCTTGTAGTTGAAGTTCCAGGAGAGCTGGATGGGGCCCTTGCCGTAGTAGGCGTCCTGGCCCGCGGGGCACCCGTACGGCTGCGACGGGTCGCAGTAGTGCGAGTACACGGCCGTGTTGAGCTCGCTCACGTGCAGCAGGCCGGTGCTCTCGTGGCTCACGTTCGCGAGGAACGCCGCGGCCTCCCGCTTCGCGATCTCGGTGCCGCCCGACGTCGCGAACTCCGGGTACGCCTCGGTCGCGGCGACCAGGCCCGCGTACGTGTAGAACGGGTTGCGGTCCGGGAACATCTCCTCGAACTGCGCCTCGGTCACCACGAAGCCCGTCGTGATGCCGCTCGTCGAACCTGTCTCAGCCATGAGCCACCCTCTCGTCACTGTTCCCGGCGGAACGTCGTCCGACGACTCGTCAGTGACTCGTCGGCACCCCCCGCCTGCGTTCAGCGGTCACCCTAGGGGACGAGCGAGCGCTCCTCGGCATCGGTGTGCAGTGCGCTCTGCGGGGCGTCCTCGACGTCCGGCTCGGGGTGGTCGCCGGGGCCGGGGGTGCCCTCGGGAGAGACGTCCGCAGGGGTTCCGCCGCCCGTCTTGGCGTACACGAGGACGGCGACCAGACCCGCGACCCACCCCGTGACGAGCGGCCAGAAGAGGCTCGCCTGCACGGTCGGCAGGACCACGTTCATGGTGGCCGAGTGCAGCCCGAACGCGGTGTACGTCGTGAACGACCGGGTCGCGGCGGGGACCACGGCCGCCACGACCGTGGCGAACCAGACCGCGAGCACCAGGGTCCAGCGCCCCGCGCTCGGCGGGAGCCGGCGGGTCGCGAGCCACGTCCCGCCCGTGACGAGCAGGCCCACGGCCAGGGAGAGGGTCAACTCCATGCCCTGGACAGGTTGCCCTTGCGGCGCGAAGCGGAAGATCATCGCCCCCGTGGCGGCCTCCGCGACGAGGTCGATCGGGCCGCGCGCGCTGCGGTGCCACACGAGCCACGAGCTGCCGGCCCCGACCGTGACCCACACGAGCGAGGCCGTGAGGCCTGCGACGAGGACGGTCGGCCAGGCGCGGGCCCGCAGCGGCTTGCGCGACCTGCGCGTCGCGGGGAGCGTCTGCGCGGAGGAACGGCTCGTCAGGGCGAGGGCCCCGACGAGCGCGATGCCCACGAGCCAGCCGTTGACCAGTCCCCACCAGCCGCCCTCGAACGACGCGGCGAGCAGGTGGAACGCCGGGTTCATGGGCGAGGGGAAGGAGATGTCCGCGACCGTGTCCGCGACCGAACCGGCGGTGCCGCCGGCCACGACCCCGAACCACGTCGCGAGGAAGACGCCCCACGTGCCGGTGCGTGGAGGCAGGCGCCGCGTCGCGAGGTACGCCACGACCATGACCACCAGCCCCGCGAGGAGCGCCGCGAGGATCGTCTGACCCGTGACCGCCGAACCGCCCGGGACCGTGCCGTTCGGGTGGGGGAGGAACGTCCGGACGAGCGCGCTGTGGACGCGGTACGTGAAGTTCGCGTGGACCCAGTCGCTCAGGACCGCCGTCCCGACCCACAGGATCGACGTGACCAGCCCGGCGACGAGCACGGCGGGGTCCCTGCGTGACGTCATCGGCATGCCCGCGAGGGTAGCGCACGCGCAGGAGGCGACGAGCCCGGCGAGGGGAGCCCGTGGCCCGGCCCTGCCCGACGGCGGAGCAGGCCCTCGCGCGCACGGTGGGCTCCGGCGTCGGGCCCGGAACCGCCCGGCGGTTGACACCCTCCGAGGGCGCGTGCAAGAGTGCCTCTCAATCCGGAAACGTTTCCAGAGTGTTTCGCACCGCTGCGTTGGAAACGTTTCCAAATCGAGATCTTCCGCACCACCTTCGACGGAGAGGGCAGGAACCGATGGCACCACGTGCAACGTTGAACGAGGTCGCCGAGCGCGCAGGCGTGTCGCTCGCCTCGACCTCCCGAGCGCTGCACGGCTCCGGCGCGAGCAAGGCCATGGTCGAGCGCGTGCGCGCCGCCGCCGACGAGCTCGGGTACAGCCCAGACGCCGTCGGCCGCTCCCTGCGCATGCGCCGCACGTTCCAGATCGCCTTCGCGGTCGCCGACATCGGCAACCAGGTCTACGTCGAGATGATGTCCGCGATCCACGCGGTCATCGCGCCCTACGGCTACCGGGTCGTCGTGACGACCACGGGCGACACGGCGGAGTCCACCACGGACCTCGTGCGCAGCCTCGCGAACGGCATGGTCGACGGGATCGTCCTGAGCCCCCTGCGCATGAGCGAGGAGCTCGTCCGCGCGATCCACGAGTCCGCGGTGCCGGTCGTCGTGATCGGCCGGTCGCTCGGCGCCCACGGCATCGACTCGGTCTCGACCGACTCGGCAGGCGGGATCGGCCAGGCCGTGACCCACCTGCTCGACATCGGCCGCCGCCGCATCGCGTTCCTCAACGGCCCCCTCGACACGACCCCCGGCGAGGCCCGCCAGCGCGGCTTCGACGCCGCCGTCGCCGCCCCGGGGTTCGCCGCCGACCACGTCGACGTCGAGATCGCCGAGGACTTCACGGTCGCCGCAGGCCTCGCCGCCGCGCGCACGCTCATCGAGCGCAACGCCGCCCGCGGCGGTCTCGACGCGATCGTCGCGGCCAACGACCTGCTCGCGATCGGCGCGATGCACGCGGCCCGCCAGAGCGGCCTCGACGTCCCCACCGACCTCGCCGTGACCGGCATGGACGACACCGAGATCGGCCGTGTCTTCTACCCGAGCCTCACGAGCGTCTCCCTGGGGTCCGCCGAACGTGGTCGGCGGGCCGCCCAGCTCCTGCTCGGACTGGTCGAGGGCAGCGACCAGGAGACCCGGCACGTGGACGTGGGGCCGACCCTCCTCGTCCGCGAATCCACCCGACCGACCGACGCACTCGACGGAGAGAAGTCATGACAGCCCCCACCGTGGAGGCCGGCCCCCGACCGACCGCCCCCGCACCCCAGCGGCAGAAGCCGCGCCGGACCGGAGGGATGGCCCGCTCGAAGCGGCGCGAGGCCATCGCCCTCGTCATCCCGTCGCTGCTGCCCATCCTCGTCCTGAGCGTCGCGCCCCTCCTGGTCGGCGTCGGCCTCGCGTTCACCGACGCCCGCCTCGTGCGCAACCCCGAGTACGCGTTCGTCGGGATGGACAACTTCGTCCGGCTCGCCGACAACTCCTTCTTCTGGGACTCGTTCCGCATCGGCATGATCTGGGCCGTGTCCGTGACGCTGCTCCAGCTCGTCGCGGCCATGGGCCTCGCGCTCCTGCTCAACTCCGACCTCAAGCTCCAGGGCCTGACCCGCGTGCTCGCGCTCATCCCGTGGGCCATGCCGCCCGTGGTCGTCGCGATCATGTGGCGGATGATCTACTCGCCCAACGCGGGGCCGCTCAACGCGTTCCTCGGCAGCGTGGGGCTGCCCGACGACATCAACTGGCTCGCGGACTTCTCGACCGCGCTGCCGGCAGTGATCGTCGTGGGCATCTGGGTCGGCATGCCGCAGACCACCGTGACGCTGCTCGCCGGGCTCCAGCAGATCCCCGACGAGCTCCACGAGGCCGCGGCGATCGACGGCGCGAACGCCTGGCGCCGCTTCACCGCGGTCACGCTCCCGAGCCTGCGCCCGATCATCACGTCGATCACCTCGCTCAACTTCATCTGGAACTTCAACTCGTTCTCCCTGGTCTACGTGCTGACCGAGGGCGGACCGGGCGGCCGCACCATGCTGCCGATGCTCTACACGTACCTCGAGGCGTTCAAGAACAGGAACATCGGCTACGCGGCCGCCATGGGCGTCGTGCTCGTGGTCGTCGTCGTCCTCCTGCTCGCGATCTACCTGTGGTCCCAGTTCCGCCAAGACCGCGACAGCACGGGGAAGTGATCTGATGCGTCATCTCGTCCGGCCCGCCCAGTACGTGGCACTGGCCTTCTACATCGTCTTCCTCGGCTTCCCGCTGCTGTGGCTCATCTCGGCGTCGCTCAAGTCGTCGGGAGAGCTCAACTCGCTCAGCGTGAGCCTGATCCCGCAGGACATCGAGCTCGGCAACTACTCGGCCGCGCTCGAACGCCAGGGACTCGTGCGCTCGGCGTGGAACTCCGCGATCGTCGCGCTCGTCTCGACCGCGCTCGTGCTCCTCATCGCGCTGCCCGGCGCGTACGTCCTCGCCCGGCTCAAGGGCCTGGTCCGCGGCATGGGCGTCGGGTGGATCCTGGTCAGCCAGGTCTTCCCCGTCATCCTCATCATCCTGCCGCTGTTCCTCATCCTGCGGACCATCGGCCTGACCGACAGCCTGGTCGGCCTGACCCTGGTGCACACGACGTACACGCTGCCGTTCGCACTGTGGATGCTGCAGGGCTACGTGAGCTCGATCCCGATCGAGCTCGAGGAGGCGGGCTCGATGGACGGCGCGAGCCGCCTGACGGTGCTCCGCCAGATCGTCTTCCCGCTCCTCATGCCGGGCGTCGTCGCGACCGCGATGTTCAGCTTCGTGTCGTCGTGGAACGAGTTCTTCTTCGCGCTCGTGCTGCTCCAGTCGCCCGAGAACTACACGCTGCCGATCACGCTCAAGATGTTCATCGGCGGCGAGGGCAAGGTCGCCCTCGGCCCGCTCGCGGCGGGCGCCGTGCTGGCCGCGATCCCGAGCATCGTCTTCTTCTCGATCATGCAGAAAAGGCTCACCGGCGGACTCCTGTCCGGTGCCGTCAAGGGGTGAGCGCAGTGCGCCCCCGCCTCGACGGAACCCGTCCCACCCACCCCACCCGCACGACCCCCACGCCTCAGAAAGGCAGACACATGAAGACTCGTGGTGCGTCCATCGCCGCATGCCTCACGATCGGCACCCTGTTCCTCACCGCTTGCGGAAGCGGCGGAGACAGCGACGCCGGTGGAGACTCCGGCCCGATCACGCTGAAGTTCCAGTCGCTGTCCGACCAGCCCGCGGCCATCGCCGCGACCGAGAGCATCGTCTCCGACTGGAACGAGGCCAACCCCGACGTCCAGGTCGAGATCGTCCCCGCAGGGTGGGACGGCATCTACGACAAGCTCATCACGCAGTTCAACGGTGGTGCGGCGCCGGACATCATCCACTACGAGGCCGCGAGCATCGTGCCCTTCGCGGCGGACGGCTACCTGGCCGACCTCTCCGAGTACATGTCCGACGAGTTCCGCGCGGACGTCCCCGAGGGCATCCTCGACGCGGTCACGGTCGACGACAAGGTCATCGCGTACCCCACCGAGCTCCAGTCCTACATGGTGTTCGCGAACAAGACGCTGCTCGACGCCGCAGGTGTCGCGATCCCCACGGGCGAGACCATGACGTGGGACGAGATGCGCGCGATCGCGCAGGCCACGACCAAGGACGGCACGTACGGCCTGGGCTGGGGGCTCAAGAGCCCCACCGCCGCGTACATGTCCTTCGCGCCGGGCTTCGGCGGCACCTACTTCGAGGGCAGCGGCGCGGACGCCACGCTGACGGTCGGCGAGGGCGAGATGGCCGTGCCGAACCTCGTGGACGCCATGGCGTTCGAGGACAAGTCGATCCTGCCCGTGACCCTGAGCCAGACCGGTTCGGAGACGCTCGCGACGTTCTACGCCGGGCAGGTCGCCATGACGATCCAGGGCTCGTTCCAGGCCGCGAACATCGCGACCGACGCCCCCGAGGGCTTCGACTGGATCGTGCTCCCGCCGCTCGAGGGGTCGGAGGGCGCCCAGCAGGCCGCCAACCCGCAGACCCTGTCCGTGAACATCGACTCCGAGCACGTCGAGGAGTCCGCGGAGTTCATCGAGTTCTTCACGCAGACCGACAACCTGGCCGCCCTCAACGAGGCCGACGCCCTCATCCCCGCGACGACGTCCGCGCAGGAGGCCCTCGCGGCCAAGCTCGGCACCGAGAACGGCTGGGACGTCATCCTCTCCTCGGGCCAGCACCTCGTGTCCGCGCCGTACCTCTTCGTCGACGCCTACGCGCAGTGGAAGGACACGGTCGCGACGCCGGCCTACCAGCGCTTCCTCGCGCAGGAGATCGACGCCGACGGCGTGGCGACCGAGCTGACGGCCGGCTGGGAAGAGATCACCAAGTAGTGCAACCCGTGCGGACGGCCGGGCAGACCGGCCGTCCGCACGGACGACGACCACGGGTGGCCGCGAGTCGCCCGGACGCAGAACGACGAACGACAGGGAGTGACCTCGTGAGCTGGCTGGACGAGAAGGCAGTGGCGGTGATCACCGGCGCAGCCGTCGGCGACGCGCTGGGTGGGGCGACCGAGGGGTGGACCCCGGAGCAGATCGAGGAGCGCCACGGCGGACGGGTCACGGGCATCGTCGGGCCGTTCTACCCGAACTGGCAGGACGCCCGCCCCATCGCGCCGTACCACAAGGGCGACGGCCACATCACGGACGACACCCTCATGACGCAGGCGCTCGTCGAGGTCTACGCCAAGCGCCGCGCGCACCTCGACGCGTACGCCGTGGCCGAGGACCTGGTCCCGCTCATGATCGGCGAGCCCCGCTGGATCCCCGAGCTCGAGTCGACCGCCCTGCTGCTGCAGCGCGTGTTCCTCGCGGAGAAGTGGATCGTCGCGCGCCTCCACTACGGGCACGTCGACCCTCGCGAGGCGGGCGTCGGGAACATCGTCAACTGCGGCGCGGCCATGTACGTGGCCCCTGTGGGGCTGGCCAACGCGGGCGACCCGCGCGGCGCGTACGCCGAGGCGATCGACCTGACCGGCGCCCACCAGGCGAGCTACGGCCGTGAGGCCGCGGGCGTGTTCGCGGCCATGGTCGCGGCGGCGGTCGCGCCCGGAGCGCGCGTCGAGGACGTCGTGGCCGCCGCGCTCGACGTCGCGCACGACGGGACGCTCGCCGCGCTGCGCGCAGTCGTCGACGCGTTCGACGGCTGGACCACGGTCCCCACGACCGACGAGGAGGAGCGCGCCCTGGCGCGCACGATCCGCGAGGTCGTGGCGCCCTTCGACTCGGTGGGCCCCGAGTACCGGCAGATGTCGATGGACGCCCGTCGCCCCTCGCGCACCAAGGCCATCGAGGAGCTGCCCGCCGCGCTCGGGTTCGTGCTGGGCCACCGCGGCGACTTCCGCGGTGCGGTGCTCGGTGCGGTCAACTACGGGCGCGACGCCGACTCGATCGCGGTCATGGCAGGGGCGATCACGGCCGGGCTCGGCGGGACCGAGGTCGTGCCGACCGAGTGGCTCGACGAGATCGAGCGCGCGAGCCGGACCGACGTCCGTGCGACCGGACGCCTCATGGGGCAGGTCGCGGGCGACATCCTGCGCACCGACCGCGAGGCCGCGAAGGCTCGCCTCCTGGCCCTCGACGAGATCGAGGCCGCGACGGTGGGAGCCTCGGCGTGAGACTCACCTGGGCCCAGCCCGAGGACCTGCTCGCGCACGAGCTCGTCCAGTCGACCATCGAGGGCAAGGACGTCTCCGCGGTCGTCGCACGATGGACCGCGGCGGGCGGCGACACGGTCCCGGCCGTGAGGGGCGCGGGCCCCGTGCCCGCGCCCCCGGCGCTCCGCGCCCTGGCGCGCGAGCTCCTCGACGAGCTCGACGCCCTGCCCGCAGCGCCGGCCCCGGCCGAGCCGGACGGGTGGGCGCAGATCGCCGCGCTCCTCCCGGCACCCCCGGCTCTCCCCACGGTGCCCGACGACGAGCTCGCCCGCCGCGTGCACGGCGCCTGGACCGGACGCTCGGCAGGGTGCCTCCTGGGCAAGCCCGTCGAGAAGATCCCGCGCCAGGGCATCGAGGAGATCCTGCGGGCCACGGGCCGCTGGCCGCTCGACACCTGGTTCACGGCCGTCGGGCTCCCCGAGGACGTCGCGGCGCGCTGGCCCTGGAACCGGCGCAGCGCCCCGACCTCGCTCGAGGAGAACATCGACGGGATGCCCGAGGACGACGACCTCAACTACCCGATCCTCGCGCTCGCCCTGCTCGAGAAGCACGGCACGGGCTTCACGACCGACGACGTCGCCCAGCTCTGGCTCGACAACCTGCCCGCGGGGCGCGTCTTCACCGCGGAGCGCGCGGCGTACCGCAACATCCTCGACGCGCGTCCCGTGCCCGAGACCGCGACGCACCAGAACCCGTTCCGCGAGTGGATCGGTGCGCTCATCCGCACCGACGTGCTCGGGTGGGTCGCCCCGGGCGACGTCCGGAGCGCGGCGTACCTCGCATGGGTCGACGCGCGCCTGAGCCACACGCGCAACGGCGTCTACGGCGCCATGTGGGCGGCTGCGCTCGCGTCGGCCTCGATGGTCTGCGCGAGCGTCGAGGACGTGCTCGACGCGGCACAGACCGTGCTGCCCCCGGACAGTCGGATCGCGCAGGCCGTCCGCCTGGGCCGCGAGGCCGCGCAGGACGGCGACGTGAGCGTCGGTCTCGACCGGATCCACGCCGCGTACGGGGACCTGCACTGGGTCCACGTGCTCAACAACGCGGCCGTGATCGCCTACGCCCTGACCAAGGGAGCGGGGGACTTCGGGTCGAGCGTCTCGATCGCGGTCACCGCGGGCTGGGACACCGACTCGGCCGCCGCGACCGTGGGCGGCGTCGTCGGTGCCCTGCTCGGGACCGACGGGATCGGGGAGCGGTGGACCGCGCCGCTCGACGGTCGCATCGCGACCTCGCTCCCCGGCGGGGAGCAGCGCATCGACGACCTCGCGGCGCGCACGGTGGCGCTGCGGCTCACGGAAGCGGTGGTCCCTGCGGCCGACACTGCCGACACTGCGAGGGCCGGCGCATGAGCCCCGACCCGAGCACGCACCGCCGGGGGAGCGTCGTCGTCGTCGGCTCGGCCAACGTCGACCTCGTGGTCGACGTCCCCCGGCACCCCGGCGGCGGCGAGACGATCCTCGGCGGCGACCTGCGCCGCAGCCCCGGCGGCAAGGGGGCCAACCAGGCCGTCGCCGCGGCCCGGGCGGGCGGCGCCGACACGACCTTCGTCGGAGCCCTCGGCCGCGACGAGTCGGGCGAGCTGCTGCTCGCCTCGCTCGATCGGGGGGGAGTGCGCACCGACCTCGTCGAGCGCACGACCGCCCCGACCGGCACGGCCCTCATCACGGTCTCGCCCGACGGCGAGAACGCGATCGTCGTCGCGCCGGGGGCGAACTCGCACGTGCGCATCGGCCCGGCCCAGGCCGAGCGGATCGCGGCCGCCGACGTCGTCCTGGCGCAGCTCGAGATCCCGCTCGACGTGGTCCTCGCCGCGGGTGCCGCCCGTCGGCCGGGGGCCGTGCTCGCGCTCAACGCCGCGCCGTCGCGCGACCTGCCCGACGCGATGTGGGCCGCGCTCGACCTGCTGATCGTCAACGAGCACGAGGCGCGCGACCTCGCGGGGGAGGCCGCCGCCCCCACGGACCCCGTCGACGCCGCCGAGCACCTGGCCGCGACCCTGCTCGCCAGGGTGCCCGCCGTCGTCGTGACCCTCGGCGGCGCGGGCTGCCTGGTCGCGCAGCGCGGCTCGGCCCCCGTCCGCCTCGCGGCCCCGCGCGTCGACGCCGTCGACACGACCGGCGCGGGCGACACGTTCTGCGGCGTGCTCGCCGCCGCCCTCGCGGGCGGGTCCACCCTCGTGGACGCCGCCCGGACCGCCTCGTTCGCAGGCGCCCTGGCCGTGACCCGGCCCGGTGCCCAGGACGCCGTGCCCACGGCCGACGAGGTCACCACCTTCGCGCACCCGGAGCAGCAGCCATGAGCTACACGTTCGACCCGCTCGTCCCCCGCCCCATCGACCTCCCGACGGTCGTCCCGCTCGACGCCGCCACCGGTGCCACCGCCGACGCCACGCAGGACCTCGCCGCGCTCGACCAGGCGAAGATCTTCGCCGCGCCCGACGACCCCGCGCAGTGGGCCGCGTGGCGCGAGCGGCTCGAGGCGTGGCGCACCGACGCGCGCGAGCGCCACGGCTTCACGGGCGCCGTCTACGAGCGACCGCAGGCCGCGTGGGCCGCGAGCTGCTTCACGATCGCGCAGGTCTGGCTGTGGGACGAGCTGCTCTACTCGTTCGAGGAGAACCGCTTCACGCCCGAACGCTTCCTGGCCGACGCGCGCGAGCGCTTCGCGGACCTCGACGCCGTGGTGCTGTGGCACGCGTACCCGGTGATCGGGATCGACGACCGCAACCAGTGGGACTTCTACCGCGACGTCCCGGGCCTCACGGGGCCGGACGGCCTGGTCGCGACCCTGCACGCCGCAGGCCTGCACGTGTTCGTCGACTACAACCCGTGGGACACGGGAACGCGCCGCGGCGAGGACGACCTGACCGAGCTCGCCGCGGTCGTCGCGGACCTTCCTGCGGACGGCGTCTTCCTCGACACGCTCAAGAAGGCCGAGCCCGAGCTCGTCGAGCGGCTCGAGGCCGCCCGGCCGGGCATCGTGCTGGAGGGCGAGTCCAAGCTCGCGGTCGAGCGCATCGAGGACCACTCGTCGTCGTGGGCGCAGTTCTTCGCCGACTCGTCCGTGCCGGGTGTGCTGCGCGCGCACTGGTACGAGCGCCGCCACATGCAGCACCACGTGCGCCGCTGGAACCGCGACCACACCGACGAGCTCCAGTCCGCCTGGATCAACGGCGTGGGCGTCATGGTGTGGGAGGTCGTGTTCGGGGTGTGGGTCGGGTGGAGCGAGCGCGACGCCGCGACCCTGCGCCGCATGGTCACGGTCCAGCGCGCTGCCAAGGACCTGTTGCTCGACGGCGAGTGGACCCCGCTCACGGACCTCGCCCCCGAGGCGCGCGAGGCGGGCGTGCACGCGTCCCTCTTCTCGCGCGACGGTGTCTCGCTGTGGACGCTCGTCAACCGCGGCGAGCAGGACTACACGGGTCCGGTGCTCACCGGCGCGCCCGCCGGGCGCGTGATCGACCTGACCGGACCAGTGATCCCGGGGCGCGGCATCGCCGCGCTCGTGCACGTCGCCCCCGGCGCCGAGGAGCCCGACTGGCTCCCCAGCCTGGTCGAGGACATGCGCCGCCACGCGCCCAGCGCGGACGCACGGTTCCCGCACCGCCTCGCGCGCAGGATCGCGCCGGAGATCCCGGCATCCTGGGCCGACGGCGCACCGACCCACGCCGGGACCGGGCCGGGCCGGGACGCGGAGGCGAGCGCCGTCGTCGTGCCTGCGGGGCCCTACGTCCTGACCGTGCGCTACCGCGCCCGGGAGACCGGGATGTATCAGGGCGCGCCCTACGTCGAGGAGTGGAAGCCCCTCTCGCCCCGCCTGCACGACCCGCGCACGCTCCAGCGTGACGGCGAGCTCGCCGTGCCCGTCGCGGTCGCGGCGACCGAGGTCACCAACGCGCAGTTCGCGGCGTTCCTCGACGCCACGGGCTACCGGCCGGCGACCCGGCACCGGTTCCTCGCACACTGGGTGGACGGGCGACCGCCCGCGGGGCGCGAGGACGAGCCCGTGACGTTCGTCGACCTCGACGACGCGCGCGCCTACAGCGCGTGGCGCGGGGGCCGCCTCCCGAGCGAGGACGAGTGGCAGCTCGCGGGGGAGACGGGCGGCCTGCTGCGCGGCGCGCCCGTCGTGTGGAACTGGACGGAGAGCGAGCACAGCGACGGCCGCACGCGGTACGTCATGCTCAAGGGCGGTGCGGACCACGAGTCGGTCGGGTCCGAGTGGTACTTCGACGGCGGCGTCCAGCGCCCCGAGTTCAGCGCCAAGCTGCTCCTGCCTGGTCTGGGTCTGGCGCGCAGCGCGAGCATCGGCTTCCGCTGCGCGTGGACCGTGGAGGTGACGGCATGACGGTCTCGCGCGACCCCCAGGACGGCGCGCTCGCGGGCCTCAAGGTCGTCGACGCCTCGACGCTCTTCGCGGGCCCCATGGCCGCGATGCACCTGGGCGACATGGGCGCCGACGTGATCAAGGTCGAGCACCCCACCAAGCCTGACCCCTCGCGCGGTCACGGCGCCTCGAAGGACGGCGTCAACCTCTGGTGGAAGACGCTCGGGCGCAACAAGCGCGCCGTGACCGTCAACCTGTCGAGCGACGGGGGCCGCGAGGTCTTCCTGGCGCTCGCAGCAGAGGCCGACGTCGTGATCGAGAACTTCCGTCCCGGGACGCTCGAACGCTGGGGCCTGGGCTACGACGAGCTCTCGGCGCACAACCCGCGCCTCGTGCTCGCGCGCATCAGCGGGTTCGGGCAGGTGGGGCCGTACCGGTCGCGCCCCGGGTTCGGGACGCTCGCCGAGGCCATGAGCGGGTTCGCGGCCATGACGGGCGAGGCGGACGGCCCGCCGACCCTGCCGCCGTTCGGCCTCGCGGACGGCGTCGCGTCGCTCGCGACCGCGTTCGCGGTCATGGTCGCGCTCCAGAGCCGTGAGCGCACGGGGCGCGGCCAGGTCGTCGACACCGCGATCATCGAGCCCATCCTCGCGATGCTCGGGCCCCAGATCACGCGCTGGGACCAGTTGCGGACCGTGCAGCCGCGCACGGGCAACCGCTCGGCGAACAACGCGCCGCGCAACACGTACCGCACGAGCGACGGCCAGTGGGTCGCGGTCTCGACCTCGGCGCAGTCGATCGCCGAGCGCGTCATGCGCCTGGTGGGGCACCCCGAGGTCATCGACGAGCCGTGGTTCGCGGTGGGGGCCGAGCGCGCCCAGCACGCCGACGAGCTCGACGCGGCCGTGGGCGGCTGGATCGCGCAGCGCACGCGCGACGAGGTCGTGGCGGCGTTCGAGGAGGCGCAGGCCGCGGTCGCGCCCATCTACGACGCGCAGGACATCGTGGGCGACCCGCAGTTCCAGGCGCTCGGCACGCTCCACGAGATCGAGGACCCCGACCTCGGGCCCATGCTCATGCAGGGCCCGCTGTTCCGGCTCTCGGACCACGACGGCGTCATCGGGTTCACGGGCCGTGCGCACGGCGCCGACACCGACGAGGTGCTGGGCGAGCTGGGCTTCGACGCCGAGCGCGTCGCCGCGCTGCGGGAGGCGGGGGCCGTATGAGCACCCCGCCGCTCACGCTGCTCTACGCCCCGGGGGACCGGCCCGACCGCGTCGTCAAGGCGTTCGCGACGTCGGCCGACGTCGTGATCGTCGACCTCGAGGACGCGGTCGCCCCGGCGGCCAAGGAGTCCGCGCGCGCCTCGGCCGTCGCGCTGCTGGCCGAGGTCTCGCGCCGGGTCCAGGTGCGCGTCAACCAGCGCGGCACGCCCTGGCACGCCGACGACGTCGCGGCGGTCGCGATGCTGCCACGCGCCGTGGGGGCTCGCGTGCCCAAGGTCGAGTCGGCCGACGAGGTCCGCGACCTCGCCGCCACGCTGCCCGGGCGCGACCTGCACCTGCTGATCGAGTCGGCGCTCGGCGTCGAGCGCGCGTTCGAGATCGCGTCCGCCTCGCCCCAGGTGGCGTCGGTCGGGCTGGGCGAGGCCGACCTGCGCTCGGACCTGCGCGTGGACGACGACGGCGCGCTGGCCTGGGTGCGCAGCCGCCTCGTGGTCGCGGCGCGGGCCGCCGGACTGCCGTCGCCGTCCATGTCGGCGTACACGCACGTCAAGGACCTCGACGGGCTCGTGGCCTCGTGCCGCGCGGGCCGTGCGCTCGGCTTCCTGGGGCGCACCGCGATCCACCCCGTCCAGCTCGACCCCATCCGCGAGGCGTTCCTCCCGAGCTCCGACGAGGTGTCGCGAGCGCGTGAGGTGCTCGACCGCGTCGGCACCGCTGCCGCGCGCGGGGTCGGGGCGATCGCGCTCCCCGACGGCACGTTCCTCGACGTCGCGATGGTCGAGCGCGCGCGCTCGGTCCTAGCGGTCGCGGGGGAGACCCCGCACTGACCCTGCACCACCCGTCCGCACGCACCGGGCCGGTCTGACCCGCGCGGCCCCGATCACGCTTCTCAAAGGAGAGAACCATGACCACAGCACTCCCGGCGACGCCCCCGCGCGCGCCCCGCTCGCGACGGCGGATCGCCGCGCTCCTGGCCGGGGTGGTGGGAGCGGGCGGCGCCGTCGTCGGGCTCCCGCTCGCCGTGGCCGGACCTGTCGCGGCCGCCGAGCAGGGCACGCTCGTGCCCGGCAGCGCGCCCTCGGAGGCGCTCGGCGCGGGCGGCGCCGTCGACTACACGGTGTACCTCCCGCCGGGCTACGACGAGGACGCCGAGCAGCGCTACCCGACCGTCTACCTGCTGCACGGGCGCGGCGACACGCAGGCCGCGTGGCAGCGCGTCGCGACCGACCTCGACGAGCTCATCGGCACCGAGGCGATCCAGCCCCTGGTCGTTGTCATGCCCGACGCGCCCTGGAACGACCGGGGGAGCTGGTACACCGACTCGGCGTACGAGGGCGCTGACGGTGCTGGACCCGGCGGCGGCACCGGTGCCGGCTTCCAGGTCGAGACCGCGCTCACGCGCGATCTGGTCGGGCACGTCGACGCGACCTACCGGACCGTCGCCGACCGCGAGGCGCGCGCCGTCGGCGGCTACTCGATGGGAGGGGCCGGCGCGCTGCGCCTGACCCTCGCGCACCAGGACGAGTTCTCGGCGGGCGTCGTGCTGAGCCCCGCGGTGTACGTCCCGCAGCCCCCCGCGGACTCCTCCGTCCGTGACCACGGGGGCTACGGCGTCGGGCACGAGCTGTTCTCGCCCGAGCGGTACACCGAGCTCTCGTACCCGGCGGCGCTCGCCGCGCTCGACCCGGCCCTGCCCGTGCACCTGTTCGTCGCGGTCGGCGACGACGAGTGGGCCAACCCCGACCCCGCCGAGGCCAGCCACGACATCGACTTCGAGTCCGCCCGGCTCTACAACACCGCGCGCCGCGTGCCGGGAGTCACGGCCGAGCTGCGGGTCATGAACGGCGGCCACGACTGGGACGTCTGGCAGCCCGCGTTCCGCGAGGCGATCGTCGACGTCTCCTCGCGCCTGCGCACCGAGCCCACCGTGCCGTGGGACGCCGAGCTGCTCGGCTCCGCGGGTGACGACCGTGCGGGCGGCATCCTCGCCACGCCCGACGGCGGCACGACCGTCGCCCTCAACCTCGCCGGGGCGTGGGCCGGGTCGCAGCCTGCGGGCGGCCTCGACGTCGTGCTCGCGCGCCGCGACGCGGACGGGGCCACGCTGTGGCAGCACCCGATCGCGACGGCTGCCGACGAGCGCGCCTACGGCGTGGTCGCCGGGCGGGCCGGGACGACGCTGGTCGCCGGGTACACCAAGGGCGACCTCGACGGTAAGCACCCGGGCTCGACGCGCGACGACGGGTTCGTCGCGGCCGTGACCGCCGCGGGCGAGCGCGCCTGGACGCTCCAGACAGGTGACCCCGCCGCGGCCGACCGCTTCTACGCCGTCGCGTCCGACGGTGCCGGCGGCGCGTACGTCGCCGGGTACACGAGCGGGACCGTCCCGGGCGGGAAGAGCGCGGGCGACAAGGACGCGATCGTCGGGCGCGTGTCGGCCGGTGGCGAGCTCCTGTGGCTGCGCCAGGTCGGCGGGCCGGGCGAGGACAAGGCGCTCGCCGTGGCCCCCGGCCCGGACGGGTCGGTGTACGTGGGCGGGGTCGCGGGGCAGGGCATGCCCGGCGCGCAGGCGGCGGGGGCCAACGACGGGTGGGTCGCACGGTACGACGGCGCGGGCGAGCTCGTGTGGCTGCGCGGTGTCGCGACGTCGGCCAACGACCAGGTGAGCGGGCTCGTGGCGCGGGCCGACGGGTCGGTCGTCGCCGTGGGGCACACGCGCGGCGCGCTCGACGGGGAGTCCGCGGGGGACAACGACGTGTTCGCGCGGGCGTTCGACGCCCGTGGCGAGGTCCTGTGGACGACGCAGACCGGCACGGCGACCGACGACCGCGGCGTGACCGGTGTCGCCGGGGCCGACGGCACGGTGCTCGTCGTGGGCACGACGTACGGTTCGCTGGGGACGCCCGTCGGCGGCGTGGACGTGTTCACGCTGGCGCTCGCGGCCGACGGCGCGCCCGGGGCCGTGACCCAGCTCGGGACGCGTGAGCGCGACGGGGCCGACGAGTGGGACGACGCGAACTTGTTCGCCGCGGCGGCCCCCGGGGCGGACGGCGTGTGGCTGAGCGGTCTGACGTTCGGGGCGCCGGCCGGTCTGGTGAACGCCGGGGCGGGGGACGTGTTCGTGACCCGGGTCGAGTTCGCGACCGGGCCGTCGGCGCCTTCGACCGAGGTCGTCGTCGAGGCGACGGCGCGCTGCGTCGGGGGCAGGGCGCAGGTCTCGGTGCGAGCTCTCAACGGCGGCGACCACCCCGTGGACGTCGCGGTGTCGACGCCGTTCGGGACCAAGAAGTTCACGGCCGTCGGGGCGGGGAAGAGCGCGCAGCAGACGTTCTCCGCCCGCGTGCCGGCGATCGAGGCGGGCGCGGCGACCGTGACGGTGAGCGAACCGTCGGGGCCGGTCGAGGTCCTCGCGCCGTACGCGGCGACGGACTGCGGGGCCTGACGCGGCGGGCCGTCCACATGCCTCGATCTCGGCAGGCTCTCCACAGGAGCGACCAGGCGTCACCGCGCGCCGCTGCGAGGACGACACAGTGGTCGGCGGGGCTCCGGTAGGCGCCGCTCGGCGGGAGCCGGGGGTGTTGTTTCGAGAATCACCAACAATTGTGGGCGATTCTCGAAACACCCCCCGCCCCCCCAGCGCAGCCCCAGCACCGTCTGTGTGCACACGCGGGCTACCACCACACCGCACGAGAGGGGAAGCCCGTGGACTGGAGCCGACCAGTCTCGGCGGTCGTGCCTGGGCTCGAGGGCGCCGTCCTGCGGGGGCTCTGGGCTCGGCAGGACGACGAGCTGTCGGGAGCGCAGGTGCACCGGGTCGCGCACGCCGGTTCGTCGGAGGGCGTCCGCAAGGCGCTCGCCCGGCTCGTGCAGCAGGGGGTCGTGAGCCGTCGGGGCTCGGGGGCAGGCGCTTGGTACCGGATCAACACCGATCATGTGTGCTGGCCGGCGATCGAGGGGCTGTTCGAGGCACTCCATCCCCGCCGTGAGCTGCGACGTCGGGTCGAGAGCCTGCTGTGCGACGTCGTGCGGGACGACGAGGTCCGTGCGGAGATCGGCGTCGCGCTCGTCGGTTCGGCCGCGCGAGGGGACGGTGCCGCCGCCGACGACCTCGACCTGCTGGTCGTCGTCCCGGACGGCCTGGAAGGGTGGATCGCCGCGGAGCTGCTCGACCGGCTGTACCGCGACGTCCCGCGATGGACGGGGAACGACGCCGACGTCCACCTTGCGACGCCCCCACAGCTCGTCGCATGGAGCCTCGGCGCCGCCCGGCCGGTGCTCGAACGCTGGGCCCGTGACGCCGAACAGCTCTGTGGCCCACCGGTGCACGCGCATCTGCCGTTTGTCGTCTGACGCCCGACGGCGGAGCGCACCTCCCAGGAGAAGGTGCGCCCCGCCGTCGGGCCGGGAGGGAACGACTCAGCAGGTGAGGTTCGAGCCCGTGGTCGTGCCGAGGATCTGCGCGAAGCGCTGGAACGCCGCGATGCGGCTCTGCACCTGCGCAGGGTTGCCGCCGTTGCACTCGAGCGTGCCGTTGATCGACCGGATCGTCTCACCGAAGCCCGCGCCGCTGACGATGGCCTGGTGGCCCGACATGGTGCCCGGGCCCGACTGCGTGTTCCAGTACCAGAGGCCCGTCTTCCAGGCCACGGCCGCGTCGGTCTCGACCAGGTACGGGTTGTTCAGCAGGTCGATGCCCAGGGCGTCGCCCGCAGCCTTGTAGTTGTAGTTCCACGAGAGCTGGATGGGGCCCTTGCCGTAGTACGCGGACTGACCCGCGGGGCAGCCGTACGACTTGCTCGTGTCGCAGTAGTGCGAGTAGTTCGCGGTGTTGCTCTCCTTGATGTAGACCAGGCCACCCGTCTCGTGGTTGATGTTCGCGAGGAACGCCGCAGCCTCACGCTTGGCGACCTCGCTGCCGCCCGACGTGGCGAACTGCGGGTACGCGCTGAGCGCCGCGACCAGGCCCTGGTACGTGTAGAACGGGTTCCGGTTGGGGAACATCTGGTTGAACTGGGCCTCGCTCACCACGAAGCTGCCCGTGCCGCCGCCGGTGCTGCCACCGGTCGTCCCGCCCGTGGTGCCACCGGTGGTGCCACCCGTGGTGCCGCCGGTCGAGCCGCAGGCGCCCTGGGAACGCCAGACGCCCCACTGGCCCGTGGTGCCCGGGGCCTCGCCCTGGGTCCACCACCCGGCCTTCCAGTTCTGGTTGTCCTTCGAGACGACCGCGCCGCCCGTGTAGACCGCGGACGAGGACCACGCCGGAGCGCACACCTCGGCAGCGGCCGCGCGGGGCGCGGGTCCGGCGATCGACCACGCGAGGGCCGTCGTCAGGAGAAGAGCAAGGAGGGCCAGCACCGTCGCTGGTCGTCGGATCGTTCGTGCCGTGAGCATGCACGTGCCTCTCGTCGATTACAGGGGACGTCTGCGAGCCTGGCGGGCGGTCCGCGGAATGGTCAACGCACGTAGGGGGTACTACGTAGGCGGAGGCGTCCCTCCTCCGTGAGAGCATGACCGGCCACCAGTGATCGTTGGTGGAGGGCAACGTACCTGGACGAGGACGCTGGAGCTCGATTTTGCCGAGAGGGCGGGCCTCGGCAACGTTTCGGCACGTGTCACGTTTCGCGACATCGGACTTGAGCAACACACGAACGTCTGGCCCCGGATGGTGGGCTGACGTCTGGCGGCAGCGGCAGGATCGCCGGAGTTGCACCGTCCGGACGTTTGCCTGTCAGACGGTGCGCCTGCCCCGCTGGGCAGTCGCGCGGGCGAGGTCGCCGAGGCCAGCCACATCCAGGCCCGGCCAGCCGTGGACCAGGTCGAGCCACTCGGCGGGGAGGCCCGTCGTCCCGTAGCGCGCGCCGAGGAGCGCACCCGCGATGGCGGCCACCGTATCGGTGTCGCCCCCGATCCTGACCGCGGCCTGCAGCGCGCGCACGGTGTGCGGCGCATGCTCGGCCACGGTGCCCGACGACGCAGCCGAGCCGTCGCGCGCCAGGTGGGCTCCGCCGTCGGGCACGTGGGTGGAGGCGATCGCGTGCCACGCGGCCTGCAACGCCGTGACCGTGAAACCGTTCGCCCCGAGATCGGCGGTGGGGCGCTCCTGCTCGGCATCCGCGATCCACGCCTCCCACAGGGTGCGTCGATCCGGAGGCAGGAGGTCGAGGCCTGCGCGCACGTCGAGCCTCTCCTCGGCGACCGCGACCCGTACCGCCTCCGACCACAGCACGCAGGACTCGCCCGCGAGTGGGTCGGTGTGCGTGAGCTCGGCGACGGCGCGGGCCGAGCGGGCCGTCTCGTCGCGGTCGTCCAGGGCGACCACCCCGACGATCCCGGTGCGCATGAGCGCACCGTTGCCCGCTGTCCGGCCGGTGGAGGCGTGGAGGGCCTGGCTCGCCGCGCGCAACCTCGCGGCCGGTTGCCCGGGGAGGTGCGCCGCGTTCCTCAGGACGGCGGCGGTCTGCGTGCCGACGTCGGACGCGCCCCCGGTGAGCCACGCCTCGAAGGCTGCGGCGACGTCGTCGAGCGGGCCTTCGGTCGTCAGTCCGCGACCTTGCGCCGCGACGCGCGCGATGCACACCGCCATCTGCGTGTCGTCGCTCCACTCGCCGGGTGCGTAGGGGCCGAGCCCACCGCCGCGCATGACCGCGGCCTCGTCGGCGCGGGGCGGCGTCGCGAACTCGTACGGGACGCCCAGGGCGTCGCCGCACGCCTGCACGACGAGGACGCCTGCGGCACGGTCGAGAAGGTCGGGGGCGAGGTGAATGGTCACGGGGAGAGCGTAGGGGGACGCTGGACCTCGGGGAGCAGCGGGGGCTGAGCGACGAGCGCGGTGTGCCCGCCGAGTAACCCTCCAGAGGTCCGTGTCGGCGGCGGCTGGGAAGGTGGGACTCGGGAGGCCCCGCACCGGGCGGGACCGGGAAGGTCGCCATGAGCTCACCGACGCAGCCCCGCACGTACCCGCACGGGGTGCCGTGCTGGGTGGACACCGAGCAGCCCGACGTCGACGCCGCCACCGCGTTCTACGGCGCCCTGTTCGGGTGGACGTTCACCGACAAGATGCCGCCCGACGCGCCGGGGCGCTACGTCGTCGCCGCGCTCGGCGGGCAGGACGTCGCGGCGATCGCCTCCCCACCCGACGGGGACGACGCGACGCCCGAGTGGATCACCTACGTCGCGGTCGACGACATCGGTGTGACGGCTGGGGCGGTGGCGGCCGACGGCGGCGTGCTGCTCTCCGGCCCTGAGATCGTCGGCCCACCCGGACGGATGGCCTCGGTCCAGGACCCGCAGGGCGCACGGTTCCGCCTGTGGCAGGCGGGCACACGCCTCGGGGCGCAGCGCGTCAACGAGCCGGGGACCTGGAACTTCAGCAACCTCCTCACCCCGGACCCCGACCGCGCCCTCGACTTCTACGGTCCGCTGCTCGGGTGGGAGCTCGACCCCGAGCTCGGCGCCGGGATGTTCCGCGTCCCCGGCTACGGCGACCACCTCGCACGGACCGTCGACCCCGGCATCCACGAGCGGCAGGAGTTCGCACCCCCGGGTTTTGCCGATGTCGCCGCAGGCGTCGCGCGCGTGTCCGGGCCGGCGCGGTGGGACGTGGCGTTCTCCGTCGCCGACCGCGACGAGAGCGCGGCCGCGGCCGAGCGGGCCGGTGGGGTCGTGCTGTCGACGTCGGAGAACGAATGGGTGCGCGAGGCCGTGGTGCGCGACCCGCAGGGAGCGGAGCTGACGCTGTCGCAGTTCGCGCCGCAGGAGTCGGAGTAGTTCAGGGCTTCTCGTTGCGGTGAAGGCCGTTGAGAGCAGCCCCCATCGGTCGGTGCTCGTTCCAGTGCTTGCCCAACCAGTCAATTTGCGCGTCTTTGAGGGGCAAGGTCAACCGCTCGTCGTGCAGCCGGTCATACTGCGGAAAGGCTGCAAGGTCAGCGGCAACGTCGATCCGAAGGTGGAATGGATCCACCGCTAGCAGTCCGTCGTCGAAGAGCCTGTGAATGTCGCGCCGCAACATGAGGCCGCCATGCTCGAAGTGAGTTCCGAGCTGTGCATAGCTGTAGAGGTGCCCGGCTTCCAGCACACGTTCGGGGGCGGGACCGGTGAACGCGCACACGCTGCCATGGATGCCCAGGGTCTGCTCCCTGAAGCGCTGTTGCCCTCGGCGGACGCGGACGAGTGCGTGACTGAAGCCCTGGGGATGCTCGAGCTGCATTTCGGTCGCCGGCTCTTTCGAGAGATGGACGCGGGCGGCCACTCGGTCAATGGCTCTGGTCGCGTCCTTTGCTACAAGTGCCTCGCGGAATGTGCCCCAGTCAAGAGGGCGCATGGCATTGATGTCTCCCGCCTTCACCTGAGCCGCCGTGAGTTCGTTCCTCCCGAGCAGCCCCTCTAGTGACGTCCACGCGGCGTCGTATCTCGCGACGTACTGGTCTACCTCAACGATCGTGGCAACTGGAGCAGAAAACTCGTGACGGCACTTGGAGCACCGCCATGGTGGCTTAGCTGTCTTGCGCCTGACGATGCGGGTCTTGGCGCACAGCGGGCAACGATTTTGGAGCTTCGGGCCGTGCCGCGTCTCGATCGCCTCGATGACTGAGATTCCGAGCAGTCGCTCTTTGTCCCACAGAGCAACGGGGTCGCCGACCTTCAGGTTCTTGTAGTTGGGAACCTTCTCGTCCCATGAGTAGTAGGCGTCGTGCTGGTCGTCATACCCGGCATTGCCGCCATGACCGCGGTCGTCGCCGGCCACCATGAGCAACCATCCTCGCCGTGGTCCGCGGTTCTCCATGCGCCACAGCTTGGCACAGCCTCTGCTTCCCCGTGCCGGGGCAAAGTGGTGGGCGGAGGCAGCACGGCGCGGCGGAGCCGCCTCCACTCATCGCTGTGGACAACCAGGAGTGCCCAGATTCCCGCCAGGATGGTTGCGCCTCCGACGCACGACGTCACCGCACCGTGGGAACCATCCGGGCCCGTCGAAGCCACGCGGGCATGACGTACCCCCGCGAGGTCACCCGAGCGAGACCCGCCCCAGCAGCTCCTCGAACACCCGCTCGCTCACGACCGGGATCCCGTACCGCCGAGCGGTGCGCGCCTTCCCGGACAGCGAGTCCGGGTCGGCGGCGATGACGACGCGCGTGCGCTTGGTGACGTTCGGCCAGGGCGCAAGTCCGGCTGCCCGCGCGTCACGCTCCCAGTCCTCGCGCGCCCGGGTCATGGCCCCGGTCAGCACGATCTCGTCGCCCCGCCCCAGCGCGAACCGCGGCCTGTCGGCCACGGTCGCCACGGCCGGAGTCACCGCGACCACCACTGCCGGAGTCGCTGCAACCGCCACGACCGTGTCCACAGCCCCGGTCGGTCCGCCGTCAGCGTCGGCAGCACCGCGGCCAGCCCCCGGCCCGACGGCGCCGCTCGCCTCCGCGCCCGGGCGCGCTCCGCCGTCGGGCAGGGTGGCGAGCACCGGACCGGACGCCGCCCGCTCGACCGCCGCCGCGACGTCGTCGGCGTCCAGGCCGAGCTGATCCGCCACCTCGTGGAGGTCGGCGACCTCGGCGTCGGAGAGCATGCCGTCCGCGAGGGCGACCCGCGCGAGCGCGTCGAGGTACCCGTGGTGCAGCGACTCGACCTGTGCGCGGCCGAGCCCTGCCTCCTCGGCGGCGGCGAGCAGGGCGCCGCGCTCGGTGAAGGACACGTACCGGTCGAGCAGGGCGAGGTCGAGGAGCGCGAGGTAGTCGTCGGCCTGGGGTGGGAAGGGGACGCGGTCGAGGCGGTCGGACAGGCCGGACAGCCAGTGGCTGGTCGGGCGGCTCGCGCCGCGCAGCACGGGGGTGAACGCCCCGGGAGAGGGCAGCCACGGCCACGAGTGCGTGGCGGACGCCTCGTGCGCGACGCCCCAGAGCGGGTCGGCGTCGTCGAGCCCGAGGTAGTGCTCGAGGAGCCCGGCCGTGGCGCGGGCATCGCCGAGGGCCGAGTGGGCGCCGTCGTGCACGACGCCCGCGAGCTCGCAGCAGATCGCGAGCCCGCGCGGCGCGGACGGCAGGAACGTCCCGGCGAGCCGCATGGTGCACAGGCACGCGAGCGGGTCGATCCCCACGGGCAGGCCGACGCGGCCGAACTCGGCGCGCAGGAACCGGGTGTCGAAGCTCGCGTTGTGCGCGACGATCACGCGCCCTTCGAGGAGCCGCGCGAGGTGCGGCGCGACGACGGCGAACGTGGGTGCGAGCCCGACGTCGGCCGCGCTGATGCCGTGCACGTGCTGGGGGCCGAGTTCGCGCTCGGGGTTGACGAGCGTGCACCACTCGTCCTGGACGCGGCCGGCGGCGTCGGTGAGGACGACGGCGACCTCGGCGATGCGGTCGTGCTGGCGGGGCGAGAACCCTGTGGTCTCGAGGTCGATCACGGCGAATCCGGGCACGGGGGACAGCGTGCCAGGTCGGGGCTGCGGGGTGAAGTCCGCGCATAGGAGGCGTCGAGGGAGTTCTCGCCGAGCGAGACGCGCGAATCGTTTTTAACCTGGACGGACATACCAATTCATCGGGGGAGCCGTAGTGCGCACTGCCGCCATCACGACCACAGTCCTGCTGTCCGTCGCCGTGCTCACGGGCTGCAAGGGCGGGGAGACGGGCCCCGGGCAGCCCACGCCGACCCCCACCTCGACCACCTCCCCGACCCCCTCTCCGACGACCCCGCCAGTCACCCCGACGCCGACCCCCACGCCGACCGACCCCACGACGCCCACCGAGCCCGGCGAGAACGAGGTCTCGATCCGGGTCCAGATCCCCGAGCGCACGGCACCGCCCTCGGGCGACTGACGCCGGCTCAGCTCTTCGCCCGCGCCGTCCGCCGTCGACGCCTCGCCTCCTCGGCCTTCCGCTCTGCGTCCTCGAGCTCACGGTCCACGGCGGCCAGCTCCTCCTCCGCCGCCGCGAGGGTGTCCCGCGCCTGGTCGAGCGCCGCGAGCATGTCCTCGCGCTCGGCGGTCAGCCGGGCGATCTGCTCGTCGAGCTCGCTGAGCCGCGCGTCCAGCGGCCCGACGGCGTCGCTCGCCTCCCGCACGACGTCGGCGGCCTGGTCGCGGCGTCCTTCGAGCCGGTCGATCTCCGCGGCCGCGTCGGCGACCTGACGCTCCGCGTCCGCGAGGGCGGTGTCCGTTCCCGAGCGCTCGGTCACGGGTGGGGGAGCCTCCTCGCCCTGCTGCCCGGCGGCCCGCGACCGCGCCCCCGTGCCGCGTCGCGCCGCGCGCTCCGCGCTCAACGACACGACGTCGGCGCTCTCGCCCGACTCGTCCACGATCCCGAACCCGACGTACTGGAGCGCCTGCGTCAGGCGCCCGGCCAGCACGAGGGCCCCGGCGTCGCGGTCCATGACGGCCGCGGTGAGCGTCTCGCCGAGGCGCCGCAGCACCTCGCCCGACACGGCCCGCCCGCCGACCTCGCCCGCGCGCGACACCTCCCGCACCAACGCGTCGACCTGGCGTCGGCGCTCGTGGTCGAGCTCGGTGAGTCGCGCCCGGTCGCGCGCCTCGGTCGCGGCGCGCAGGTCCTCGCCGAGTGCGACGAGGTTACCGACCTCGTCGGGGTGCGTGCGGGCGACCTGGTTGACGACCCACGCGGCGACGGTCGGCTTGGTGAGCGCGCGCAACCGTGCGGCGCCCACGGCGTCCCCGGCGGTCGTCGCGTGCTTGGCGGCGGCGTTCCGCGCGGCGACGAACTCGTCGAGGGGCAGGGCGAACAGCCGGTCGGCGGCCTGCTCGCCGCTCGTGCCGGGCTCGTCGCTCATCGGTCCAGCGTCGCACCGTTCCCGGGCCGGCACCTTCCAGGTACCTGACGCAACGGAGAAGGTAGGGTCCAGGGTTGACCGCGTCCGGCCCGAACCCGGGCGTCGTGCACAGTCGTCGACACGCAGGGGAACCCATGGACCAGGAAGCGCCGCTCAGCGTGGCCGTCGCCGACGCGCCGACCGACGCGCCGACCGACGCCACCGCCGCCGACGCCACTGCCGACGCCACTGCCGACGCCACCGCCGCCGACGACGCGACGGACGCTCCGCCGTCGGGCAGCGTGGAGCGCGACGGCAGCGAGGAGACCGCGAAGAAGCCGCGCCTCGACGCCCTGGTCACCGGCTGGGTGGGTCGCGCCCTCGACGCCTACCCGCGCCCGGCCCTGCCGCTCACCGAGCACTGGGACGCCTCGGCCGCAGGGCTGGTGCGCCAGGTCCCGCTGGTGCCGCGCTTCGCGACCAAGCCGCTCGAGCTGCTCGACCGGTTCGGGGCCGTGCACGTCGGCCCGCGCGAGGTCGGGTTCGACGGCGGCGCGATCGACTGGGACCGCGTGCTCGAGGTGCGCACGCAGCCTGCGTGGTCGAGCCTGTCGGCCGACGCGCTCGAGGCGAACTTCGCGCAGTACCTGCGCGTGATCCCGCGCGTGCCGGGGCGCGGCTGGGTCCTGGGCAAGGTCTCGGAGCTGCTCGTGTCGCTGTACCTGAGCGTCGTCCCGCTGCCCGACGACGCCGCTCGTCTCCTGGAGCCGGGCGACACCACGGACGAGGCGCGGGTCGGCGGTACGGCGCCCGCAGGCGGCTCGTTCACGCGGCGGACCGTGACCGAGATCCTCTACAAGCGGCGCATCGGCGAGGGGGAGCGGCAGGCGAGCACGACGTCGGTCCTGCTGCAGCTCGCGTTCCCCGGGTCGACCGACGCGATGCTCGCGCTCGCGGCCGAGCGGGGCGTGCGGGTCGTGCACGTCCCGGTCGACGAGGGCGAGATGGGCGCGACGATCAAGCGGGCCGCAGCGTGGCGCTCGACCGCGCTGGGACTACGGGACCGCTTCACGCGAGACACCGGCCCGACGGCGTAGCCCGGCCCGGGCGGCGACCGCGCCGCCCTGCCTGGCCCCGGCGCGCGGTCTACGCTCCGAGAGGGGCACGGGCGACGGCACGACACGAGGCGGGACGGCACATGGCACGCAGGACGATCGTCATCACGGGAGCGAGCGACGGGATCGGGGCGGCGGCAGCCCGGGCGCTCGCCACGGACGGGCACGAGGTCGTGGTCGTGGGGCGCTCGCCCGAGAAGACCGCAGCCGTCGCGCGCGAGCTGGGAGCCGACCACTTCGTGGCGGACTTCGCACGCCTGGCCGAGGTGCGGGCGCTCGCCGCGCAGCTGCGGGACCGCTACGAGCGGATCGACGTCCTCGCGAACAACGCGGGCGGCATCATGGCCGACCGTCAGGTCTCCGAGGACGGCCACGAGCTGACGTTCCAGGTCAACCACCTCGCGCCGTTCCTCCTCACGACGCTGCTGCTCGACCGCTTGGAAGCGAGCCACGCGAGCGTCATCAGCACGAGCAGCGCCGCGCACCGGCTCTTCAGCGACTTCCACGTCGACGACCTCGAGTCCGAACGGTCCTACGCGCCCAACACCGCGTACGGCAACGCGAAGCTCGCGGTGAACCTGTTCACGCGCGAGCTCGACCGCCGGTACCGCGCGGCGGGCATCTCGGCGGCGTCGTTCCACCCGGGCGTGGTCGCGACGAACTTCGCCGCGACGTCGACCAGCAGCATGCGCGTCATGTACCAGACGGTGCTGAGCCGCTTCCTCACGTCGTCGACCAAGGGGGCCGACACCCTCGTGTGGCTCGCGACGACGACCCCGGGCGTCGACTGGGAGCCGGGGAGCTACTACGTCAAGCGCAAGGTCGCGACGACCCATCCCCTCGTGGGCGACCCGCGGCTCGCGGCCGAGCTGTGGGAACGGAGCGCGGCGATGGTCGCCGACGACGACGCCCCGGGGGCGGCGGCCTGAAGACTCCGGCCTGACCGGCGCACCGGCCGCACGTGCGCACGGTCCCCGGACAGCACGACGGGCCCGGTGCTCTCGCAACCGGGCCCGTCGACTCACCGCGCCGCCGGCCGAAGGGGGGTGACCTGCGGCGGGGAGGTCTGGAAGACCGTCAGGACGCGGAGGTCGTGACCTCGATGCGCTGCGGCGTCGTGCCGGCGTAGACGCCGGCGACGGTGACGGTCAGGACGCCTGCGTCGTAGCGGGCGCTGATGGCGCTCGCGTCGGCGGCCTGGGGGAGGGTCACGACGCGGTGGAACGCGCCGTAGCGGACCTCGCGGACGCGACGGCCCTCGGTCTCCTCGGCCCGCTCGTCCTTGCGCTCGCCGCGCACGACGAGCTTGCGGCCCTCGACCTCGACCGTGACGTCCTGGGCGGGGTCGATCCCCGGCAGGTCGAAGCGGGCGACCAGGTCGTCGCCGTCCTGGAAGACGTCGGCGTGAGCCGGGACGCCTGCCACGGGGCGGGGGGTGAGCAGGTCGCGCAGGGCGCGGTCGAACGCGGGGGCGGTGGTCAGGGTGGTCGTCATGGTGACTCCTTCGGTCGGTGCTGAACCTCTGACCGGTACAACTTGAGTCGCCTCCGCTCAATTCCGGATCGGCGTTCGCCCTGGACGAACGACCGACGACCCCGGAAGGCACGCCGACCGGGCCCCGTCGTGGCCGAGGCTACTCGCAGCCCACGCCGTCGCCGTCGCGGTCCAGCTTCTTGCTGTACCCGGGGTCTCCGGACCGGATCGGCGCCTTGCCAGCAGCCCGGACCGCGTCGCAGTTCGCGTAGGACACCGCGCCGCCCCCGCTCCCGCCGACGATCCCGGCGGGCGCGTCCGGCGTGGTCACCTTCGGTGCGCTCGACGACGTGCCCGACGACGTGCCCGAGCGCCCCGTCGCCGCGCTCCGCGCCTGGAGGTCGGCCTCGGCCGCGGTGACCGCGCCCTCGCGTCCTTCGACCGCTGTCAGCCGGGCCTGGAGGTCGGCCTCGGCCGTCACGGCGGCCGACTCGCGGGTCGCGAGCTCGGCCTCCTTCGCGACCGCTGCCTCCTCGCGGGCCGTGACGTCGGCCTGAGCGGTGGCCAGCTCGTCCTGCGCGGTCGTGAGCGCCGCGCTGTCCTCGTCCAGGGCGGCGCGAGCCTCCGTCGCCTCGCCCAGGGTGGCCTCGGCGGCGGCGAGCCGCGAGCCCGAGGGCACGGCGCCCAGCAGCAGCCCGACGATTAGGAAGGCGAGGCACAGGAAGGCGACGAGCACGATGCGCCGCGTGCGACCGTCGTGACGGCCTGCCACGGCTCCCGCACCGGTGAGGCTCGCGACCGGCAGTGCCATGGTGTGCTCGGTCGGCTCGCCCGCTGCGGGGGCCTCGACCCAGAGCGGCCAGTCGGCGGGCTTCGCCGGCCAGCGAGGGTCGGGCGTCCAGTGGGGGTCCGGCGTCCAGCCCTCGGGCGGGGTGGGCCAGCCCGGGGGCGGGTTGAAGCGAACGGTCATGGCAGGGCTCCTCGTCGAGCGGGCACGCGCGCGGCGGTGCCGGGGCGACCGTCGTTCGGTCGACACCCCGGAGGCTAGGGGGAGCAGAGCCCTCGCGTCTGCACCCGGGAGGGGGTGAAATCCCCCGGGAGCGGACCGCGACGCGTCAGTTCTCAGGTGCTCCCAGCACGGCGACGAGGAAGTCGCCGTCCTCGGCGAACGGCCGCAGGTCCCACGTCGAGAGCTTGAGCTGAACCTTGAGCCCGGCCTCGGCGGCGTCGGCGAAGAACGCGTCGAACGCGTACCCGCGCCCCGCTCCGAACCCGACGACGACCCGACCGCCCGGCGCCAGGTGGGCGCGGAAGCGGCGCAGCACCTCGACCTCGGTGCCCGGCGCGAGGAACGTGACGACGTTCCCGGCGCACACGATCAGGTCGAACGGCTCGGCGATCCCGGCCGCGGGAAGGTCGAGCTCGGCGATGTCCCCGACGAGCCACGTCGAACCGGGGTGGTCTGCCTCGGCGGCCTCGATGAGCACGGGGTCGACGTCGACGCCCACCACCGTGTGACCGCGCGCCGCGAGCTCGGCACCGACGCGCCCCGGGCCGCTGCCCGCGTCGAGGATGCGGGCGCCGCGGGGAACCATCGCGTCGACCAGCCGGGCCTCGCCCGCGAGGTCGGCGCCCTGGGCGGCCATGGCGCGGAACCGCTCGACGTACCAGGTCGAGTGGGACGGGTTCACAGCGGTCTTCTGCTCCCAGCGGGTGGGGTTGGCCTTGCTCACCGGTGGCTCCTCGGGGTCGGGCGGGGCTCTGAACGGGCTCAGCGGCGGCCACGAGAGCGGGCTGCCGCATCTTCGACCGTACCCCCACCGGGTACTACCCCGGCGACCGTCCAGCGCCGACCAGACCCGGTCTCACCGACCGGACCCGGACCCCTCGCCCACCACGAGGTTGCCTGCGGTCGAGAACGGGATGGAGGTCGGCATCGGCGGCAGAACGACCTCAAGCCCGTTCTCGGCACCCCGGGGACACCGGGTTAGCGGCCGAAGACCTCCAGGACCGGCGTCTCGCCGTCGACGAAACGGACGAACTGCCCCACGGTCGACGGCGAGCGCAGGGCCTGCGCGACGACGAGGGCGACGTTGCCGCGCGACGTCTTCCCCTCGTGCGCGTCGACCGTGATCATGCCGGTCGGCTCGTCGTTCGTCAGGGTGCCCGGGCCCAGGATCGTCCAGTCCAGGTCGGTGCCGCGCAGGTGGTCGTCCGCGGCAAGCTTGGCGTCGGCGTACGGGAAGAAGCTGTTGTCCTCCGGGACGCCGTGGTCCGGCACCGAGCCGATCCACGACACCATGACGTAGCGCGAGACGCCCGCGGCGGCGGCCGCGTCCATCGAACGGATCGCGGCGTCCCGGTCGACGGCGTAGGTCCGCTCCGGGCTCCCGCCACCGGCCCCGGCGGACCACACCACGGCGTCGTGCCCGCGCAGGGCCTCGGTGATCTCCTCGGTCGTGGCGTTCTCGACGTCGAGCAGCAACGGCGTGCCGCCGAGCTCCTCGACGAGCGGGAGCTGCGACTCGTGCCGCACGATCCCGCTCACCTCGATCTCGTGGTCCTTGAGGATGGGGACGACCAGGCGACCCACCTTGCCGTGGGCTCCGATCAGGGCGACGTTCATGGTTCTCCTCGTGGTGTCGGTGACGGTGCTCCCTCCACGGTGCACCGAGGACGCGCGCTCCGCCCGCTGGGGGCAGGCCGGACTACTCCTCGACGACCGCCACGGTCACCTCGATGTTGCCGCGCGTCGCGTTCGAGTAGGGGCAGACCTGGTGCGCGGCCTCGACGAGCTCCTGGGCCACGGAGCGCTCGACGCCGGGCAGGCTGGCCTCCAGCTGCACGGCGAGGGTGTACCCGCCGCCATCGAGGGGGCCGATCGAGACGCTCGCGCCGATGGCAGAGTCGACGACCGAGACCTTGCGCTGTCGCGCGACGCCCAGCAGGGCCGAGTGGAAGCAGGCCGCGTAGCCCGCGGCGAAGAGCTGCTCGGGGTTGGACCCGTCGCCGGTGCCGCCCATCTCCTTGGGTACGGCCACGTCGAGGTCGACCCGCCCGTCGGTGGACCGGACGTGGCCGTTGCGGCCCTCTCCGGTGGCGAGTGCTTCCGCGGTGTAGAGAACCTTCATCGTGCTACCTCCAGGGTGGGGCGGTCGGGCGAACCCTTCGAACGTATGTCGCTCGGGGCAACAAGGTGTGGTCGGTTCGCGCAGAGCGCAGCGGCCGCACTCCCCGCCGTCGGGGTGCGGGTACCGTGGAACGGCCGCCGTCTCGGCGCCCCCCTCGACCACGGACTGACCGCACCCCCATGAGCAACGCACCTACGCCGTCGGGCACGCCTGACAGCGCTTCCCCCTCCCTGCCCGACGATGCCGCGCACCCCACCGCGCCCCTCGCCCCCGAGGGCGAGCAGCTCTCCCACGGCCTGCGCACCCGGCACCTGACCATGATGGGACTGGGCTCCGCGATCGGGGCCGGCCTGTTCCTCGGCAGCGGCGTGGGGATCGCGACCGCGGGGCCCGCCGTCCTGGTCTCGTACGCGGTCGCAGGCCTGCTCGTCATCCTCGTCATGCGGATGCTCGCCGAGATGGCGTCGGCCGTGCCGTCGAGCGGTTCCTTCTCGGTGTACGCCGAGACCGCGCTGGGGCGCTGGGCCGGGTTCACCATGGGCTGGCTCTACTGGTTCACGCTCATCATGGTGCTCGGCGCCGAGATCACGGGTGCCTCGCAGATCGTGTCCGGGTGGGTCCCGGGCGTGCCGCAATGGGTCGTCGCGCTCGTGTTCGTGGCGGCGTTCGCGGTCGTGAACCTGTGGGGCGTCAAGCACTTCGGCGAGTTCGAGTTCTGGTTCGCGTTCATCAAGGTCGCCGCGATCGTGGCGTTCCTCGTGATCGGGGTGCTGCTCGTGCTGGGCTGGCTGCCCGGCACCGACCCCGTGGGGACGACCAACATCTTCGGCGACCCGGCCTCGCTCGCGGGCTTCGCGCCCCACGGCCTGCCCGGCATCGCGGCGGGGCTGCTCGTCGTGGTCTTCGCGTTCGGGGGGATCGAGATCGTGACGATCGCCGCGGCCGAGGCCCGCGAGCCGCAGAAGGCCATCGTGACCGCGACCCGCTCGATCGTGTGGCGCATCCTCTTCTTCTACGTGGGTGCGGTCGCGATCATGGCGCTCGTCCTGCCGTGGGACGCCCCCGAGCTGCTGAGCGGCCCGTTCGTCGCGGTGCTCGACCTCGCGGGGCTGCCGAGCGCGGCGCGGCTCATGGAGGCCGTCGTGGTCGTCGCGCTCCTGTCGGCGTTCAACGCCAACGTCTACGGAACGTCCCGCATGGCGTTCTCGCTCGCGGGCCGCGGCGACGGGCACCCGGCGCTGACCAAGGTGTCGCCGACCGGTGTGCCGTGGGTCGCGGTGCTGCTGTCGGTGTTCTTCGGCCTCGTGTCCGTGGGGCTCAACTGGCTGCTGCCGGGCGAGGTCCTGGGCATCCTGCTCAACGCCGTGGGTTCGGCGCTGCTCGTCATCTGGGTGTTCATAGCGGTCTCGCAGCTCCGGCTGCGCCCGCGCCTCGAGGCCGCCGCAGGTGGCGCGGACAGGATGACGCTGCGCATGTGGGCCTACCCCGGGCTCACCTGGGCGACGCTCGCGGGGCTCGCCGGGCTGATCGTGCTCATGCTGTTCGACGACGTCGCACGCGTCCAGCTCGTGTCGACGCTCGTGCTCGTGGGCGTCATCGTCGGGATCTACGCGGTGCGGTCGCGGCTGCGGAAGCGGACCGAGCGGCCCGGCGTCGGGTCCTGACCCGTTGACACCCGCCCCCTCGCGGGTGTGCGCTGGAATCTCGCGCCAGGGAGCACCGGGAGTCTCGGGGAGAACCCATGTCTCGCATCGCCGGCTGGATCACGCACCGCTACGCCAAGTGGGTCGTCATCGCCTTCTGGGCGGTCGTCCTGGCCCTGACCGCGCCGCTGGCCGGAAAGCTCACGGGCGCGCAGGACAACGACGCCAAGTCGTGGCTCCCGGCCGACGCCGAGTCGACCCAGGTGCTCGACGTCGCGAGCAGCTTCACCTCGCCCAACACGATCCCCGCGGTCCTGGTCTACGTGCGCGAGTCCGGCCTGACCCCCGAGGACCTCGCCAAGGTCTCCCAGGACGTCGCGACCTTCGGTGAGCTCGACACCCTGGACGGGGACGTCGTCGGGCCGATCCCGTCCGAGGACGGGCAGGCCGCCCAGGTGATCGTGCCCCTCGACCTGGGCAGCGAGGGCTGGAACCTCGCGGCCGACGCCGTCGCGGACCTGCGCGCGACCGCGGAGGACGGCGCGAACGGCATGGACGTCTACGTGACGGGCCCGGCGGGCGCGGCCGCCGACTCCTCGAAGGCGTTCGAGGGCATCGACTCGACGCTGCTCTACGCAGCGGCGGGCGTCGTGATCGTGATCCTGCTGCTGACCTACCGCAGCCCCACGCTGTGGCTCCTGCCCGTGGTCTCGGCGGGGGTCGCGCTGACCGTGTCGCAGGCCGTGGTCTACGTGCTCGCCGACCGCACGGGCCTGACCGTGAACGCGCAGAGCGCGGGCATCCTCACGGTCCTGGTCTTCGGTGCGGGGACGGACTACGCCCTGCTGCTCGTGGCGCGCTACCGGGAAGAGCTCCGTCGCCACGAGGACCGGCACGAGGCCATGTCGCTCGCGCTGCACCGCGCGGGCCCGGCGATCGTCGCGAGCGGTGCGACGGTCGCGATCGGCATGCTGTGCCTGCTGTTCGCGCAGATGAGCTCGACGGCCGGGCTGGGGCCCGTCGCGGCGGTCGGGGTCGTGGTCGCGCTGCTGGTGATGCTGACGCTGCTGCCTGCGCTGCTCGTCGCGACGGGCCGGTGGGTGTTCTGGCCGCGCGTGCCGCACGTGGGTGACGACGAGCCCACCGAGCACGGTGTGTGGGCGCGGCTGGGCGGCCGGATCGCGAAGCGGCCCCGGCGTGTGTGGGTCGTGACGTCGATCGTCCTGGCCGTGCTGGGCCTGGGCATCACGCAGCTCGACGCGAACGGGCTCTCGAGCGCCGAGTCGTTCCGGGGCGAGCAGCCGTCGATCGTGGGCGAGCAGGTCCTCGCCGAGCACTTCCCGGCGGGGTCGGGCTCGCCCGTGGTGGTCGTCGCGGACGACTCGTCGCCCACCGCGGTCGCCGCGGTGCACGACGCGTTCGCGGGCACCGAGGGGATCGACGCCTCGAGCGTGACCGAGCCCGTGTCCGCGGGCGGGTACGCGTACATGGAGGGCACGCTCACGTCCGAGCCGGACTCGCAGGCGGCGTACGACACGGTCGACCGGGTCCGGGACGCGGTCCACGCGGTCCCGGACGCCGACGCCCAGGTGGGCGGGGCGAGCGCGATCACGCTCGACGTCCAGCGCGCCTCGGCCGCGGACAACATGCTCATCATCCCGATCATCCTGCTGACCGTGCTGGTCATCCTCGCGCTGCTCCTGCGCGCGATCACGGCGCCGCTCGTCCTGGTCGCGACGGTCGTGCTGTCCTTCACCGCGGCCCTCGGCGTGAGCGCGCTCGTCTTCAAGTACGTCTTCGGCTTCGAGGGCGCCGACACGTCGCTGCCCCTGTTCGTGTTCGTGTTCCTCGTCGCGCTGGGGATCGACTACAACATCTTCCTCATGACCCGGGTGCGCGAGGAGTCGCTGCGCGTCGGGACGCGGCGCGGCGCGCTGATCGGGCTGGCCGCGACGGGCGCGGTCATCACGTCGGCCGGGCTGGTGCTCGCGGGGACGTTCGCGGTGCTGGGCACGCTGCCTGTGGTCGCGTTCGCGGAGATCGGGTTCGCGGTCGCGTTCGGCGTCCTGCTCGACACGCTCGTCGTCCGGTCGGTGCTCGTCACGGCCCTCAACCTCGACGTGGGACGGCACATGTGGTGGCCGAGCGCCCTGGGCCGCAAGGAGGACGTGCCGGTCGAGGCGACCCCGGTGGTCCCGACGGGCGCACCGGTCCGCGAGTAGCACCCGGTCAGGACGGCCCACGCCCGACGGCGGAGCGCACCGCCGGAGGGTGTCGGACCATGCCGTCGTCGACGAGGACCCGCCAGAGCGCCGCCTCCGATTGCTCGGAGGCGGCGCTGACGGTGGGTTCAGGCGGTGGGGAGTGGCGACTCGCGGAATCGAATCTGTGCGGCCTGTCGAGTCACCCCGAGTGTGCGTCCGATGTCGGCCCAGGTTCGCCCGGCTGCTCGGGCCTCACGCACGGCTGCCCTGAGCTCGGCCTCGGCTTCTTCAACACCTCGCTGTGCGAGACCGACCCGACGAAGCTCGCGCGGGTCATCGGCCGGAGTCGACGCCGGGTCGAGGGAGTCGAGCCAATCTTCTGCTTCTGCCGTTTCGCCACGGGGCGCATCTGCTGGTCGCGGAACGACGTAGATGACCTCGATCGGCTCTCCGAGTGATTCGTCGAGTTCGTCGAGCGGCGTCTCGTCGGCCGAAGCGAGACTGAGATGCGCGACCTTCAACAGGCGGCGGGCCTCGTCGAGAGCGTCGTGACGAGTGGTCAACACCCGGCCGGTGACGGCTGGGTCCTTGCGCGTTGTCTTGGTCATCGTCATCACCTCACAGGTAGTCGTAGAACTTGGGGCGAAGGGCCATTGCGTGGATCACGCGAGGGTCGTCGCCTTCGGGATCAGCAACGACGAGCTCGAGAAGCGTCCCAGCGCTCGTCGCCCCGATGACGAGCATCTTCTCAGTGCCTTGGCGGACCTCCCGCATCGGCACCTGGAGAGCGGAGCGGATCTCTTCGCGGGAGACACCGTGCTTCAGGGCATCGGGGAGGATCCGCATCTGTCAAAGGTACTTTGACAGATCGATTGCGTCAAGCCTGCTTTGACATTCGCCCGCTCCTGCGGTGTCGGTACGAGAGCCGTCCCGTCGAGTGTGTCGTCGTGTCAGACCACGTCCTCGCGCTGCAGCCGGCGCAGCGTGATCCAGCCCAGCAGGACCGGGACCCAGCACGAGATCAGCCGGTAGAGCAGGACCGCGGGCAGGGCGATCGCGGACGCGATCCCGAAGCTCACGAGCCCGCCCGTGAGCGCGGCCTCGACCACGCCCACACCGCCCGGCGTCGGGGCCGCCGACGCGAGCGTCTGCCCGACCATGGTCGAGAAGGCCGCGGCGACCGGGTCGCTGCCGCCGCCGAGCGCCAGGAGGCAGGCCCACAGGGTCGCGGCCGAGGAGACCGTGGTGCCCATCGCGCCCAGGACCGCGAAGGAGAGCCGACGCGGGTCCTTCGCGAGCCCGCCGAGCTGGCGGAAGGCGGGCAGCACGTCGTCACGCGCGTACGTGCGGACCGCGTGCCGGAACCGCGGCACCGCGAGCACCACGACCCCCGTGACGACGACCGCGACGGCCGCGGCGAGCAGCGCCCACCTGGCCCAACCCGGCACGTGGTGGTCGATGCTGCGCCCCGCGACGAGCGCGAGCACCGTCAGGAGCACGAGGTGGACCAGGACCTGCACGATGCTCTGGAGCGCGACCGTGCCCGTCGCGAGCGCCGTGCTCATCCCGGACTTCGACAGGTAGCGGACGTTGAGCGCGAGCGACCCGACGCTCGCCGGGGTCGCGGTGCCCGCGAACGCGTTCGCGAGCTGGACGCGGGTGGTCCGCAGGAACGGCAGGTGCCTCGGGGAGCACGCGGCGAGCGACGCCGCGGCGGCGAAGAACCCCGTCGCGGCGAAGAGCACGGCCAGGAGCGCCCACGCCGGCTGGGCGTCGCGCAGGGCCTCTCCCATGCGCGGGATCTCGCTGATCTCCGGGATGACGACGTACGTGAGGCCGCCGATGAGCACGAACCACACCAGCACGCGCAGGGCGTGGCTCGTGGGGGACCGGGTGGGCTTCGGGGGCGGGCCCGGGGCCCGGTACGAGGCCTGGGGCTCGGGGTCGGGTGCGTGCGTGATGACGTGCTCCTTGCCGAGGATGTGCGGGCCGTCCCGTGACCCTACCGACGCGCGGGGTCCGGTGCACCGGACCCCGCGCCGGGCGGCCGGGTTGACCGCGCGGTCAGTCGTTCGGCGTGACCTCGGGCAGCGGCGCGGGGCCGTCCGCGGGCACCCAGCCCTTGGGGGGCCGGACCGTCGGGACGTCGCCCACGATCGGCACCGGGCGGCGGTGGAACGGGAAGCCGTAGCGGGTCACGAGCCCTGCGAGCGTCGTGAGGCGGTTGCGCGGCCCGATGAGGCTCATGATGTGCACGAACAGCCACGCCAACCACGCGGTCCCGCGGGTCAGCCGGAGCTTCCCGGCGATGTCCGCGACGGCCGCGCGGCGTCCGATGACGGCCATGGTGCCCTTGTCGAGGTACTTGAGCGACGTCGTCGGGCGTCCTTGGACGAGCGCGCGGATGTTGCGTCCCACGACCTTGCCCGACTGGATCGCGGGCTGGGCGAGCTGCGGCAGGCCTGCGGGCGAGACCGCGACGTCTCCCGCCGCGAAGTGGTCCGGGAACCCCTCGACCTGCAGGTCGTCGCCCACGCGGATGCGCCCGCCCTCGCCCAGGGGCAGGTTCCAGCGCGAGACCTCCTCGTGCGGGGCGACGCCCGCGGCCCAGATCGTGAGGTCCGAGCGGATGAAGTCGCCGTCGGTGAGCTCGACGCCGTCGGGCAGGACCTTGGCGACGCCCGCGCCCAGGTGCAGGTCCACCCCGCGGCGCTGGAGCTCGCGCGCCGCGTACGTGCGGAGCTTCGCGGGGAAGGGCTTGATGAGCTCGGTGCCGCGCTGGACGATCTTGACGCTGAACGCGTCGCCGTGGATCTCCGGGTACGCGGGCGCCAGGCCCTGCGTGCGGAGCTCGGCGAGGGCGCCCGCGACCTCGACGCCGGTCGACCCGCCCCCGACGACGACGACGCGCAGGCCGTCGTCGGTGCCCGGGGAGGCCGCGGACTTCTCGAGGCGGACGAACAGGGTGTCGCGGATCTTCAGCGCCTGCGAGCGCGAGTACATCGCGAACGCGTGCTCCTTGGCGCCGGGCGTGCCGAAGAAGTTCGTCGTGACGCCGTTGGCCAGCACGAGGTAGTCGTAGCGGATCTCCTCGTCGTTGAGCAGGCGCAGCGTCTTGGTGTGCGGGTCGAGGCCCACGAGGTGCTCGTGGACCACGCGCACGTTGCGCTGCCCCAGGCGCAGCGCGCGCAGGAAGTACGTGACGTCGCCCGGGTTCAGGCCGCCCGTGGCCACCTGGTAGAGCAGCGGCTGGAACGTGTTGTAGACGCGGCGGTCGATCAGCGTGACGCGCACGGGTGCGCCTGCGAGCGCCTTGACGGTCGCGAGGCCTGCGAACCCGCCGCCCACGACGACGACGTGGGGGAGCGGTGCCCCGGTGGGTGCGGGGTGGGCGGCGGTGCCGTCGTTCACTGTGTGCCTTCCGATGAGCCGGGTGGTCCGGGGCACGAGCGTATGTCGCCCGGGGGGCGGTTGCGAGACGGGCCGCGCGGCCCGAGGTGGGTGGTCCGGACCGGGGCGCGAGGGCCCGTCTCGGTCCGGTGGACCCGTCTCGGCGGCCGCGCGTGACGGGGATCACGGGACCGGGTATCTGACGCTGTGTGGACAACGAGGGTTCCCGGCGCGTAACTTCGAACTGACCGGTCAGTCTAAAAGAGTGATCGGACCTGGAACTCTCGGAGGAACCCCCATGAACCAGCCCGTCGCACGGCACGGCAGCGACGAGGCCACGTACCTCGTGCAGGCCCCGACCACCGCGCCCGACCACGGCACCGCGGCGAACGTCAGCAGGCCCGACGGCGCCGCCCACCTCCCGCAGGGCGAGCTCGCCGCCGCGGACATCGCCGCCGACCTGACCCTGCGCGGCCCGCTCGGCGGCGAGATCGCCGAGCCCGACACCCCGCCCCTCGGCGACGGCACGTCCCCGCACGCGGTCAGCGCCTACGACCTCCAGCTCCACGGCCCGCGCGGCCTCGTCTACGGCCCCGTCGACCTCGAGATCCCGGCCGGCGAGGTCGTCGTCCTCCAAGGCCCGCAGGGGGCCGGCCGGTCGAGCCTGCTCCTGACCCTCGCGGGCCGCATGGCCCCCGACCACACCCCCGACGGCTGGCTCGTCGTGCTCGGCGAGAACCTCACGGGCCGGCGCGCGCGTCGCACCGCGGTCCAGCGCCGCGCCGCGATCGCCGGCTTCCACGGGATCGACGAGCTCGACGACGCGGTCACGGTCGGGGACTCGGTGCGCGAACGCCTCACGTGGCTCGCGCCCTGGTACCGCCGGACCCCCAAGGTCACCCAGGAGGTCTACGAGCGCGTGGCCCGCCCCGTGTTCGGGCGCCGCGAGCTGCCTGCGCTCGACGCCATGGTCTGGGACCTCGACGAGGTCGACGCCATGCTCCTGCGCATCGCGATCGCCATGGCCCAGGACCCCGAGCTGCTCGTCGTCGACGACCTCGACCAGGTCCACGACTCGGCCCGCCGCCAGATCGTCTGGGGACGCCTCGAAGCCCTCGCGGCCACGGGTGTGACCGTGATCGGCTCGGTCGCCTCCGCGGGCGAGGTCGACGCGATGCGCTGGGGCCGTGCCCCGCACGTCGTGCGCCTCGCGACCGGCCCGCAGCTCGTCGCGGCCTGACCCACCACCCCGGGCGACGGTCGTCGCCCCGCCCACGCTCCGCCGTCGGGCCCCATCCTTCGCACGAACAGAACGGAAGACACCTCTCGTGATGTCCTGGACCTCCACCGGTACGGAACTGCGGCGGTTCCGCCGCGGCCTCCTGCCCAAGCTCGCCGTGGGCGCGATGATCTTCGTGCCCCTGCTCTACGGGGCCATGTACCTCTGGGCCTTCTGGGACCCGACCGGCAACCTCGACAAGCTGCCCGTCGCGATCGTCAACGCCGACACCGGCACCGAGGTGGACGGTGAACGCCTCGACGCGGGCGAGGAGGTCACGTCCACGCTCGTCGACTCGGGCGACCTCGAGTGGGCGCGCGTCGACGCGGCCGAGGCCGAGAAGGGCGTCAAGGACGGCACCTACTACTTCGCGCTGACCATCCCCGAGGGCTTCTCCGAGGGCATCGCGAGCGCCGCGGGAGACGACCCGCAGTCCGCGCAGCTCATGGTCACGTACAACGACGCGAACTCGTTCCTCGCCACGACCCTGGGACGCAGCGCCATGACGCAGGTCCAGGGCGCGGTGCGCGAGGAGATCGGCGCGCAGGCCGTCGACAAGGTCCTCGTGGGCCTCGGCAGCGCCCGCGACGGGTTCGCGCAGGCCTCCGACGGCGCGCTCACCCTCACCGCCGCGAGCGGTCAGCTCACCGACGGCGCGACGCAGGTCGCCGACGGCGCGACCTCCGCCGCCGACGGCGCGGGCACGCTCGCGTCCGGGATCGACCGGCTCGCCGACGGTGCAGGGTCCGCCGTGGCGGGCGCCGGAAAGCTCGCGACCGGCGCGGGCGCGCTGTCCCAGGGCGCGACCTCGGCGAGCGCGGGCGCCTCGAAGCTCGCCGCCGGAGCGTCCTCCGCCGCCGACGGCGCCTCGGCCCTCGCGGCCGGTGCGGCCACGACCCAGTCGGGCATGGTCCAGCTCGCCGACGGCTCGCAGAAGCTCGTCGCGGGCTTCACGGCACCCGACGGGCTCGTGGCCGGGGCCGACAAGGCCGCCGCAGGCGCCCAGCAGGTGTCCGACGGCGTCGCGCAGGTCCAAGGACAGGTCACCTCGCTCACGGGCAGCGTCCCCACGCTCCGCGCGCTGCTCCAGCAGAACGCCGCGACGCTCGGCGCCTCGGCCGACCCCCGGGCGCAGGCGCTCGCGGCCGCGAACCAGCAGGCCCTCGGCCAGCTCCCGTCCGACGCCGAGCTCGCCAAGAGCGCAGCCGGGCTCCAGGCCCTCGCCGACGGCTCGAAGCAGGTCGCGGCCGGGCTGCCCGCCCTCTCGACCGGCCTCAGGACGGCCTCTGCCGGAGCAGCGCAGATCGACGCGCAGCTCCACCCGGGCTCGGGCACGCAGACCGTCCGCGACGGCGTCGACGGCGTGGCCGCCGGGGCCGCGACCCTGAGCGACGGCCTCACGACCCTGCGCGGCGGTGCCTCCGACCTCGCGGCCGGGAACGCCTCGCTCGCGTCGGGAGCGGGCACGCTCGCCGCCGGCACCTCGTCCCTCTACTCGGGTGCCCAGCAGCTCGCCGACGGCGCACAGTCCGCCGCGGCCGGCGCCGGGGCGCTCGCCGACGGCACCAGCACGCTGGCCGACGGCGCCACCCAGGTCGCCGACGGCGGCGCGCAGCTCACCGACGGTGCGCAGACGCTGACCGACAAGCTCGCCGAAGGGTCCGAGGCCATCCCCGACGACGGCACCGCCCTGCGCGAGCAGCGCGCCGACGTCATCGCGGCCCCGGTGACCGTCGCCGACCACGACCTCGCCGAGGCCGAGGGCTTCGGCGAAGGGTTCGCGCCGTTCTTCATCCCGCTCGCCCTGTTCGTGGGAGCGCTCATCACGTGGCTGCTCATGCGCCCGCTGCCCTCGCGGGCCCTCGCGACGCCCGCCTCGGGCCTGCGGACCACGCTCGCCGGGTTCCTGCCCGCGCTGTGCATCGGGTTCGCGCAGGTCGCCGTGATGCTCGCCGTCATCCACTGGGGCGTGGGCCTCGACATGACGCACGCGCTCGGGACGCTCGCGTTCACGACGCTTGTCGCCGCGACGTTCCTCGCCCTCCAGCAGGCCCTCATGGCGCTGCTCGGCCCGGCCGCGGGCAAGGTCGCGATCCTCGCGCTGCTCATGCTGCAGCTCGCGTCCTCGGGCGGCACCTACCCCGTGCAGACCACGCCCGCGTTCTTCCAGGCCATCCACCCGCTGCTGCCCATGAGCTACGCGGTCGACGGCCTGCGCCAGACGATCACGGGCGGGGTCGACGGACGGCTCTGGTTCGCGGTGGTCTACCTCGGCGTGCTGCTGCTAGCGTCGCTGGCGATCAGCGCCTGGCGTGCGGGCCGCATGCGCACCTGGACCCTCGACCGCCTGCACCCCGCGCTCGAGATCTGACGACGAAGAGGCTGGACGAACGATGACGACGACCAAGGCGGACCCGACGGCGGATGGACCGGGCGCCGTCGGGCCCCTTGAGCCCGGCGCCACCGCAGAGGCCGGGACCCGGCGCGAGCAGGCCTTCGCGGCCCGCCGCGCCGGGACCCGGCAGCAGATCATCGACGCCGCCGTGAGCCTCATCGCCGACCAGGGGTTCACCGCCACGTCCGTCGAGGACATCGCGGCCGCCGCGGGCGTGGCCAAGGGCAGCGTCTACTACAACTTCGGGTCCAAGTCCGACGTGTTCGAGGCCGCGCTCGCGGGCGGGCTCGAACGCCTCACCCTCACGCTCTCCGAGGCCCGCGGAGGGCTGCAGGGCAAGGAGGCGCTCGCGGCGCTCATCGCGTCGCTCCTCGAGCAGATCCGCGCCCACCCCGACTTCGCCAAGCTCCTCGCGGCCGAGGTCTTCCGGGTCGGGCGCGAGTGGCAGGAGACGGTCGGGCACATCCGTGCGCGCGTCATCGAGTTCTACGCGGCCGCGCTGCGCGAGGAACGCCCCGGGGACGACGTGTCGCTCCTCGCGGCGTCGGTGTTCGGGGCCACGCTCGTCGCGGGGCTCGAGTGGCTCGTGTTCCAGCCCGAGCGCGGGTTCGGCGAGGTGCTGGCCGCGGTGCTGGAGCTGGTCGCGGGCCTCTGAGCGCGTCCCCCGCCGAGGGTGACGTGCCCGCCCGGCTCAGCCCAGCAGCAGCTTCCAGCAACCCACCCCGATGAGCCCCGCGAGCAGCGGTGCGACGACGGGCACCCACGCGTAGCCCCAGTCGGAGGGGCCCTTGTGCTTGAGGGGCAGGAGCGCGTGCACGATGCGCGGCCCGAGGTCACGGGCCGGGTTGAGCGCCGGACCGGTCGGGCCGCCGAGCCCCGCGACGAGCGCCCACACGAGGAAGCCGAGCGCCATGTGCGCGAGTCCGGGCTCGGTCGTGGTCAGCGGCGAGTTGACGATCGCCAGGGCGCACGAGAACAGGATGACCGAGCCGAGCAGCTCGTTCGCGAACCCGTTGACGCGGCTGTGCGCGGCGTTGACGGTCGAGAAGGTCGCGAGCACGTCGTCGACGTTCTCGGTGCGGTCGTAGTACGGCTTGTGGGTCGCGACGATCGCGAGCTGCCCCGCCATGGCCCCGAGCATCTGCGCGACCACGTACGGCGCGACGTCGGCCCACGGGAACAGGCCCCACGTCGCGAGCCCGATCGTGAACGCCGGGTTGATGTGGTTCCCGCTGATCCCGCCGAACATCAGCGCCGGGATCATGACGCCGAACCCGTACCCCATCGCGATGAGGCTCCAGCCGCCGCCGTATCCCTTGGACCCCTTGAGGTGCACGTTCGCGACCGTGCCGTTGCCGATGATGATGAGTATCGCCGTGCCGATGAACTCGCACGCGGCACGCACCGCCAGGGAGTAGTCCGGATCCATGCGCACACCCTGCCAGGGGTGGGCTGCGGGCGGGTGGCACGACACCCCGCGAGACGGGGTCTCGCACGATCGGGCCCGACGGCGTCGCCCGCCGCGGTCGGTCCCGTCACCTTCGGCGGTCCTGCCCGTCGCCCTCGGCGTCCCACCGTTCCTGTGTCGCGTATCGCCCCTTGCCCGTACGCTCGCGACAACCGAACTCCCGCAGCGTCGCGTCGAGTGTGCGGTCTGCTGCTGGGAGACCAGTGGAGGAGAAAGAGTGTGAGAACACGTCCGATCGTCCCGTCCGTCGCCGCGCTGAGCCTGGGGCTCGCCGCGGTGTTCGTCCCGCCGGCCGCCGCCGCGCCGCCGTCACCACCCGCGCCGCTCGAGGACCACGTCACGGGCGCCGCCGTCATGGAGCACCTCGAGCAGTTCCAGGCCATCGCGGACGCCAACGGCGGCAACCGCGCCCTGGAGACCCCGGGGTACGAGGCGAGCGCCGCGTACGTCGAGCAGGTCCTGACCGACGCCGGGTACACGCCCGAGCGCCAGTACTTCACGTTCGAGGACCTCGTGACCGACGAGCTGTCGCTCACGGCCGGCGGGGTCGCGGTCACGCAGAGCGTCTTCCCGGCGGAGTTCGCGCCCGACACCCCGCCGGAAGGCGTCACGGGACCCGTCGTCCAGCCGGCGGACGCCCTCAAGCAGGGCTGCACGCCCGACGCGTGGGCAGGCGTCGCGGCCACGGGCGGCGTCGCCCTGGTCAGCCGAGGGGCCTGCAACTTCTCGCTCAAGGTCCAGCACGCTGCCGCCGCGGGGGCGGCGGCCGTCATCATCTACAACAACACGGCGGGCCCCATCAGCCCGACGCTCGGCGAGCCCAGCGACGCGTGGGTGCCCACGGTCGGCATCACGCAGGCCGACGGGCAGGCCATCATCGCGGGGGTCGCGGGCGGGCAGACGAGCGCGACGTACGTGCTCCAGACGTCGACCGTCTCGCACACGACGTTCAACATCCTCGCCGAGACCGGCACGGGCCGGGCGGACAACGTCGTCATGCTCGGCGCGCACCTCGACGGCGTGCCCGAGGGGCCGGGCATCAACGACAACGGGTCGGGTTCCGCGGCGATCCTCGAGACCGCGGTCCAGCTCGCCGAGCACGGCGGCCCGCTCGACAACCAGGTGCGGTTCGCCTGGTGGGGCGCCGAGGAGGTGGGGCTGGTCGGGTCGACGCACTACGTCGACGACCTCGTCGCGAACGACCCGGCCGCGCTCGACCAGATCGCGACCTACCTGAACTTCGACATGGTGGGCTCGCCCAACTACGTGATCGGGGTCTACGACGCCGACGAGTCCACGTATCCGGCGCCGGTCGAGGTGCCGCCGGGCTCGCCCGAGACCGAGGACGTCTTCACGGACTACTTCGACTCGATCGGGCAGGCGTGGGTCGACTCGGAGTTCTCGGGCCGCTCGGACTACCAGGCGTTCATCGCGAACGGCGTCCCCGCGTCGGGCCTGTTCACGGGCGCCGACGACGTCAAGACCGAGGCCGAGGTCGCGCTGTTCGGCGGCACGGCGGGGATCTGGCAGGACCCGAACTACCACTCGGCGAACGACGACATCGAGAACATCGACCCGGTCGCGCTCGACATCAACGCCAAGGCGATCGCACACGCCACGGCGTCGCTCGCGGCGGACACGTCGGCGATCAACGGCGTGGTCTCGCCGGTCGACCCCGAGCTGACGGGGCTGTCGGCGACCGCGCGATGCACGGGCAAGGTGGCCTCGCTGTCGGTCGTCGCGACCAACGGCGAGGACCGACCGCTCGACGTCCGCATCACGACCCCGTTCGGCGAGAAGACGTTCAACCACGTCAACCCGGACAAGATCGCGCACCAGTCGTTCAGCGCGAGGTCAGGGTCGCTCGCGGCGGGCAGCGTGACGGTGCGGGCGTGGGACGACACGGGCTCGCAGGAGACGTACACGCTCGACTACGCGGCGCTCACCTGCTGACCTTGCCGTGAGACCGAGGTCGCCTCTACCTCGGCGGCAGTGCACGACGGCGCCCCCTCCTCCGGTGAGACTCTCGCCGGAGGAGGGGGCGCCGTCGGGCACGGGGAGGTCAGGCCGGTGGGGCCGGGTCGCCCGGCGAACCCGGTGGGCCGGCCGCTGCGGCCGCCTCCGCCTCGCGTGCCGCGACGTTGCGCTTCGAGAGCAGGCTGTGCCGGTACCCGAACGACGCGTAGATCACGAGCCCGATCACGACCCACACGAGGAACCGCAGCCACGTGAGCGTCGTCAGGTTCGTCATGAGCCACAGGCACGCGACTCCCGAGAAGATGGGCAGCACGGGGGACCACGGGACGCGGAACCCGCGCTGGATGTCGGGCCGGGAGCGACGCAGGATCGGGATGCCGAAGCTCACGAGCACGAACGCCGACAGCGTGCCGATGTTGATCATCTCCTCGAGCAGCTCGACCTGCGCGAGCCCCGCGATGAGCGCGACCACGATGCCAGCGCCCACCTGGAGGCGGACCGGGGTGTGGAAGCGGTGCGAGGTCTTGGAGACGCCGCGCGGCAGCAGGCCGTCGCGGCTCATCGAGAACATGACGCGGGTGAGCCCCAGGAGCAGCACCATGATCACGGTGGTCAGGCCGATGAGGATGCCGACCGAGATGACGCGTCCGGCCCAGTCGGCGCCCACCAGGATGAAGGCCGTGGTCAGGGAGGGATCCTCGGAGGCCGCGAGGTCGGTGTAGGAGACCATGCCCGTGACGACGAGCGTCACCAGGATGTAGAGGACCGTGACGACCGCGAGGCCGCTCAGGATGCCCTTCGGGATGGTCTTCTGCGGGTCCTTGGCCTCCTCGGCGGTGGTCGCGACGACGTCGAACCCGATGAACGCGAAGAACACGAGCGCCGCGCCCGCGAGCAGGCCCATGACGCCGTACGTCGTGGGCTCGAGGCCCGTGAGGAAGCCGAACAGGGGCTGCTCGAGCGCCGACTTCTCGGGCGCGGGCTGCGACGGCGGGATGAACGGCGTGTAGTTCTCGGCCTTGACGTAGAAGAAGCCGACGACGATCACGAACAGCGTGATCGCGACCTTGATGATCGTGAACACGCTGTTGATGCGGCTGCTGAGCTTGGTCCCGATCGCCAGGAGCGTCGTGAAGACCGCGACGATGAACACCGGCCCCCACTCGAGGTCCACGGGACCGATCGGGATGGTCAGCGGCAGGTCCACCCCGAACAGCGAGAACGCGTCCGCGAGGTAGATGCCCCAGAACTTCGCGATCACCGACGCAGCGAGCAGCATCTCCAGGATGAGGTCCCAGCCGATGATCCACGCGACGAGCTCGCCCATGGTCGCGTAGGAGAACGTGTAGGCCGAGCCCGCGATGGGCAGGGCCGAGGCGAACTCGGCGTAGCACATGACGGCGAGCGCGCACACGATCGAGGCGATGACGAACGAGATGATGACCGACGGCCCGGCGAAGTTCGCGGCGGCCGTCGCGCCGACCGAGAAGATGCCCGCCCCGACCGCGACCGCGACACCCATGACCGCGAGGTCCCAGGCGTTGAGGTCGCGCTTGAGCGACCGTTCCGGGTCGTCGAGGGCTGCGAGGGACTCCTCGACGGACTTGAGTCGTAGAACACCGTTGGCCATCGGACCAGTCTGTCCGGCGGGTCGCCAACACGCGCGGCGGGGGCGCGCGCCGCCCACGGTGACGGGACGGACTCGCCGGTGCGACGCCGTCGGGCCGGAGCGGTGCGCGGACCTGGGAGAATCCTCCGGTGACTCTCTCGACCCCGGAACCCGTCCGACCCGGCGCGAGCACCGCGACCGGCGAGCTCCTCGCGGTGTGCCGCGTGCACGTCCTGCTGCCCGACGCGGGCCCGGTCGGAGTGACCGCGATCGACAAGCGACCCGTCGAGGGACCCGTCAAGGTCCGGCCCCTGGGGCTGTACGCCGACGTCCAGGCCGACCGCGCGCACCACGGCGGCGAGGAGCAGGCCGTGTACGCGTACTCGCAGGAGGACGCCGACCACTGGTCGGCCGAGCTCGGCTACGAGGTCACGCCCGGGCTGTTCGGGGAGAACTTCCGCACGCGCGGCGTCGCGGCGAGCGGGGCCCTGATCGGTGAGCGCTGGCAGGTGGGGACCGCGGTCCTGGAGGTCACGCAGCCGCGCACGCCGTGCTCGACGTTCGCGCGGCGGCTCGGCGAGGAGCGCTGGGTCAAGAGGTTCACCGACGCGAACCGCACGGGCGCGTACCTGCGGGTCGTGACCCCGGGCGAGGTGCGGGCCGGGGACGCGGTCGAGGTCGTTCACCGGCCCTCGCACGGCGTGCGCATCGCGGACTGGTTCGGGGCGCGCGTCGCGGGCACGACGGTCGAGGTCTCGCAGCGCCTGCTCGACGCGGAGGCCGCAGGCGAGGTCCGGTTGTCGCACGAGGTGCGGGAGCGCGCCGAGCGCGCCGTCCGCTGACGCTGAGTGCGTGATTCGGCGGCGACACGCCCGGCGAATCACGCACTCAGCTGCGCACCGGACCGCGACGGGCCGGACGGCTCAGGCGCGCCGCGGCTCGGCCGGGGGCCACTCGCCGTCGTCCGAGCCGTCGTCGGCCGCGAACAGCAGCTCGTGCAGCCGGACCTGGACCTCCTCGACGTGCGGGACGTCGGGCAGGGTCATGCCGGGCTTGGCGGTCGCGTCCGAGATGATGAGCGTCCCGCAGCCGAACATGCGGTCGACCAGGTCCTTCTCGTACGTGACGTCGTTGATGCGGTAGAGCGGGATGTCGCGGCCCGTGCGCGTGAGGATGCCGGTGCGTGTCGACAGGCGCTTGGTCGTCACCGTGTACTTGGTCGTCAGCCAGCGCAGGTGCGGCACGACGACCCACACGAACGCCGCGACCGCCGCCACGCCGAGCGTGCCCCACAGGATCACGGGGTGCTCGGGGGAGAACCAGAGGATCGCCGTCGCCGCGGCCACGATCAGGACCAGGACCAGGATCGGCAGGAACAGGGCCTTGGGGTGGGTCCGCAGCTCCATGACGACGGTCTCGCCCTCGGCGAGGTTCTTGTTGACGCTCATGGGGAGCATCGTGCCACCCCGGGTGGGTGTCGCGGCGCGGTGTCCCGGTCAGGCCGTCGGCAGGTTCCACCCTTCGACCGTGCGCAGGCCGTGCCCGTGGCCGAGCAGGCTGATGCTCGCGGTGCCCAGCTCGAACCGCGCGGCGGTCGCGGGTCCCAGCTCGAGCCAGACCGCGGCGAGCACGCGCAGCAGGTGACCGTGCGCGACGAGCAGGACGTCGCCGCCGTCGCGCAGCACGGGGTCGACGCGCCTGACGACCGCCCGCGCCCGGTCGGCGACGTCGTCGAGCGTCTCGCCCCGCCGGGTCCCCGGCTCGCCCGGGGCGCCCTCGGCACGGGGCACCACGTGCACGCCGTCGCGGAAGATCAGCCAGTCGCGCCCGATCTCCTCGCTCACGTCGTCGGCCGTGCGGCCCTCGACGGGGCCGTAGTCCCACTCGGCGAGGTTCGGTTCGGCGACCGCGTCGGGGTAGCCCGCGAGCTCGGCGGTCCGCCGGGCGCGCAGCAGCGGGCTGCGCAGGGCGAGGGCGAACGAGCGTCCGGCGAGGAACGCCCCGGCCGCCCGGGCCTGGTCCTCGCCGAGCGGGGTCAGGGGGATGTCGCTCGTGCCGGTGTGCTGGCCGGAGCGGCTCCACTCGGTCTCACCGTGCCGCAGGAGCACGAGCTGGGGGTCGGGCATGGGGTCCTCCGGGGTCGGGGTGCTGTTCCGAGCATCCCCCAGGCCCGACGGCGGAGCACCCGCTGGGCGGCGGTCGTACCCCGCGGACGGGTCGCCCGGGGGACGGGCCGGCCGCCGCCGAAGGGCCTCCGGCGGCGGGTGCACGGGGAGGCCGCGGGCGGGTGTGACCGAGTCGGGGGTCGTCCTGGAGCCTGTTCTGGCCCTAGGCTCGTCCGTCATGACCACCTACTCGATCCTGACGGCGACCGCTGCGCTGCGAGGCGAACCGTTCGAGGCCGAGACCGACGAGGCGGCGCTCGACGTCGTCCGGTCACGCAAGCGGAGCGGGAACCTGCCGCTCACCTCGTTCTCGTTGCAGACCTCGGACGACCGCACGGTCGCGTCGTGGAGCGGGGCGCACGAGGTCGTCTGACCCGCTGGCTACCCGGCGCGCAGCGCGTCCGTCGAGGTGTCGTCCGGCCTGGCCGCGTCCTGGACGCCGAGCGTCGTCCCCAGGGTGAGCCCGCCGTCGTCGGGGTCCGAGAGGGGGGCGAGGCCCAGCCGGGAGTAGAACGCGATCGCGCCGTGGTTCTCGGCGCCGACGCCGAGGTGCAGTCCCGGGACGCCGAGGTCCACGAGCTGGCCCGTGAGGTGCTCGATCATGCGTCGTCCCCAGCCGGTGCCCTGCGCCTCGGGGAGCAGGTCGATGTGCAGGTGCGCGGGGTGCGTCGCGGGCTCGGCGAGCCAGGGTCGCGGCGTCGCGGCGGTGCGGTCGTGGATCTGGCGGACCAGGCGCGCGTCGGGCGTGGGGTCGGCGGGGTCCGGAAGGGGGTACCGCTCGCGCAGGGGCGGCCACCACTCGCGCTCGCGCCACTCCTCGAAGGCCAGCGTGTCGCGGCAGCCGATCACGTAGCCGACGACGCGGTCGTCGTCGGTGACGAGCACGCTCACGAGCGACGGGTCGTGGGCTGCGTAGGGCGCGGCGTAGATCTCGCCGAGAAGGCGTGGGTCGGAGTAGACGGCGGTCGCGTCGCGGCCGTTGTCTCCCGTGCGCAGGCAGATGTCGTACAGCGCGTCCAGGTCGCGGGACGCGTAGGGCCGGATTCTCACGGTGGTGCTGTTCCTCGGGTCCGGGAGGTCGTCGGGCGCTCCCGGTCGCGTCTTCTCGGCGAGACCTCGTGCGGCGGCGACGGGGGATGTGCTGCCAGTCAAGTTTACAGACGATCGCCCGGCGCCCGGCGCCCGGCGCCCGGCGTCCTGCGCCAGGGCGGTCCCGGTGGGATCTCGATGCCGCTCCGGGTTTCGGGCACGCTTGAGCCCGAGCACCGCGGACGCCGGGGCCGGAGGAGGAGAACGACGTCGTGAGCACGGACAGCACCAAGAGGGTCGGCAACGCGACCGTACTGCGCGCCCTCAACGACGGGGCCGCACTCGAGGCTCTGTTCCGGCACGGGCCCATGACCTCGGCCGGCCTCCAGGAGATCCTGGGGCTGTCCAAGCCGGCGACCGCGACCCTCGTCGCGCGGCTCGAGGCCGCGGGTCTCGTCGAGCGCTCGGGACACCGCGACGGCCGGCCCGGACCGCGCGCCGTCGTCTGGACGTTGCGCGGCGCCTCCGGGTACGCGGCGGGTGTCGACGTCACGGTCGGTCAGGTCTCGGTCGTGGTGGCCGACCTCGCCGACAAGGTGCTCGGCAGGTCGGCGCGCGCGGTCGTCTGGACCGCCGACGAGAGGCTGCCGGACGCGCTCCCGCCAGGCGCGCACCTCGACGTCGTTCGGGCCGTCGTGGACGAGGCCTGCGCACGGGCCGGGATCTCCCGGGCCGACCTCCTCCAGGTCGTCGTCGGTTTCCCCGGGTCGGTCGACCCGGCGACCGGTCGCCTCGCGTACGCCCCTCACCTCGCGGTCTGGAACGACCAGGACGTCGAGGCACAGCTCGCCCGGACGCTCGGCGTGAGGGTTGCGGTCGAGAACGACGTCAACCTCGTGGCGCTCGCGGAGCTCGCGCGCGAGGACCTGGCCGACGTCCGGGACCTGTTCGTCCTGTGGGTCGACCAGGGCGTGGGGGCCGCGACCCTGCTCGACCGGCGCATCCGCCGAGGTCGCCACGGAGGTGCGGGCGAGATCGACCGCGTGCCCGTCCCCGACCCGGCCCGCCGGGGGTGCGAGGGCCGGAGCAGGGTCGCCGACCTCGTCCAGCTCGACGCCGTCGCGCGCCTCGCGCAGGCCTACCGCCTGGCGCCGTTCGACGCCGCGCCCCTCGACACGTTGCGCATCGCCCCGGCCTCGGCGGGACGGGGGGCCGACGTCGCACGCAGCCCGCAGGTTCGCGAGGCCGCGTCGCGCGTGCTCGCGGCGGCGGCCCTCGACCCGACGGGCGACGCGGGGGACTTCCTCGACGACCTCGCCCGCCGCATCGCGGTCGTGCTGAGCATGGCGATCGGGATCCTCGACCCCGACGCGGTGGTGCTCGGCGGCGAGGTCGCTGCTACCGGTGGGCAGGCCCTGCGGGACCGGGTCGCCACGGCGCTGCACACCGAGCACGGGGCGCCGACCTCGGTGCTCCTGTCCACCGCGCAGGGCGACGGCGTGGTCGAGGGGGCGCTCGCGGCGGCCCTCGACGACGCCCGGCGCCGCGTCTTCGGCGCGGGGAGCGTCACCGCGTCCTGACCGCGGGTCGGCGACCGCGGTCCTCGTCCCGCCCCGTGGACCGCACGCCGCGAGATGCGGCCAACAGGGGTCGAGACCTCGGTGCGACCCCAGTTGGCCGCATCTCGCAGGACGGGCCGTGACCCGATGTGTCAGGCGACGCCGTCGATCCCCACGATCGACAGGAAGACCACGAGGGACCCGAGCAGCACGACGGCGACACCGACCGAGATCAGCAGGACGGTACGGGGACGGACGGGCATGGGGCTCCTGCCGGGTAGGGGTCGCGCGCACGGACGTCCGTGCATGTTGAGGGAACCCGACCATCGTAGGCAGGGCCGGCACCTTCCCGGCGCGGGTCCCGTCGGAGGCGGTTGGCGCGACAGTGGCGGGCGGGTCTCTCCGCCCGCCACCGTCCGTCAGGCCGTGGGGCTGCTGGACGCCGCGAGCTCGTCGGTGCGGGCCGTGCGGCGGGCGAGCGTCCCGTCCCGCCACGTGAGGTAGCCGCCGTCGAGGTTGCGCACGTCGTACCCGAGCTGGGTGAGCAGGCGCGCGGCCGTGTGCCCGCGCTGCCCCACCTGGCAGTGCACGACGACGGGGGCCCCGGCGGGGATCTCGGCCGCGGCCCGGTCGCGCAGCTCGTCGAGCGGGACGTTGAGCGCGGGCAGCGTCTCCGCGTCCTCGCCGTCAGCAGCGCGCACCTCGACGGTCCCGCGCGCGTGCTCGCCCGGCGTGCGGACGTCGACGACGGTCGCGCCCTGGGCGACGAGCGCGTCGAGCTCGTGCCACTGGGCGCTGCGGGTCTCACCCGCGCGCAGGTTGTCGGCCACGTAGCCCAGCATGTTGACGGGGTCCTTGGCCGAGCCGTAGGCCGGGGCGTACGCGAGCTCGAGGTCGGCGAGGTCGGAGGCCGTGAGCCCGCCTGCGATGGCCGTGGCGAGCACGTCGATGCGCTTGTCGACGCCGTCGCGGCCGACTCCCTGCGCGCCGAGGAGCAGGTCGGTCTCAGGGTCGACGAGCAGCTTGAGGGCCATCTGGGTCGCGCCGGGGTAGTAGCCCGCGTGCTGCGCGGGGTGCGTGTGGATCGCCCGGTAGGGGCGCCCCTCGGCACGCAGGCGCTTCTCGTTGCGCCCGACGCTCGCGGCCGTCAGCCCGAACACCCCGACGACGGCCGTGCCCATCGAGGGGCGCATGCCGTTGCGGCGCCCCAGGATCACGTCGGCGACGTGGCGCCCGTGCCGGTTGGCGAGGTTCGCGAGGGGGATGAGGGTGGTCGGCTCGTCGCCGGTGGACGAGGCGTCGGAGGCCTTCGCGGCGAGCGCGTCGCGCTTGGTCGCGGCGTCGCCCACGGCATAGACGTCGGGCACGGAGGTGCGCAGGTCCTCGTCGACGAGGATGCCGCCGCGCGGGCCGACCTGCGCTCCGGCGAGAACCGCGAGCTCGACGTCGGGGCGGACGCCGATCGCGGCCACGACGAGGTCGGCCGGGACCGTGCCACGCGGCGAGCCGTCGGCCGAGGACAGGTCGGCCGTGTCGGGGCCGAGCGCACCGACCTGCGTCGAGGTGCGCACGTGGACGCCGTGGGCCTCGAGCTCCTGCTGGACGCGGATCGCCATCTCTGGGTCGAGCGGGGCCAGGACCTGGTCGGCGAGCTCGACGAGCGTGACGTCGAGACCGCGGTGGACGAGGTTCTCCGCGACCTCGACCCCGACGAACCCGCCGCCGATCACGACGGCCGAGCGGGCAGGGCCGGGGGGCGTCGTGCCGCGCGCGCCGTCCGTTCCCGTGCCGTCGATCGCGGCGACGATCCGGTCGACGTCGGCCACGTCGCGCAGCACGAGGGCGCGCTCCATGCCGGGCGCGGGCGGGACGATCGGGCGGGCCCCGGGGCTCAGCACGAGCCGGTCGTAGGTCTCGACGGACTCTTCGCCCGTGGCGAGGTCGCGGACCGTGACGGTGTGCGCGTCGGCGTCGACGCCCGTGACGCGGTGGCGGACGCGCACGTCGATCCGGAAGCGGGCGGCGAGCGACCCGGGGGTCTGGAGGAGGAGCGCGTCGCGGTCCTCGATGACTCCTCCCGCGTAGTAGGGCAGGCCGCAGTTGGCGAACGAGACGTGATCGCCGGCTTCGAGGACGACGATCTGCGCGTCCTCCGACAGGCGGCGAAGACGGGTCGCCGCGGACATGCCTGCCGCGACGCCTCCGACGATGACGATCTTCATGGTTTCCTCCTGGGGTTCAGGAAGCACTATACCCCCGGGGGTATAGTGGGACCACATCCACCAAGGAGGAAAAGCGTGTGTAGAGCTGTGACCTGCAAGAAGTGCGGCAAGACGACGTGGGCCGGCTGCGGCCAGCACGTCGACCAGGTCATGCGGGGCGTGCCCCGCGCCGACCGCTGCGAGGGCCACGCGGCCGAGGCCAAGGCACCTGCGCAGGGGTCCTTCCTCTCGCGCCTGTTCAAGCGCTGACCCCCGACCCGACGACCACGAGGAGAACCACCATGTGCAGCCCCGCCCGCTGCGGAACCTGCCGCAAGATCACCTGGACCGGCTGCGGCATGCACGCCGACGAGGTCCTCGCCGAGTTCGAGCCCTCCGAACGCTGCACCTGCCGATGAGCCCGGCGCCCCGGCGCGCCGTGCCCGACGCCGTGCTCGACGCCCTGCCCGTCCAGGTGCGCCGACCTGCGTGGGGGAGGCGACGGCTCGTCGTCGTCGCCGCCCTCGTTCCCGGGCTCCTCGTACTGCTCGTGGAGGCGGGCGGTGGCTGGACCTCCGGCGTCGCACCCCTGTGGCTGGGGCTGCTCGCGGCCGTGGCCGTCGTCGGCGGCCTCACGCTCGCGAGCTACGTCCCGGCCCGGGGCGAGTCCTGGCGGGATACCCTCGGGTGCTCGCCGTGCGCCGTCGTCTCGGGCGGCACGGTGCTCGCCGCCGTGTTCCTGGTGGGCCAGGCGCCGCACCAGGCCGGGATGGTGCTGCCAGCGCTGGCTGTTGTCCTGTTCGGGCTCGTGCAGCGCACGAGCAGCACGCGCGACGCGTGCGTGCGATGAGAGGAAGAGTCATGGAGCTCGACAAGGACGAGATGAAGAAGGTCTCGAACCGGCTCAAGCGTGCCCAGGGGCAGCTTGCCGCGGTCGTGCGGATGGTCGACGACGGCGGCGACTGTGCCGACCTCGTGATGCAGCTGTCCGCGGTGTCCAAGGCGCTCGACCGTGCCGGGTTCGCGATCATCGCGTCGGGCATGAAGCAGTGCCTCACGGACGAGGAGAACGGCACGGCGGACGTGCAGAAGCTCGAGAAGCTCTTCCTGTCGCTGACCTAGGTCGACCGCGCCGGGAGGCGACCGCGCACGCCCCGGGGGATGATCGCGAAGGTGAGCAGGACTCCCGGGGCGAGCGGCGCCGTCGGGTAGGAGCGACCCCTCAGGAGCCACCCATGAGCGACGACGCGACCTACGGCAGCCCCGTGTTCGACTGGTCCGTGCTGACGGTCCCGACCCCGCTCGCGATGGTGCGCGGGCAGCTCGGGTTCTCGTGGCTCGAGGTGCTGGGACGGCTCGTGACCCTCGACCAGGACGAGTTCGAGTGGGAGCCCGCGCCGGACGCGCTGCGCGTCGTGCGGCGCGGGGAGGAGCGCTCGCCCCGGACGCTCGGGATCGGCGAGTGGGTCATGGAGTGGCCCGAGGGGTCGGACTCGCCGCAGCCGCGGACGATCGCGTGGCTCGTCGCGCACCTCACCGAGGCGTTCTTCGAGCGGTGGGAGTGGACGTTCGGCGACCGCGTCGCCCGGCGGGACGCCGTCGCGTTCTCGGGCGAGGTGGACCCCGCGATCGAAGGTCTGACGCGCTGGGTCGACCTGTGGCGCGACGGCGTCGACTCGCTGCCCGACGACGAGGTGTTCACGGTCGGGCTGAGCCAAGCGACCGAGATCGACGCCCAGGCGCCGTTCGGGCACCTCGTGCTCCACATGAACCGCGAGCTCATCCACCACGGCGCCGAGATCATGGTGCTGCAGGACCTGTACCGGGCGCGGCACGCGGACTGAGTCACCCCGACGACGGCGCGCCACCCCACAGGGCGGCGCGCCGTCGTGCTCCGCGGACAGGACCGTAGCCGTCCTCTCGGCGACGTCGCCGAGGTCGTCGGTCAGCGCCGGGCGATGAAGTGGTACTCGCCGCCCGAGTACGTGCAGGAGCCGACGATGTACCCGCGGTTGCGCCACTCGGCGCGTCCTGCGTTGCAGCTCGCCAGCGTCGTGAAGCCACCGACGACCTGTGAGCTGAGGAGCGCGACCTGCCCGCTGAGAGGTGCGGCCTGGCCGCTGAGGGGCGCCGCGCTCGCCGGAGCCGCAGCTCCGACCAGAGTGGTGACCCCGACTGCTGCGGAGACGAGGGCTCCGATGACCTTGTTTCGCATGTTCTCCCCTGATTCATCCGAATGCCCCGTAGTGGGCACGACGCCAATGGTCGTCACAGAGCTGGACGGCCCGCAACCGGAGAGGCGTCGGCAGGATCACACCCTTGCGGGGAATCCTCGGCCCGTCGCCGCGGTTGAGAACGGGCATGAGCGAAAAGGTGAAGGTCGACATCTGGTCCGACGTGGCGTGCCCCTGGTGCTACGTCGGCAAGCGCCGCTTCGAGACGGCGCTGGCCGGGTTCGCGGGCCGCGACGACGCCCCCGAGGTGGAGATCGAGTACCACTCGTTCGAGCTCGCGCCGGACACCCCGGTCGACTTCGAGGGGACCGAGGTCGACTTCCTGGCCAAGCACAAGGGCATGCCCAAGGGGCAGGTCGAGCAGATGCTCGGACAGATGACGACGGTCGCCGCTGCGGAGGGCCTCGCGTACGACTTCGACGCCCTCCAGCACACCAAGACCCTCAAGGCGCACGAGCTGCTGCACCTCGCGAAGTCGCGCGGCAAGCAGGTCGAGATGAAGGAGCGCCTCCTCAAGGCCTACTTCGAGCAGGGACGCCACGTCGGCCGCATCGACGAGCTCGTCGCACTGGCGACCGAGGTCGGGCTCGACGCGGACGAGGTCCGCACGGCCCTCGAGAACGGCGACTTCGCTGACGACGTCGAGCAGGACATCGCGCAGGCGCGCGCCTACGGCATCAGCGGCGTCCCGTTCTTCGTGTTCAACGGCAAGTACGGGGTCTCGGGCGCGCAGGACCCGGCCGTCTTCACGCAGGTCCTCGACCAGGTCGTCGCGGACGCCGCCGAGTCCGTGGCCTGACGCCCCGGTTCGACCGTGGCCTCGGACGCCTCCACCTACCACGTGGAATGCGACCGAGATCACAACAGGAGCGGTAGCGAATGCGACCGAGTATCAGCCAGACTGTCGGAAACCCGCAGCGTCGCTGGTCCCGGTGGCCCCGCAGGCGTCCGCCCGTCGAGACGGCCGGCCATCCCACCACCCACGAGCACCGCAGCACGTGACATCAGGAGATCCCATGACTGACACCCAGGAAAACCTCTTCCACTCGATCGCGAACCCGCGCCGCACGACCCTCATGACGGTCTCGGCCGCTGAGGCCGCCGCGCCGTTCACGATGGTCGGCAGCGACGACGGCGCTGTGTGCGTCGACGGGGTGTGCGCTCTCCCCGAGTGATCACCGGCCGATTCTCGGCCTACCGCCGACAGATGCCCGGCCCGGCCCTGCGCCGGGTGTGACGAACGGGTCGCCGCGTGCGACCGCTGACCACCCGTTCGTCACGCCCGGGGCGGGGCCGCGCCTGCCTGATCGGCAGTGCGAACGACTCAGCCCCGGTGGTGGCGGCCCATCGGCACGAGCGTCGGGGTCCCCGTGATCGGGTCGGGCACGACGAGCGAGTCCAGGCCGAACACCTCGCGCACCATCTGCGCGTCGACGACGTCGCCCGGTGCCCCCTCGGTGTGCACCGTGCCGTCGCGCATCGCGACGAGGCGGTCGGAGTAGCGGCACGCCATGTCGAGGTCGTGCAGCACCATGACGACCGTGGTCCCGCGCGAGGTGTTGAGGTCGACGAGGAGGTCGAGCACGTCGATCTGGTGGGCGATGTCGAGGAACGTCGTCGGCTCGTCGAGCAGCAGCAGGTCGGTGCGCTGAGCGAGCGCCATGGCGATCCACACGCGCTGCCGCTGCCCGCCCGACAGCTCGTCCACGGACCGCTCGGCGAGGTCGAGCGTCCCGGTCGAGGCGAGCGCGTCGGCAACGGCCTCGTCGTCGTCCGCGGTCCATCGCCGGAACCAGCCCTGGTGGGGGTAGCGGCCGCGACCCACGAGGTCCGCGACGGTGATGCCGTCGGGGGCCACGGGACCCTGCGGCAGCAGGCCGAGCGTGGTCGCGACCTGCTTGGTGGGCATCGAGCGGATGTCCTCGCCGTCGAGCAGGACGGCCCCGCCCACGGGCTTGAGCAGGCGCGCGAGGCCGCGCAGCAGCGTCGACTTGCCGCAGCCGTTCGAGCCGACGATCGACGTGATCTTCCCGGCGGCGACCGTGAGGCTCAGGTCCTCGACGACGCGGCGCTCGTCGTAGGCGAGCGACACGTGGTCGGCGGCGAGCGTGTGCGTCCCGGCGGTGCGCGCGCCCCCGGCGGTCTCGGGGTGGTCGGTCATTCTCAGCCTCCGCGTCCGGAACGGTTGGTGCGCACGAGCAGCCACAGCAGGTAGGGGGCGCCGACGATGCCCGTGACGACGCCGACGGGCAGCGTCACGTCGGGGATCGTGAACTGTGCGACGAGGTCGGACCCGAGCACGAGCAGCGCGCCCACGAGGGCCGCGGGCACGAGCGCGAGCCGCCCGTCGCCGAGCGTGCGGCGCGCGATGGGGGCCGCGACGAGCGCGACGAACGCGACCGGGCCCACGACCGCGACGGCCGAGCCCGCGAGGCCCACGGCCACGAGGATCAGCAGGAGACGGGAGCGTTCGACGCGGATGCCGAGCGCAGCCGCGGCGTCGTCGCCCAGCTCGAGCGAGCGCAGCCGCGGAGCCAGGTAGGCCGTGAGCGGTACGAGCACCACGAAGCAGACGAGCAGCGGGTTGAGCGTCGACCAGTCGGAGCGGGCGAGCGAGCCCGTGATCCACACGAGCGCGGCCTGCGCGTCGCGCACGTCGCTCGTCGTGAGGACCCACGAGACCACGCTCATGCACAGGGCCGCGACGCCGATCCCGATCAGGACGAGCCGGTACCCGGCCACGCCGCCGCGCCACGCGAGCAGGTAGATCGCGACGGCCGCGACGAGCGACCCGACGAGCACCAGCCCCGTGAGCGCGAGCCCGCTGATGCCCAGCACCACGACGCCCAGGACTCCCGCGGCGCTCGCGCTCTGCGTGATCCCGATGATGTCGGGGCTCGCGAGCGGGTTGCGCACGATCGACTGGAAGAGCGCGCCCGACAGGCCCAGCGCGGCACCGACGACCAGGGCCGTGAGGAGTCGCGGCAGACGCAGCTCGACGATCACGAACTGCGTGAGGACGTCGGCGCGGCCCAGGACGGTGTCGAGGATGCCGGACAGCGGGACGGACGCGTCGCCCAGCGTCATCCCGACCGCGGCGAGCACGACGAGCGCGACCGACAGGCCCGTCACGAGCCGCGCCTCGCGCAGGCGCCCGCGGTGACGCGAGGCCCGGGCGACGTCGACACCCTGGTGGGCGGCGCCGTCGGGCAGGCCGTGCGGGGCCGTGGCCGGGGCGCTCACAGCGACACCGTCTTCCCGCGCCGGACCAGCGCGATGAACAGGGGTGCCCCCACGACGGCGGTGACCACGCCCACCTGGAGCTCTCCCGGCCGGGCCACGACGCGGCCGATCACGTCGCACCCGACGAGCAGCACGGGCGCCGCGACCGCTGCGTACGGCAGCACCCACCGGTAGTCCAGCCCGACGACGTAGCGCGCCACGTGCGGGACGACGAGCCCCACGAACGCCACGGGGCCGACGGCCGCGGTCGCGGCCCCGCACAGCAGGACGATCGCGACGCCCGCGACCACGCGCGTGCGGGTCACGTCCTGGCCGAGGCCGCGGGCGACGTCGTCGCCCAGGGCCAGGCCGTTGAGCGACCGCCCGAGCGCGAGGGCCAGCACGAGGCCCACGACGACGAACGGCAGGACCTGCCACACGACCGTCGAGCCGCGCGCCGCGAGCGAGCCGACCTGCCAGAAGCGCATGAGGTCGAGCGCCGCGCGGTCGACCAGGAGGACCGCGGTCACGACCGACGTCAGCGCCGCCGTGACGGCCGCACCGGCGAGGGCGAGCTTGACCGGGGTCGCGCCCTCGCGCCCCACGCTCGCGACCCCGTAGACCACGGCCGCCGCGACCGCAGCGCCCGCGAACGCGAACCACACGTAGCCGCCGACCTGCGAGACCCCGAAGAACGAGATCGCACCGACCACGAAGAGCGACGCACCCGCGCTGATGCCGAGCAGGCCCGGGTCGGCGAGCGGGTTGCGCGTCAGACCCTGCATGAGCGTGCCCGCGGCGCCGAGCGCGGCCCCCGCGACGAGGCCCACGAGCGTGCGGGGCACGCGCTTCTCGATCACGACGAGGTGGTCGGGGTTGGTCGGGTCGTAGCTCGTGAGGGCGTCCATGACGACGCTCAGCGGCAGGGCGTTGGCCCCGACCGCGAGGCTCAGCGCGCACACCGCGGCGAGCGCCACGACCAGGGCCACGAGCCCGACGACGAGACGCCGAGCACGGGCCGGGCGACGAGAGGTCGCCCGGCCCGTGCCGGCGTCTGTGCTGTGGGTCGTGCTCATGAGTGGTGTGAGACTACGACACCTTCTCGGCGGCGGTCGCGAGCTGCGGCACGTACTGGTCCAGCATCCACGGGATGGACAGGACCGTGGGCGCGCTCGACGCCATGACGAACGACTCGCCCACGATCGGGGCGAAACGGCCCTCGGCGACCGCGGGCATCGCGGCGATGACCGGGTCGGCAACGAACGTGTCGACGTCGGCCTGCGTCGCGAAGTACATGATGAGGACGTCGGTCTCGATCTTGGAGACGTTCTCGTAGCTCAGCGGGTACCAGAACGTCCCGGACGACGGGTCGGCGTCGAGCTCCGCGACGCTCGGCGAGATCGTCATGCCGAGGTCCTCGACGACCTGCACGCGCGGGTCCCCGGCGCGGTAGACGTTGAGCTGGTCGGCCGTGTTGGCGGCCGCGTAGAAGAAGGACTTGTCCTTGATGACCGGGTAGGCGTCCGACTGCGCGGCGATGCCGGCGTCCGTCTCCTCGAGCAGGGCGTCGGCCTCCTCGGACAGGCCCAGGGCCTCGCCGACGATGTCGAGCTGGTCCTGCCACGAGAGCGACCACGGCTCGTCGGGGTACGCGACGACGGGTGCGATCTTGGAGAGCTTGTCGAACTCCTCCTGCGTGATGCCCGAGTAGGGGGCCAGGATGACGTCGGGCTTGGCGGCCACGACCTCCTCGAACGGCACCTCGCTCGTGTCGCCGCCCGAGAGGAGGGTCGGCGTCTCGGCGCCCATCTCGTCGAGCGTCGAGGCGACCCAGGGGAGCACGCCGTCGGCGTTGCCGCCGTACTTGTAGGCGGGCATCGCGACGGGCACGACGCCGAGCGCGAGGACGGCGTCCTGCGTCGACCAGCCCCACGTCACGACGCGCTCGGGCTTCTCCTCGATGACGGCCTCGCCGAGAGCGCTGTCGATCGTCACGGGGAAGGCGCCCTCGGACGCGGTGCTGTCGGTCGCGGGCGACGAGGCGTCGCCGGTGGACCCGCCGGAGCAGGCTCCCAGGGCGAACGCGGTGGCGACGGTCGCGGCGACCAGCGCTGCGGGCCGGAGCCGTCGAGAGACGGTGCGAGACATGATGCTCCTCGGTCGGTGCTGCACGGGGGTGGTGGTGCTAGAGGTAAGGCTAACCTCATGACCTGGGAACCCTCGACGAAGGGGGCCAGCGCGATCCAGTGGGATGGTTCACAACGTGCTGTCATCTCCCGGCCGGGGTGTGTCGCGGAACTGCCGTCCGGGGGTGGTCGGTTTGCTGGTGCTGAGCACGAGGTTGCGGTCGTTATGACCGGCTTGGTGACCGCAACCTCGTGCTCGACCGCACGGAACCTCGTGCTCGGCAGTTCGATCTCAGCCGCACGGTCGACCGACGCCCACCGCATGGTCGGCGGTGAAGGGCCGGAGGGTCGGCTCGTCGACCACCCGACCCCGACCCGCTCAGTTCCCCCGGTGGTCCTGGATCGAGAGCCTCGGACCGCGCCGCGGCGCGTGCCCCAGGCCCGACACCTCGAGCAGCCGCACGACCCGGTACCGGTGCGGCGCGTAGGGCGCGAGCAGCGCCAGCATCCCGGCGTCGTCGGTCCGTTCGCCGGTCAGCGCCCACCCGACGGCCTTGGCCAGGTGGAAGTCCCCGACCGACACCGCGTCCGCGTCCCCGAGCGCCCGCTGCGCCACCTCCGCGGCCGTCCACACCCCGACCCCGGGCACGAGCTGCAACCGCGCCTGCGCCGCGGCCGGGTCCATCACCGCGCACTCCTCGAGCCGCCGGGCGACCCGCGCGCACTCGACGACGGTCCGCGCCCGCCGCGGGTCGACGCCCGCGCGGTGCCAGTCCCACGTGGGAATCGTGGCCCAGGTCCGGGCGTCGGGCACCACGCGCATGCCGTCGGGCGCGGGCCCCGGCGCGGGCGTCCCGTAGCGAGCGAGCAACCAGCGCCACGCGTGGTGCGCGGTCACGACCTGCACCTTCTGCTCCAGGACGGCAGGCACCAGGGCCTCGAGCACCCGCCCGGTGCGGGGGACACGCAGCCCGGGGTGGCGGCGGTGCGCGTCGCGGAGGCGAGCGGGAGGGGCGAAGGAGGCTGCGTCGTCGGGCTCGCCGAGGAGCGACGGGAGCGACGCGGCGAGCTCGCCTGCCCCAGGCCCCCACGCCTGCCCGACGACGTCGCGCGCCCCCGCCTGCACCAGCCGGTAGGTCACGGGGCCGGTGGGGAAGAGGCTCGTGCGCCAGGTCCCGGCGTGCGGGCCGCCCGGCACGACGCGGAACGTGGGGTCGTAGGGGCCGCGCGCGAGCTTCGCGAGCGTCGACCGCAGGTCGAGCGGGCGCTCGGAGCGCAGTGCGAGGGGGACCGCGTCGGCAGCCCCAGGCCCTGCGAAGGCCGGGGCGGAGAGGGGGGACGCGGTCATCGCCCCAGTGTCGCACCGGAGCCTGGGCGTCCTGGGCGCTCGTGAACCGACCGGGCTCGGCGGGTGGGTCCAGAACGGGTTTGAGGTCGCCACCGACGCGGTGGCGACCTCAGACCCGTTCTCGGCAGCTCGCGAGGGTCAGTCGAAGAGCGTCGACTCGGTCCACGCCTCGGCGGCGGCGCGGCTCGCAGCGGTGGCCCCGACCTTGGCCGCGGGGCGAGCAGCCGCTGCCGGGCGCTTCGCCGCAGGCGCGGCCACGAGGTCGTCCGTCCCCGCGAGCGTCGCCCGCTCCTCGCCACGCCCCGCAGCCCAGTCCTGGGCCGCGAGCCCCGCGAGCTGGTCGGCCCGCTCGTTGAAGTGGTTGCCGACGTGCCCGCGCACCCACCGGAAACGCACCGGTCCGGGGCGGGCCGTGATCGCGGCCTCGATGCCCTGCACGAGCTCGAGGTTCTTCACGGGGCTGCCGCCGGCGGTCCGCCAGCCCTTGCGCTTCCATCCTTCGAGCCACTCCGACGCGCACTTGATGGCGTACTGGGAGTCGGACTCGATGAGGAGCGGCTCGGCGCTGGGGTGGGCGCGTACCGCTTCCAGCAGAGCCATGAGCTCCGCGATCTGGTTCGTCCCGGAGGCTGCGCCGCCGGAGTCGAAGGTTCCGTCGTGGTTGATCCACGCCCAACCGATCGCTCCACCCGGGTTGACCAGGCACGAGCCGTCGGTGCTGACAGTGATCACTTGTGCGTCCTCGCTCATCGGAGTCGGAAGTCCGTCGGGCCCATTGTCCCCGACTTTCCGAGGCCCGAGGACCGCGGCTCGCGCGCCCGCGGGTGATGTCGGAGCGAGCGTGACCCAGACCTCACGCTGGTTCTGACAGCCCCGGGCCGGTCCACGCACAGCGCCCCCGCTCCCCGCCGCGAACCGGGGGAGCGGGGGCGCCGCAGGATCAGGCCGTGGTCAGCTGACGCCGAGCAGGTCGATCACGAAGACGAGCGTCTTGCCGGACAGGCGGTGGCCACCACCGGCCGGACCGTAGGCGAGCTCCGGGGGGCAGACGAGCTTGCGGCGCCCGCCGACCTTCATCCCCGGGATGCCCTGCTGCCAGCCGGCGATGAGGCTGCGCAGCGGGAAGTTGATGGACTGGCCGCGGCTCCAGGACGAGTCGAACTCCTCGCCGGAGTCGTACTCGACGCCCAGGTAGTGGACGTTGACGGTCGAGCCGGGCTGCGCCTCGGCGCCGTCGCCGACGATCAGGTCGGTGACCTCGAGCTCGGTGGGGGCCGGGCCCTCGGGGGCATCGACCTCAGGACGGGTGCGTTCGGTGTTCTCGGACATGTTCCGATCCAACCACGCCGCACCGCCGCGCGGGCTGTCGGAACTCCCGAGAACCGCAGAACCGTGCGGAAAAGTTGGGGATCCCGAAACCCACGGGGGGCCTTTTCTTGCCATGATGAGCGCATGACTCCCCCCGCCACCCCGACCTCCGGCGTGCCCGCAGACGCTGGTGCGGACCGCCGTCGGACCCCTCAGGACATCCGCCGCTGGCGCCGCTACCTGGCCGACGAGCGCGCCGAGGCCGCGACGTACCGCGACCTCGCCTCGCGTCGCAGCGGCGAGGAGAAGGAGATCCTGCTGGCGCTCGCCGACGCCGAGAAGCGGCACGAGGACCACTGGCTCGCGCTGCTCGGCGACGACGTCGGCAAGCCGCTGCGCGGCGACTGGCGCACGCGGTCCCTCGGGCTGTTCGCGCGCCGGTTCGGCGGGGTGTTCGTGCTCGCGCTCGCGCAGCGGGCCGAGGCGCGGTCGTCGTACGAGACCGACGTCGACGCGACCGCCACGATGGCGGCCGACGAGCGCATCCACGAGGAGGTCGTGCGCGGCCTCGCGACGCGCGGGCGCATGCGCATGTCGGGGACGTTCCGGGCCGCGGTGTTCGGCGCGAACGACGGCCTGGTGTCCAACCTCGCGCTGATCCTCGGGATCGGGGCGTCGGGTGCGTCGAACGCGACCGTGCTGCTGTCGGGCCTCGCAGGCCTGCTCGCGGGTGCGCTGTCGATGGGCGCGGGCGAGTACGTCTCGGTCCGCTCGCAGCGCGAGCTGCTCGACGCGTCGACGCCTTCGCCGCTGGCGTCCGCGGCCCTGCCGCACCTCGACGTCGACGCCAACGAGCTCGCGCTCGTCTACCGGGCGCGTGGCCTCGCGCCCGACGAGGCCGAGAAGCACGCGGGCGAGGTCCTGTCGACGTACACGGCCGCGACCGTGATCGCGCCGGCGGTGGAGGGGGACGAGTTCGAGACGCACGGCTCTGCGATGGGCGCCGCGGTGTCCTCGTTCCTGTTCTTCGCGTCGGGCGCGCTCATCCCCGTGCTGCCCTACCTGTTCGGCCTCCAGGGCGGGGTCGCGGTGCTCGTCGGGAGCGGACTCGTGGGGCTCGCGCTGCTCGGGACGGGCGCCACGGTCGGGCTGCTGTCGGGTGCCTCGCCGATCAAGCGGGCGCTGCGCCAGCTCGCGATCGGCTTCGGCGCGGCAGCCGCGACGTACGCGCTGGGCCTGGTCTTCGGGGCGACGGTCGCGTAGTCGTTTCCGGGGCCCGACGGCGGAGCGCGCCCTGCTGGCGGCGGCTCGCCCGGGCGGTGCCGGCACGCGCGGTGCCGGGCGGGCGCGTGCGGCCGAGGCGATCTCCCGGAGGGTCGTGCTTCTGCGGAGCGGCAACGATTGTTGCCGCTCCGCAGAAGTGCACCTTCCTGGTGGCTGGTGGCCCGGGCCTCAGCGCTAGACGACCAGGCCCAGCAGCAGGATCACGACCAGCGCCACGACGGACAGCACGCACTCCATGACGGACCACGTCTTGAACGTCTGGCCCACGGTCATGCCGAAGTACTCCTTGATGAGCCAGAAGCCGGCGTCGTTGACGTGGGACAGGAACACCGATCCCGCGCCGATCGCGAGGACGAGCAGCGCGGCATGCGTGGGCTCGAGGCCCACGGCGAGCGGGGCCATGATCCCGGCGGCCGTGATGGTCGCGACCGTCGCGGACCCGGTCGCCACGCGGATGAGCGCCGCGACGAGCCAGCCCGCGAGGAGCGGCGAGAGGTTCGCGTCGGAGATGCCGCTCGCGATGACGTCGCCCACGCCCGAGTCGACGAGCGTCTGCTTGAACCCGCCGCCCGCACCCACGATGAGCAGGATGCCCGCGATCGGGGCGAAGGACTTGTCGACGAGCGTGCTGATCTCGTCGCGCGTGCGGCCCATCGCGCTGCCGAACGCGACGAGCGACACGAGCGAGGTGATGAGCAGCGCGACGAGCGGGGTCCCGATGAACTCGAGCCCCTTGCCGACGGGCGTGTCGAGGGTGCCGGTCGTCTCGACGACGGTCCGGGCCAGCATGAGGATCACGGGCAGCAGGACCACGGTGACGGCGACCGCGAAGCTCGGGCGCGGGGCGTCCTGGTCACGCTCGGACACACCCAGGACGGTCGTGGGAGGGGGCAGCTTGACCCACACGGCGAGCGGCTTGGCGAGCAGCGGCCCGGCGACGATCACGGTCGGGACCGCGACGAGGAGGCCGAGCCCGAGCGTCAGGCCGAGGTTGGCGCCGAGGGCATCGATCGCGAGCAGCGGGCCGGGGTGCGGGGGCACGAGGCCGTGCAGCGCCGAGAGGCCAGCGAGGGCCGGGATGCCGACGAGGATCGGGGAGACCTTGGACCGGCGGGCCACCATCATCACGACGGGGATGAGCAGGACGACGCCGACCTCGAAGAACAGCGGGATCCCGATCACGAACGCGATGAGCGCCATGGCCCACGGCAGACGTTGCACGGGCGTGCGCGCGAGGATCGTGTCGACGATCTGGTCGGCGCCGCCCGAGTCGATGAGCATCTTGCCGATGATCGCGCCGAGCGCGATGAGGACGCCGACCCCCGCGACGGTCGAGCCGAGCCCGGCCGAGAAGCTCACGAACGCGCTCACGAAGTCGATGCCCGCGACGATCGCGAGGACCGCCGAGCCGATCATGAGGGACAGGAACGGGTGGAGCTTGAGCCACACGATCAGGACGATGATCGTCGCGATGCCGACGACCGCCGCGAGGATCAGCTGGGCCGTCCCGGCGTCGGTCGTGGGGGTCTCGGTGGCTGCGCGCAGGGCGCCCGCGGCGAGCGGGTGCGAGGCGAGGGTGAGCATCATCGCTCCTCGGTGTCGGTGTCGGTGCGGGGGTCGCCCGCCAGGTGGCGGGGCGAGCGGGGGATCGTGGGGTGGGGCAGGGCGCTGGTCGCGAGGATCCGGTCGACGAGCTCCTCGGGCGGGGTGCCGACGTCGAGCGTGATCCCGTCCTCGTCGTCCGCGAGGGGTTCGAGCGTCGCGAGCTGGGACGGCAGGAGCGACGCCGGCATGAAGTGCCCGCTGCGGTGGGTCATGCGCTCCTCGAGGAGCTCGGGGCTCCCGGTGAGGTGCACGAACCGCACGCGGCCGTGGGCCGTGCGGAGCAGGTCGCGGTAGGTGCGCTTGAGCGCCGAGCAGGTCACGACGGCGGAGTCGCCCTCGGCGGCCTGCTGGTCGAGCCAGTCGCGCATCGCCCGGAGCCAGGGCCAGCGGTCCTCGTCGGTGAGCGGGGTGCCCGCGCTCATCTTGTCGATGTTGGCCTGCGGGTGGAACTCGTCGGCCTCGGCGTAGGGGCGGTGCGTGCGCTCGGCGATCAGGGTCGCGACCGTGGTCTTGCCCGATCCTGCGACGCCCATGATGACGAGGTGCACGGGTTCGGTCTCGCTCCCCGGTGTCGGGGCGGGGCTGACGTCTGTGTCCATGAGGGGTTCCTTGGCCTGTCGACTGCTGCGTCGTGCGCGGACCTCTGCGGCCGCTGTTCGAGCATGCATGATTGGTATCACCTTTGGCAAACAATGGTGTGACCAATGGTGGACGCCGTAGGCTCGACCCATGTCCGCGACGGTGCTCCACAGCTCGGTGACCGACGTCCTCGGTCAGCGCATCACCGCAGGTCACCTCCCCGCGGGCAGCACGCTGACCCTCGACGGGATCGGCACCGAGTTCGGCGTCTCCCGCACGGTGACCCGCGAGACCATGCGCCAGCTCGAAGCGCTCGGCCTCGTGCGCTCGGGCCGACGCATCGGCCTCGTCGTCCTCCCCGAGCAGGACTGGAACGTCTACGACGCCCGCATCATCCGCTGGCGCCTCGCCGGACCCGGCCGCGACGCCCAGCTCAGGTCGCTCACGGAGCTGCGCTGCGCCGTCGAACCCCTCGCCGCGGCCGGCGCCGCCCGGCACGCGACCCCCGAGGCCCGCACCGAGGCCGTCGAGCTCGCCGCGCGCATGCGCGAGCTCGGCGAGGCCGGGCGCCTCGAGGAGTTCCTCCAGCTCGACATCCGCCTGCACGCCCTGCTCCTGCGCTCGTGCGGCAACGAGATGTTCGCGGCGCTCACCGGGGTAGTCGGCGAGGTCCTCGCCGGGCGCACGCACCTGGGCCTCATGCCGCAGGCGCCCGTCGCCGAGGCGCTCGACGAGCACGAGGCCGTCGCCCGCGCCGTCGCGGCGGGAGACCCCGTCGAGGCCGAGCGCGCCATGGCGGCGCTCGTGGGCGAGGTCCGAGCGGCGCTCGCGGAGTGAGCCGGGCGACCGCGGGCCGTCGCGCGGACGGCCCGACGGCGTCGGGCACCGCGCGCGGAGGAACCACCTCCTGAGACGGTCGCCCCGGGAGACGGTTTTCTGGCCGGTGCGAGGTAGCCTCGTCGGTCGTGCCCCGCCTCGACGGCATCCTTGCCGACACGACCCCGCTCCGCGTCTCCCCGCCCTTCCGCCGGCTGTGGTGGGGGCTCGGGATCTCCAACCTCGGTTCCCAGCTCACGGTCGTCGCCGTGGGCCTGCAGGTCTACGCGCTCACGGGCTCGACGCTCGCGGTCGGCGTGCTCGGGATCTTCGCGCTCGTGCCCCTCGTGGTGCTCGGCCTGTACGGGGGCGCGCTCGTCGACGCGTACGACCGCCGCAAGGTCGCACTCCTCGCGTCGTGGGCGCTGTGGGTCGTCACCGGGCTGCTCGCGCTCCAGGCGTGGCTCGACGTCGGGTCGGTCGGGGTCCTGTACGGGCTCGTCGCGCTCCAGTCCGCGGCGTTCGCGATCAACAACCCCGCACGCTCGGCGATCATCCCGCGCCTGGTCGAGCCCCGGCTGCTGCCCGCCGCGAACGCCCTCCAGACGATCTCGTGGAGCATCGCGCTGACCGTCGGTCCGCTGCTCGGGGCGTTCCTCGTGGCGCTGTGGGGGTACGGGATCGCGTACACGATCGACGCGGTGCTGTTCGCGGCGGCGCTGTGGGCCGTGTGGCGGTTGCCGTCGATCCCGCCGGTCCTCACGAGCGACGTGTCGGAACCAGCGAGCACTCCGGGCCACGGTGGTCCTGACAACCCTGCGGGGGATGGGGCGGCGCCCCGCCGCAAGGTCGTCGGCATCAGCTCGGTGGTCGACGGCCTGCGCTACCTCGCGACCCGGCCCAACGTCCGCACGACCTTCCTGGTCGACCTCGCCGCGATGATCCTCGCGTTCCCACGCGTGCTGCTGCCCGCGGTCGGCGTCCTGTTCATCGGCGGCGGCGAGACCACGACGGGCGTCCTGAGCGCGGCCTTCGCGGTCGGTGCGGTGCTCGCCGGGGTGTTCTCCGGTGCCCTGTCGCGCGTGCGCTGGCAAGGGCTCGTCATCGCGTGGGCCATCACGGCGTGGGGCCTGTCGATCGCGGCGTTCGGCGCGGTGCTCCTCGTCGTCGGGCGGACTGAACCCTCGCAGGTGCTCGTCGGCGGGCTCGTCGCGGCGTGTGTCGCGCTCGCCCTCGCGGGGGCCTCCGACGCCGTGAGCGCGGTCTTCCGCCAGACGATCCTGCAGACCGCGACCCCCGACGACATGCGCGGCCGCCTCCAAGGCGTCTTCATCGTGGTCGTCGCGGGCGGCCCGCGCCTGGGCGAGGTCGTGCTCGGTGCGCAGGCGAGCTGGTTCGGGGAGGCGTGGGCCGCGGTCGCGGGAGGCCTGGCCTGCATCGTCGTGGTGTGGCTCATCCTGCGCGCGCAGCCGCGCTTCCTGCGGTACGACGCGCTGCACCCCGAGCCGTAGAGCGGGTCCGGTTCGCCTCTCTCGCCGGTGCGCCCGTGTCCCCGAGTCCCCATGTGCCCGACGACGTCGCGCCGGACGCGTGGGTCCGCTCACCGAGCGTGCAGCTCGGGCGGTCCCGCGCGCTGAGAGACAGCCCGTACTGCACTCTCGGCGTGATGGGGGCGACGTCGACCCTCCGACGCCGCACGTGACCTGCTGCGTGACCCTCACCACGGTCGCTCACCGCGCGACCACGCCCTCTCCTCACTATCGTCAAAGGACAACCTGACACGGAGGGGGTCGTCATGACCAGCAACGACGCGGGAGCGGCTGGGGACGCACAGGCCCAGGCCAGGGCCAAGCGGCTGAACAAGAAGGTCGTCGGGATCAGCCTGGCCGCCGCACTGGGTGGCTTCCTGTTCGGGTTCGACACGGCGGTGATCAACGGGGCCGTCGACTCGCTGTCCGAGACGTTCGAGCTCAACGCGGCGATCACCGGCTTCACGGTCTCGTCGGCGCTCATCGGGTGTGCGGTCGGTGCCTGGTTCGCGGGGCCGGTCGCGAACAAGATCGGCCGCATCAAGGTCATGCTCATCGCGTCGGCGCTGTTCCTGGTGTCGGCGTTCGGTTCCGGCCTGGCGTTCGCGGTCTGGGACCTCATCATCTGGCGCGTGGTCGGTGGCCTGGGTATCGGTGCCGCGTCGGTCATCGCGCCCGCGTACATCGCCGAGGTCTCCCCGGCGCGCATCCGCGGGCGGCTCGGCTCGCTGCAGCAGCTCGCGATCGTGACCGGCATCTTCGCCTCGCTCCTCACGGACGCCGCGCTGGCGGGGGCCGCGGGCGGCGCGTCGAACGTGCTGTGGCTGGGCCAGGAGGCGTGGCGCTGGATGTTCATGGCGGCCGCGGTCCCGGCGGTCGCGTACGGCCTGTTCGCGCTCCGCATCCCGGAGTCGCCGCGCTACCTGGTGGCGAAGGGCGAGACGAAGAAGGCAGCCGAGGTCCTGCGCGAGTTCACGGGGGTCCAGGACGTCGACCACAAGATCGCGGACATCGAGAACTCTCTCAAGTCGGACACGAAGGCGTCGATCAAGGACCTGCGGGGCAAGCGCCTGGGGCTCAAGCCGATCGTCTGGGTCGGCATCCTGCTCTCGGTCTTCCAGCAGTTCGTCGGCATCAACGTGATCTTCTACTACTCGACGACGCTGTGGCGGTCGGTCGGGTTCTCCGAGGACGACGCGCTCCTGACCTCTGTCATCACGTCGGTCACGAACATCGTCGTGACGATCGTGGCGATCCTCCTGATCGACCGGATCGGCCGCCGCATCCTGCTCCTCGCGGGGTCGACGGGCATGTTCGTCTCGCTCGGCATGATGGCCATCGCGTTCACGCAGGCCACGATGACCACGGCCTCCGACGGCACGTCCACGGCCTCGCTCGACGGCGCCTGGGCCACGGTCGCGCTCATCGCGGCCAACGCGTTCGTGGTGTTCTTCGGGGCGTCGTGGGGGCCGGTCGTCTGGGTGCTGCTGGGGGAGATGTTCCCCAACCGCATCCGCGCGAGCGCGCTCGCGGTCGCTGCCGCCGCGCAGTGGGTCGCGAACTTCGCGATCTCGACGACGTTCCCCGTGCTGGCCGACATCGGCCTGAGCTTCGCGTACGCGTTCTACGCGTTCTTCGCGCTGCTGTCGCTGTTCTTCGTCTTCTACAAGATCCCCGAGACGCGCGGCAAGGAGCTCGAGGACATGCGCGACGACTTCGTCATCAAGCGCGGGCACATCGTCGAGTCGGCCTGACGCGCCGTCTCGTCCCTGCCGAGAAGTGAGCAGATGCCCCTGATCCCCACGGTTCAGGGGCATCTGCTCACTTCTCGGCGGGACGGGGGGCGCGCGTTATGCGAGTCCTGTGTCGCGGGCGACGATCGCGGCCTGCATGCGGGTCGTGACCTGGAGCTTGGCGAGCACGCGCGACACGTGGGTCTTCGCGGTGGCCTCGCTGATGACGAGCGCGTCGGCGATGCCCTGGTTGGACAGCCCGCGGCCCAGGGCCGCGAGCACGTCGGTCTCGCGCGGGGTCAGGTCGGACAGCCGCGGGTCGCCCGGCGTCCCCGTGCCCGACGGCGCCGCTCCCCCCGGGAGGTGAGCGGCGCCGTCGGGCCTCGGGGCGGACGCGAACGCCGCGAGGAGGCGTCGCGTGACCTCCGGTGCGAGGACGCCGTCCCCGGCCGCGACGCGGCGGACCGCGTCGATGAGAGCGGCGGGCTCAGCGGTCTTGAGCAGGAATCCCGCGGCCCCCGCGCGCAGGGCCTCGTCGACGTACTCGTCGAGGTCGAACGTCGTGAGGACGAGGACCTCGGCGAGGCGCTCGGCGACGATCGTGCGCGTCGCCTCGATGCCGTCGACGCCGGGCATGCGCAGGTCCATGAGGACGACCTCGGGGCGCAGGGCGCGGGCGTTGGTGATCGCGGCGGCGCCGTCGGAGGCCTCGCCCACGACCTCGACGTCCGGCGCGGAGTCGAGCAGGAAGCGCAGCCCGGCGCGGATGGCGGCGTGGTCGTCGGCGAGCAGGACGCGGATCATGCAGGGGCTCCGGGGGAGTCGTGGCGGGCGGCGGAGGACGGGGGCGGGGGCGGGCCGCACAGCGGCAGCTCGGCCCGCACGGTCCACGAGCCGCCCGCGTCGGACGGGCCCGCCCGGAACGTGCCGCCGAGCGCCTCGGCGCGTTCGCGCATCGTGAGGAGACCGGTGCGGGCGCTCAGGCTCGGTGCCAGCGGCCCGGGGCGGGCGGTCAGCGTGCTCGTGACCTCGACCGCGAGGACCTGCTCGGGCGGCTCGGCCAGCCCGAGCAGAACCCGCACCCGGCAGCCCGGGGCATGCTTGGCGGCGTTCGTCAGCGCCTCCTGCACGATCCGGTGCGCAGCCTGGTCGAGAGCCGAGGGCAGGTGCACCGACCGGACGTCGCCGGGGTCCTCGACCTCGACCGTGAGGCCCTGGGCGCGCGCGGACGACAGCACGTCGTCGAGCCGGGCGAGGCGCGCGGGGGCCGCGACGGCCTCGCCCGCGAGCACAGTGCCGTGCGGTGCGTCACGGGTCGCGGGGTCGGCCGGACCGACCGTCGACGTGAGGCCGTCGCGCGTCAGGTCCGAGCGCAGCAGCAGGATCATGGCCCGCATCTCCTCGAGCGACGTGATGCTGCTCGACCGCACGAGCTCGAGCGCCGCCCGGTCCTTGACCGCGTCGGGAGGGGACGCGAGCGCGGCCCCCGAGTGGATCGCGATGGCCGACAGGTGCGACGCGATGACGTCGTGCAGGTCGCGCGCCATGGCCGCGCGCTCGGCCCGCACGGCCTCGTGCTGACCGAGCTCGGCGATCTGCTCCAGGTCGGCGGCGCGCTGTGCCTCGAGGTCGGCCCGCTCGGCGGACAGGACCGCGAGATCGGTCTTCTGCCGCACGTTCGCAGCCCACCACAGGGGCGTCGCGATGATCGCCGCCGCCTGGATGCCCCCGAGGGCGAAGCCCTGCACGTCCCGGAAGTACTCGCCAGTGGCCACCGCGGCCGCGACGGCGAGCACCGACACGACGACGTTGACGACCGTCCGCAGCCGCTTGCTCCCGTAGAGCCCGCACGCGAACAGCAGCTCCCACAGGACCAGGAGGATGCTGAGGCTGCCGCCGATCAGGAGGTCGGCGACGACCACGAGGGTGCCACCCACGAGGGCGAGCGCGGTGTGCCGGCGCTTGGCGAGCAGGATCAGGCAGCCGACCGCGAGGGGTACGACGTGCCACCACCGGTTGGCGGGCTGGACGAACGCCGACACGGACCAGACCGAGACCACCCCGACTGCGAGCAGCGCGACCCCGATGAGGAACGTGCCGACCGCCCCGTAGGGGTCACCGGCCGGACCGTCGTCACGGAACCCGGCGTCGATCCGGCGCACGACGCGCCGCACGCGCGAGGTGTGGCTCGGCGCCGCGGTGTCGGCGCGCGCGGTCGGGGCCTCGGCGTCGGCGGCCGCAGGCAGGGGGTCGGGCACGCCCCCATCTCAGCACAGCTACCCGGCCCGGGGATCGCCCGAACGATGTACGGCGCGGCGCCCGCCGGCCCGAGGATCACTCGTCCGCCCGACGACGCCGCCCCCCGTCCTGCACGAGCCTTGCGGCATGGAACTCCTGCCCCTCCTCGGCGCGCTCGTCGTCCTGGCGCTCGTCGACTCGACGAGCTTCGGGACGCTGCTCATCCCCGTCTGGCTGCTCATGACCCCGGGCCGGGTCCGCGTCGCGCGCCTGCTCGTCTACCTCGGCACGATCGTCGGGTTCTACCTCGTGGTCGGGGTCGTCATCGCGCTCGGCGCGGGGGCCTTGGCCGACGGGTTCGGCGAGCTCTTCGAGACGCGGCCCCCCCGGATCGTCGAGCTCCTCGTGGGAGTCACGCTCGTCGCGTACAGCTTCCGCCTCGACCGGCGGTCCAAGGGGGCGTCGAACGGTCAGGGCCGCGTGCTGCGGTGGCGGGCCCGCGCGATGGGGGCGTCGGACGAGACGGGAGCGGCGCCGTCGGGCAGCACGCCTCTGCCCGACGGCGTCGCGCGCCCTGCGCCCGACGCTCACTCGGGTGTGGCGACCGCACCGCGCACCGGTTCCGTGACGGCCCTCGTGGGGCTGGCGCTCGCGGCCGCGGCGATCGAGCTCGCGTCGATGCTGCCGTACCTCGCGGCGATCGGGATGATGACGCGCGCGGACCTGGGGTGGCCTGTGACGGCGGTCGTCCTGGCGGCGTACTGCGTCGTCATGGTGCTGCCCGCGCTGGTGCTCCTGGCGGGCCGGGTCCTCGCGGCCCGCCAGGTGGGGCCGCTGCTCGAGCGGCTCAACGCGTGGATGACGAGGAACGCGGCGTCGACCACGGCGTGGGTCGTGGGGATCGTCGGGTTCCTGCTCGCGCGGGACGCCGTGGTGTGGCTCGGCTGGATGGGGTAGACGTTTGCCGGAACGGCAACGGCGCTTGCGCGAGGGCCGAGCCAGGCCTCATGGTCGGGGAAGACGGCCGACCCCTGCGGCCCGCCCCGACCCGAGGAGCCCGCGTGGCACACGACCACCAGAACCACGAGCACGGCCACCAGCAGCACCACCACGACCAGGCGTTCTGGGACGAGCGCTACGGTTCCGCGGCGTCGGTGTGGAGCGGCAACCCGAACCCGCAGCTCGTGGCGCAGGCCGCCGACCTGACGCCGGGTCGTGCGCTCGACGTGGGGGCGGGCGAGGGGGCCGACTCGGTGTGGCTCGCACGCCAGGGGTGGGACGTCGTCGGGCTCGACATCTCCCCGGTCGCCCTCGGGAAGGCCGCGGCCCACGCGGTCGTCGCCGGCGTCGCCGACCGCATCGAGTGGCGCCAGGCGGACCTCGTCGAGTGGGAGCCGGGGGACGAGCGCTTCGACCTCGTGACGGCCCACTTCATGCACCTGCCGGCCGACCTGCGCCGCCAGGTCTTCCCGCGCCTCGCGCAGGCCGTGGCACCGGGTGGGCGGCTGCTCGTCGTCGGGCACCATCCCGAGGACCACGAGACGGTGCGCCGCGAGTTCGACGAGCACTTCTTCTACACGGGCGACGACCTCCTGGCCGAGCTCGACCTCGACGGCTGGACGGTCGAGACCGACGAGGCGCCCACACGCGAGATGCTCGACGCCGAGGGGCGTCCGGCCGCCATCCGCGACACGGTGCTGCGGGTGCGGCGCCCGTAGTCCCGGACCGGGCTACGCCTCGGGCGCGGTGCGGAGCGTGATCCCCTGCGGGCCCGCGTCGAGCGCGGTCACGTGGGCGCTCGAGCCGTCGGGGAGCAGCACGACGAGCCGGTCGCTGCCGTTCGCGCGGACGCGCGCGTACTGGAGCTGGGTGGTCAGGTCGTGGATGCCGAGGGGCCGGGCGTCGGCAGCGGCGGCCGGGTCCGGTGCGGTGGTGTCCTGCCGCCCGACGGCGTCGCTCGCCGCCGCGCCTGGGCGCGGGACGGGCGGGGGCGCCGTCGGGACGGTGCGGGACTCGTAGGACCGGAGCGTGCCGACGATCGCGTCGATGAGGTCGTCGACCTCGGTGACGTCGTAGCCCTCCCGCCACTTCGTGGCCGCGAACCGCACCTCCCCGGCCGTGGCCGAGGGGAGCAGCCCCGTGCCGGGGCGGCCGCCCGCCTCGTACGCCTTGAGCGTCGCGCTGACGTCGTCGAGGTAGATGTCGACCTGCTCGACGTCGTAGCCCTCGCGGAACTTCGTCGCGGTGAACGTCGTGTCCAGGACCTGCTGGGCGGTCAGCATGGGGGCTGCTCCGAGGGTGAGGTGGGGCGAGTCGCCCGCCGAGGTGGACCCCGAACGGGTCCCCTCGGCGGCGCGGCGGGCGTCAGGGACGGATCAGTTGGACGACGCGGGCGAACCGGCCGACCCGTTCGAGGCCGACTGGCCGCTCAGGTGACCGCCAGCGAGCCCGGCGATGAGCTGGTTGATGTCGACCCCGGTGAGCTGCTTGATGACCTGCTGGCCCTCGCCCAGCACCGACGCGACGTTCTTGGTGACCGCGCTCGCGCCGTCGGTCGAGATGACGGTCATGCCCTGGATCTTGCCGATGGGCTCGGCCGCGGCGCGGACGATCTCCGGGAGGCGCTCGATGAGCTCCTGGACCAGGGCCGCCTCGCCGTACTTCTTGAGCGCCTCGGCCTTGGCGTCCGTGGCGACGGCTTCTGCGCGACCCTCGGCCTCGACCGCGAACGCCCGTGCCTCACCCTCGGCCTTGATACCGACGGCCAGGGCGACCTGGCGGTCACGCTCGGCCTCACCGGCGCGACGGACGGCCTCGGCGGACGCCTCGGCGTCCTGGATCGCGGCGGTCTTGTTGGCCTCGGCGATCGTGGTGCGCTTGTAGGCGTCGGCCTCGGTCGCGGCGTTCGACGAGTCGCGCTGGGCGTTGGCGCGCTGGACCTCGGCGTAGGCGGCGGCCTCGGCGGGCTTGCGGATCTCGATGTCGAGGCGCTCCTGCGTCACGCGGGCCTGCTCGGCGAGGGCCTCGCGCTCCTCGACCGCGACCAGGCGCTCCTGCTCGGCCCGGGCGAGCTGACCTGCGGCCTCGGCCTCGGCGTTGGCCTTGTCGGTCTCGGCCTTGATGATCGCGCGCTTGAGGTCGAGGGCCTTCTGGCGCTCGGCGATCTGCTCGGCGGCGTCGATCGCGGCGAACTCCGACGCGCGCTGCGCCTCGGCCTCGGAGACCTCGGCGACCTGGCGGGCGCGAGCGGCCTCGGCGCGACCGAGGTTCGCGAGGTAGTCCGAGCCGGGCGTCGAGATGTCCGAGATGTTGAGCAGGTCGACCTGCAGGCCCTGCTCCGAGAGGTCCGTCTTGGTGGACTCGACGACGCGGTCCGAGAGGCCCTTGCGGTCGGAGATGATCTGCTCGATCGTCATGTCGCCCACGATCGAGCGCAGCGAGCCCTCGAGGGACTCCTTGATGATCTCGGTCAGCGTGCCCTGCTGGGACAGGAAGCGCTGGGCCGCACGGCGCACGCCCTCCTCGTCACCACGGACCTTGAAGTTGATCGAGGCCTTGATCGCGATCTTGATGCGGTTCTTGTCCACGCCCTCGACCGTGATGCCGATCTGGCGCTGCTCGAGCGAGATGGAGAAGCCCTGCTGGAGGATGGGCCACACGAACGTACGACCGCCCGTGACGACGCGCTGGCCCGTGCCGGCGGCCTCCTTGCGGCCCGCACCGCGCCCGACGATGATCAGGGCCTCGTTCGGGGGGACGCGGCGGATGCGCTTGGCGATGAAGGTGATGATCGCGAAGAACGCGATGACCAGGGCGATCGTGGCGATGATGCCGACGAGGTTGGGATCTTCGAGCATGTCGGTACGCGCCTGCGGCGCGACTCCTTTCGGTGGCGGGTCGTGCGAGCGGGTCGTGCGGTGGGAGAGGTCAGTCGTTGGGGAAGTACCGCCGGACGCGCACGCGCGTGCCGGACTGCTCGAGGACGACGACGCGAGCGCCCGAGGGGATCGGCTCGTCGGCCCAGGCGAGGCGTCGTTCGAGCTCGTGCGCGGCGTCGAGCGAGACCTCACCGGTCGCGGGCGAGATGTCGCTCGTCGCGGTGCCCTGGACGCCGACGAGCGAGACGGGGACCGCGTCGTCGGACGCGCGGAGCTTGGCCGTGAGCACGGCCACGAGGAGGATCGCGAGAGCCGCGAGGACCACGGAGCCCACGTACGCGAGGACGACCGGCAGGTCGTTCGAGACGACGATCGCCCCGGTCGCGCCGAACACGATCGCCCCGACGCCCAGCGAGGTCCCGGAGACGGCGCCGTCACCGAGCTCGATGAACTCCCCGAGGATCATCGAGATCAGGACGAGCGCGAGCCCGACGATGCCGACGACGACGAACGTGATCACCGCATACCCCCCAGGGTCGCTCACGTCGCGCCGCCGAGCTCTGGCCGCCCGAACACTTGACGTGATCGTGAACTTGCCCGAACTCTAGCGTGACTCAACCCTGCCCCAGGACGAGACGGGTAGTCCTCCCCGTCGGGAGCGCTCGTGCCAGGACCAGCGTGGCCTCGGGGTCACGCGGTCCTGACGCGGCGCTCAGGGGTCAGCGTGAGAGCTGGTCCAGCAGCACGTCGAGGTTCGCCGCGGCTGTGTCCCGATACCCCTGGACCCATTCGCCCTGGTAGTCGCGCGGGACGACCTCGGTCACGAGCACCGCGCTGATGTATGCCCGGTACAGCAGCAGGCGCACGTCACCGGCCCCGAGCGTGCTCGCCCCGGGGCGCACCCGCCCGACGGCGTCGCGCTCGAGGGGAGCGCCGTCGTCGGGCGGGATTTCACCCGGTGTGGGAGACGTGGACCACGGCTCCTCGACGGGAAGCAGGCCGCCCGCCGAGCGGTAGCCCTCGGCGATCGCGGGCGGCACGGGACCCAGGCCGAGCTGGTCGGCGCCCGCGAGCTCGTACAGCGGGTCGGCCCACAGGCAGCGCTCGGTGTCGATCACGCCGCTCAGCCGCAGCGGGGAGGGCCCGTCGGCGGGGTCCGCCGGGTCCGCCGTGGCGTCCGCCACGTCGAGGGGCCCGGCCGCGAGGAAGAGGTTGCCCGGCCACAGGTCGGCGTGGACGAGGCGCGGCACCGTGACCTCGGCGAGGGCGTCGTGGTGGCGCGCGACCACGGCCCGCAGAGCCTCGGCGGGGAGGTCCACCTCCCAGGTCTCGGCGTCCGCGAGGAGAGCGTCGACCATGAGACCGAACGCCTCGGGCCACGTCGGGGCGCTCATCCCGGACGCGGGGGCGGGGTAGCCGAACGCGTCACCCGTGACGGTGTGCAGGCGGGCCATGAACGCGCCGAGGTCGTGTCGCACACGCTCCGTCGCGGCGTCGTCGAGCGGTGGCAGGGCGTTCCACACGTCGCCGTCGAGGAACGTGACGACCAGGGCGTCGCCGTCGAGCGCGGTGCGGCTGAAGTCGCTGTGGACGACGCGCGGCATGAGGAGGTCGGGGCGGTCCGCGACGCGCCGGTAGACGTCCTCCTCGGTGCCGAGGATCCCGTGCTCGTAGCGCAGGAGGCGGGACGTGTCGGCACTCGTGATCTTCACGACGAGGCGCCGACCGTCCGTGAGGTCGACCCGGAACGTCGAGGCGAACAGACCGCCGTCCAGGGGAGCGGCGTCGGCGATCTCGCCGAGCGGGGACACGATGCGGGAGAGCTGGTCGTCGGTGACCGTCATCTTGGTGAGCACGCTGGCGATCGTATCGATTCGAGGCGCTCGGCGGAAGGGGCTGGGCACCGGGGCGAGCGACCCGGGGCCGGGGCCGGGGCCGCGGCCCGAACCGGGCCGGCCCTCGGGCCGGGGCTACGGCCGCGGCACGTTGCGCAGGTTCGCCCGGGCCATCGACACGACCTCGCCCATGCCGCCGCCCAGGACCTCCTTGCTCATCGCGACCGCGAAGCCGCGCACCTGCCCGGCCGTGATGGTCGGGGGCAGGGACAGCGCCCGCGGGTCGGTCACGACGTCGACCAGCGCGGGGCCGGGGCGCGAGAGGGCACCGCGCAGTGCGCCCCGTACGTCCTTGGCGCGCTCGACCCGCACCGACGGGATGCCGATCGCGTTCGCGACCGCGGCGTAGTCGACGTGCGGCGACTCGGTGCCGAACATGGGCAGCCCGTCGACGAGCATCTCGAGGCGCACCATGCCCAGGCTCGCGTTGTCGAACAGGACGATCTTCACGGGCAGCTCGTAGGCCTTGATGGTGATGAGCTCGCCCAGCAGCATCGACAGCCCGCCGTCGCCCGCCATGGCGACGACCTGGCGGTCGGGCTGCGCGGCCGCGACGCCGATCGCGTGCGGCACCGCGTTGGCCATGGACCCGTGCAGGAACGAACCGATGACGCGCCGCTTGCCGTTGGGGCTGATGTACCGGGCGGCCCACACGTTGCACATGCCCGTGTCCACGGTGAACACCGCGTCGTCGGAGGCCTCCTGGTCCAGGACGTCCGCGACGTACTCGGGGTGGATGGGCGAGTGCTTCTCGACGTCCTTGGTGTACGCCCCGACCACGCCCGTCATGGACTTCTCGTGCTTGGCGACCATGCCGTCGAGGAACGAGCGGTTCTTGGCCGTGTTCACGAGCGGCAGCAAGAGCCGTACGGTCTCGCCGACGTCGCCGACCACGGCGACGTCGAGCCGGGTCCGACGGCCCAGGTGCGTGGGGTCGACGTCGACCTGCGCGGTCCGCACGGAGTCCGGCAGGAACTGGTCGTACGGGAAGTCGGTGCCCAGCAGGACCAGGAGGTCGGCCTCCTGCATGGCGTCGTGCGCGGCACCGTAGCCGAGCAGGCCGCTCATCCCGACGTCGAACGGGTTGTCGTACTGGATCCACTCCTTGCCGCGCAGCGAGTGGCCGATGGGAGCCGCGATCTTGTCGGCAAGCGCGATCACGTCGTCGTGCGCCCCGCGGGTCCCCACGCCCGCGAAGATCGTGACCTTCTTGGCCTTGTTGATCGCGTCGGCCAGGGTCCGGAGCGCGTCGGGGTCCGGGACGATCCGGGGCTTCGCGGGGTGGACGGCGACGTCGATGACCTCGGCCGCCGCGTCGAGGTCCGCGACGTCACCCGGGATCGTCAGGACCGCGACGCCCGGGGATCCGTACGCGTGGTGGATCGCGGAGTTGATGACGCGCGGCGCCTGCGTGGCCGACGAGATCATCTCGGAGTACACCGAGCACTCGGTGAACAGCCGGTCGGGGTGCGTCTCCTGGAAGAAGCTCGTCCCGATCTGCGCGCTCGGGATGTGGCTCGCGATCGCGAGGACGGGCACCTTGGAACGGTTGGCGTCGTACAGACCGTTGATGAGGTGCAGGTTGCCGGGACCGCACGAGCCCGCGCACACCGCGAGCTTCCCGGTGACCTCCGCCTCGGCCGCGGCGGCGAACGCGGCGGCCTCCTCGTGGCGCACGTGCACCCACTCGATGCCCTTGCCCTTCCCCTTCTGGCTGCGCCGGACCGCGTCGACCACAGGGTTGAGGCTGTCGCCCACGATCCCGTAGATGCGTTCGACCCCCGCTTCGATGAGCTGCGCGACGAGCAGGTCGGCGACCGTCCTGTTGCGCTTGTCCTGGGGCCGGCCGAGTCCGAGAGCCATGAGGAAACCTCCGCACGAAAGGGTTGGGGACCTCTCCATCGTGCGCCGGAAGCGTGCGGGACGCAGCCGCAGGGGCCGTTCCCCTCGTCACGTCCGGGTGTCAGGTCCGCGTCACAGTGCGGGCGTGCCGAGCGTGCAGCTCGGGCGGTCCGCAGCGCCTCGGGACGGCCCGCACCGCACGCTCGACGTCGTGCGGGACAGGGGCGCGGGCTACGCCTCGTCGGGTGCGAGAGCCTCCGACGGGCCGGACGTGTCGGTCGTGTCAGGGCGCGGCGCCCCCCGGCGCAGGACCCGCAGCGACGCGAGGACCGCGACCACCGCGAGGCCCGCGGCGATCATGACGACCTGGAACCCCGCGTGCGCGCCGGCCGCGTCGATGCGCGAGCCCGCGATCGACGCCCCGAACGACACGCCCACGCCCAGCGACGTGCCGACCCACGCGAGCCCCTCGGTGAGCTGGTTGGGCGTCACGAGGTTCTGCACCAGGGCGTTGCCGTTGATGAGGGTCGGGGCGATCGTGAAGCCCGTGACGAACATGACGACGGCCAGCATGGGCAGCGACGTGACCACGAAGAACAGCGAGACGCCCAGGGCGAGCGCGACCATGCCGATCGCGAACCGCTTCCACAGCGGCGAGACCCAGTGGCGTGCGCCGTAGGCCAGGCCCGAGATGAGCGAGCCCATCGCGAAGACCGCCAGGATGAGGCCCGACGCCGACTTGGACCCCTGCTCCTCGGCGAACGCGATGGTCGAGACGTCGGTCGCGCCGAAGATGAAGCCCATCGCGACGAAGACCACGGCGAGCACGATCATGCCGGGCGACCGCATCGCCGAACCGTGCTTGACGCCCGGGACGACCGGGATCACGGGCGGTTCGGTGCGGCGCTGCGACAGGAACCACACGCCGCCCACGACGGCCGCGACCGCGGGGACGATGATGCCCGCGGAGTCGGTGACCTCGGTCGCGAGCAGCGTCGCGAGGACGGGGCCCACGACGAACACGAGCTCGTCGAGCGCCGACTCGAGGGAGTAGGCGGTGTGGAGCTGCCGTGGGTCCTTGACGGCGTGGCTCCAGCGCGCGCGGACCATCGAGCCGTACGAGCCGATGCTCGCGCCCGCGACGACGGCGCTCACGTAGAGCCAGATCTCGGGGGCCTGGTTGACCGCGGACAGGATCAGGCCCACGAGCCCGAGGGTGCTCACGACGAGCAGCGGGCGCATGACCTTGGCCTGGCCGACGCGGTCGACGTAGCGCGCGATCTGCGGCGAGGCGATGGCCTGCGCGATCACGTAGGCCGCGGACACGCGTCCGGCCAGGGCGTACGAGCCGTAGATGCCCTGGATCATCAGGACGATGCCGATGCCCACCATGGACATCGGGAGCCTCGCCACGACGGCGGCGGCCGAGAAGTTCAGCGCCCCCGGCTTGCTGAGGACGACACGGTAGGGGTTGCGGGAGTCGTCTGCCGCTGCGCGAGAGGGGTCTTGTACCACCGTCCCATTCTCCCATCTGTCGCCCCGGTCGACGGCGCCCGTCCGGCGCACGGCCCACCCTTCGCCGGTCGGACACCGGCACGTACCGAGTGTCACCGTTCCACCGGGCGCGCGCGAACTGATCCCCGACCGCATGATGAACGGGTGAGCGAGCAGACGCAGGAGATCGCGGTCGTCGACAACCCGGCCGAGGAGCGCTTCGAGGCACGCACCCCGGAGGGGGAGGTGGCGGGCTTCGCCGCGTACGTGCGCCAACCCGGCCAGGTCGTGTTCACCCACACCGAGGTCGACGACGCCTTCGCGGGGCACGGCGTCGGGTCGACGCTCGCGCGCGGGGCGCTCGACCAGGTGCGGGCCTCGGGGCAGAAGGTCGTGCCCCTGTGCCCGTTCATCCGGGCGTTCGTGCAGCTCCACGAGGAGTACCAGGACCTGGTCGCGCGCTGAGGGCACCTCGCCCACCCGTCCCGGCCGCACAGGCGAGGTGCCCGACGACGGCGCGCGCCGCCGTCGGGCCCCTCACCGGGGGCGTCAGCCGCCCAGCGCGTCCGAGACGACCTGCTTGGCCTCGTCCTGCACCTGCGCCAGGTGCTCGGCCGAGACGAACGACTCGGCGTAGATCTTGTACACGTTCTCCGTGCCCGAGGGGCGCGCCGCGAACCACGCGTTCTCCGTGGTGACCTTGAGGCCACCGATCGCCGCACCGTTGCCCGGCGCCGTCGTGAGCTTCGCGGTGATCTCCTCGCCCGCGAGCGTCGTCGACGTGACCTGCTCCGGGCTGAGCTTCGCGAGCGCCGACTTCTCCTCGAGCGAGGCCGGGGCGTCGACGCGGGCGTACCAGGACTCGCCGTACTGCTCGACGAGCCGGGCGTGGTGCTGCGACGGGGTCTTCCCCGTGGTCGCGAGGATCTCTGAGGCGAGCAGCGCGAGGAGCAGACCGTCCTTGTCCGTGGTCCACACCCCGCCGTTCGTGCGCAGGAACGACGCGCCCGCGGACTCCTCGCCGCCGAACCCGACCGAGCCGTCGAGCAGGCCCGGGACGAACCACTTGAAGCCCACCGGCACCTCCTCGACGCGGCGACCCAGCCCACCGCCCACCCGGTCGATGAGCGACGAGGAGACGAGCGTCTTGCCGATCGCCGCGTCCTGGCGCCACCCCGGGCGGGCCCCGCCGTACAGGTAGTCGATCGCGACCGCGAGGTAGTGGTTGGGGTTCATGAGGCCCGCGTCCGGGGTCACGATCCCGTGGCGGTCCGAGTCGGCGTCGTTGCCCGTCGCGACGTCGAACGTCGAGGTCGCGTCCGGGTCCGTCATCTTCTGCACGAGCGAGGCCATGGCGTACGGCGACGAGCAGTCCATGCGGATCTTGCCGTCCCAGTCGAGAGTCATGAACGCCCAGCGCGGGTCCACCTGCGGGTTCACGACCGTCAGGTCCAGCCCGTAGCGCTCACCGATCTCGCCCCAGTACTCGACCGACGCCCCACCGAGGGGGTCGGCGCCGATCGAGACGCCCGCGCCGCGGATCGCGTCGAGGTCCAGGACCGAGGCCAGGTCGTCGACGTACGCCGTCAGGAAGTCGTGCCGGTGCGTGGTGTCCGCGGTCAGGGCGCGCTCGAGCGGGACGCGCCGGACCTGCCCGACGCCCGAGCGCAGGATCTCGTTCGCGCGGTCCGCGATCCAGCCCGTCGCCTCCGAGTCCGCCGGGCCGCCGTGCGGCGGGTTGTACTTGAAGCCGCCGTCGCGCGGCGGGTTGTGCGACGGCGTCACGACGATGCCGTCCGCGAGCTCCGGGCCGCTCGTGCGGACACCCTCCTCGGTGGCGGCACCGTTGTGCAGCAGGATCGACTGGGACACCGCCGGGGTCGGCGTGTACGAGTCGCGCGCGTCGATGTACGTCTGGACGCCTGCCGCCGCGAGCACCTCGAGCGCGGTCTGCCAGGCGGGCAGCGACAGGGCGTGCGTGTCGCGGCCGATGAACAGCGGGCCGTCGGTGCCCTGCGAACGGCGGTACTCCACGATGGCCGCGGTGATCGCGACGATGTGCGCCTCGTTGAACGCGTGGTCCAGGCTTGACCCGCGGTGGCCCGACGTCCCGAACACCACCTTCTGCGCGGGATCGTCGACGTCGGGGGTCAGGTCGTAGTAGGCGCCGACCACGGCGTCCACGTCGATGAGGTCCTGGGGCTGGGCGGGCGTACCGGCGCGTGGGTCCATGGACCGATCCTGCCACTGGTGGGGGTGTCGGTGCCGGGCGGGCAGACGTCCGGTGGACCCGGCCCGTGAACTCCGCCCGACGACGTCTCGTCAGAAACGTAGGCTGGTCACCATGTTCCCGCCTCAGGTACCCACGACCGACGTGTCCGAGCTCGACGCCGAGCACCCCGTGCCCGAGGGCGTCGTGCTCCTCGACGTGCGCGAGCAGGACGAGTGGGACGCGGGCCACGCGCCCGACGCCGTCCACATCCCCCTCGCTGAGCTCCCCGTCCGCTGGGGCGAGCTCGACCCCGACGTCCCGATCCTCGTGATCTGCCACTCGGGTGGGCGGTCGGCGCGCGCCGCGGCCTGGCTCAACCAGGGCGACTTCGACGCGACCAACCTCGACGGCGGCATGGTCGCCTGGTCGCAGCGCGGGTTCCCGGTCGAGGCGTAGTCGCTCGGTCGCGGGACGACCCGCCAGCGCTACGCTGCCGGGACCTCGCCCACCGGGGCCCCGTCCTCGACGGGCGGCGGCACGTCGGTGCTCCCGTCGCCCGGGAGCACGGCGCCCTCGTCCAGGGTCGCCTGGTCGACGACGGGTGGCCACGGCTGACGTGGCCCGACGGCGGCGGCCCCGTCCGGGGTGACCGAGACGATCTGCCAGTCCACGATCCGCCGTTCGGTCGGGTCGAACCGCAGCAGCGTCATCTCGGCCGTGCCCTTGAGCGGCCCGATGCGGGAGGCGTTCGCGATGGCGCCCGCGGTGCTCCCGTTGACGTAGCGGATGCCGCCGCCGACCTGCTCCGGGTCTGCGCGGGTGTGCATGTGCCCGGAGAGCTGGGCGGGCACGCAGCCGGACTCCATGGGGACGTTGCCCACGCGGGGGGTGTGGATGAGCAGGATGTCGATCCCGTCGTCGGCCGTGCAGGCGACCTCGGTCAGCTCCTCGGCCTGCGCGGTCGCTCCTCCCGCGCGGGTCGTGGGTCCTTCGATGAGGCCGGGGGCCATGGCGTCGCTGTCGCCCAGGATGCGGATTCCCTGGACCTCGAGGATCCCGCCGTCGAGCACCTTGGCGCCTCGGGAGCGCTCGCGCGCCGAGGTCTCGGTCGAGTCGTGGTTGCCGTCGGCGACGACCATGGTCGTGCCCTTCGGGAGCGCCGACATGTAGGCGTCGACGCAGAAGTTCTCGACGGCGGTCCCGTTCATGGTGGTGTCGCCCGCGTTGAGGACCAGGGTCGCGTCGGAGCGATCGATGGTCGTGCGGATGAGCGGGGCCATCCCGATGTTGCAGTGCAGGTCGCTGATGAGCAGCATCGTCACGAGCTCGGCGTCGTCGGTGGGAGTGGGCGTCGGCGCGGACGGCTCGTCGCTCGCGCGGGGTCCGGTGGTCTCCGCGCCGTCGGCCGCGTCGGGCGGGTCCTCGCCCGCACCTGCCTCGGCCTGGGCCGCGGCCTCCGCAGCCGCCTCTGCCGCGGCCGCCTGCGCCGCCTCGGCCTCCTCGATCGCGTCGCGCTCGTCCCACGCGGCGACCAGGTTCTTGTCGGCCATGTCGTAGAACTCGTCGTTCTCCCGCAGGAAGTCGACGACCATGCCCCCGTAGGTGTCGACGATCCCCGCGAGCCGTCCGGTGATGCGGGCACCCTCGAGAGGGGTCCCGGCGAAGACGGCGGAGGTGGGGGTCGTCGTCCCGAGGTCGCGCTCCTGGGTCGACGAGGACAGCGACCCGGCGACGAGGGAGACGATCGCGACGCTCGCCGTGATCTCCCAGGTGCGGGGAGCGAGGACCGAGGTCAGCTCGTCCCTCCTGGCCGCCCCGAGGACCACGTACCCGAGGGCGCCCACGGCACCGGCCACGAGGATCGCGAACCCCGTGCGTCGTAGCGCGTCGAGGACCAGCGCGCGGACGGCGTGCCCGATCGACTCCTGCGGCCCGCTGAAGAACTGGAGGTAGCCCTCGAGGTCGTTCGTGAGACCGGCGAGCGTCGTCGCCTGGTCGACCGCGGTGAGGTCTGCCGGGATCTCCTTGACCGTGACGCTCGCCCCGAGACCGGCGGGGAGCGGGGAGTCGATCTGCAGGGTGCCGAGCGGTCCCAGGTCGACGGTGACGACGCTGTCCGTGGTCACCTCGTAACGGGCCTCGTGGGGACCGAGGCTGAGGTCGGCGGTCGCGGTCGTCACGCCCCAGACGACGCAGGGGACGAGTACCGCGACGACGGAGAGGGTCCAGCGGACCCATCGGGGAGGCGTGCGGTGCGTGGTGGTCATCGGATCCAGCCTTGCCGATCAGGAGGGGGGTCGCCATCGGCGCGCCGTGCGCACCAGGGGTGGATTCGTCACAGGGGTCGGCGTGCAGTTCAGTCCTACTACACTTCGTCCATGGCCAAGAACTCGACGCCCGACTTCGTGCTGCGCCCCTTCGAGGGCCTCCCCGGCGAGACCGACTGGGTCGCCCTGCGGGAGGTCGTCCCCTCGGCCTCGGCACCTGCCCGCACCACGAAGGAGTTCGGCGCGCGCGACGTGCTCGTGGTCACGGTCCTGCCTGCCGGCTGGGCTGCGCTGCACCGCCAGGACGGCACGATCCTCCTCGCGCTCCAGACCATCGCGGGGTCCGGAGACACGAGCCGCGACCTCGCGGCCGCTCTCCTGGAGGCCATCGAGGCGGAGCCGGGCACGTCGATCGAGCTGGGCGAGCTGCCCGGACCGGGTCCGCGCCTGCAGGACGTCCTGGACCTGTCGGTGCCCTTCGAGGTCACGGTCCATGACGACTTCTCGTTCTGGCTCGATCCGACGACGGACGTCACCCCGGACCTCAAGGCGTCCCTCGACCAGGCGTCGGAGTCGATCGTCCCCACGGTCAAGCTCGCGTCGGTCGAGTCGGCCTACTGGTGCTCCATGAGCCGTGAGTTCCTGCGCTGGGCCTGGCCCGTGGGCGAGGAGGCGCTGATCGACGCGATCTCGCGCCTGCACGCCAAGCGCGAGTCGGGTCTGGGCGGCGGCAAGTTCGTCGGCGCGTTCCGCTCGAGCGGTCTGCTGGTGCCCGTGTGGGAGCTGCCGCGCGGCACCGAGGCGGCGGACATCGAGGAGCCTGCCAAGGAGCTCAAGGCGAAGCTCGACGCGGCGCTCGCGGTGACCGAGCCGCTCGACGCGAACGAGCGCCGTGCGCGTGCGGGCATCGTGTCCCGCCAGGTCACGCTGCGCTGACCTCGGCACCGAGGGCATAGAGGTTCGGCAGGGGGCGACAGCACCCGGGCGTCGCCGGTACGGCGTCCGGGTGCTGACGCCCCCTCCGCCCACCCCCCTTCACGTCACTCCGGGTACGCCCGGAGTGCGCGTCCTCCAGGCACGACCGCGACGTGGCGGCCGACGGGGGACGGCAGGACGCAATACCTCGTCAAGAACCCGGGCACACCGTTCTCGGGGAGATCCCGGGAAGACGGCCGTGACTTTGCCACCAAGAGTGTGGCAAACTGCGGGAAACTCTTTGCACTACTAGGCTGGACGGCGTGAACGCGGACCATCGGTCGACCGAGTCAGGAAAGAACCCCACCACCGGCACCACCGGCGAGGCCGTCGGCGTCCCCGCGAACGGGACGCACGCGCTCCCGGTGGCGAAGACCCCGCGTCCCGCACCGCTCACGGGTGGCGGCCGGCAGAAGCAGCGCGTGGCGGTGATCATCCCCGCCAAGGACGAGGCGCGCCGCATCGCGGCGACCGTCCGCGCGGCCAAGGCGATCCCGCACGTGGACCTCGTCCTGGTCGTCGACGACGGCAGCGAGGACAGCACCCAGCACGTCGCGCGCGAGGCGGGTGCCGTCGTCGTGCGTCACTCGCACAACCGCGGCAAGGCCGCGGCCATGGAGACGGGCGCGGCGGTCGTCGCGATGCGTGACGTCGCCGACCGGCCCGCGCGCCTCCTGCTGTTCATCGACGGCGACCTGGGGGAGACGGCCGTCAACACGGCCCCCCTCGTCGACCCCGTGCTCAACGGTGCGGCGGACATGTCGATCGCGCTGCTCCCGCCGCAGCCCGGCGCGGGCGGCCGGGGCATCGTCGTGGGAGCCGCACGTCGGGCGATCCAGTCGATGACCGGGTGGACGCCCACGCAGCCGTTGTCGGGCATGCGCTGCCTGACGCGCGAGGCCTTCGAGGCCGCGACGCCGCTCGCGCGCGGCTGGGGCGTCGAGACGGGTCTGACGATCGACCTGCTCCGCAAGGGGTACGTCGCGGTCGAGGTGCCGTGCGACCTGCGCCACCGCCCGTCCGGCTCGGACCTCAAGGGGCAGATCCACCGCGCGAACCAGTACCGCGACGTGCAGCTCGCGGTCGGGGCGCGGCGCGTGCGCAGCGCGATCGACGCGCTGAGCGGCACCAAGCACTCGAAGTAGTCCTTCACGACGAAGCGCCCGGGCGGTCTCCGCCCGGGCGCTTCGTCGTCCTACCTGCCCGACGCCGCAGGTTCCGCCGCGTCGGGCGGTGCGGCTCCGTCGTCGGGCATGTCGTGCGGCGCCGTCGGCCGCGCGGGGGCCGCGCCGACCGGGACGTCGGCCGTCGAGGCCTCGGACGGTTCGGGATCCTCGCCCGGGAACGCCGACGCGTGGAGCGCCGCGACCGTCAGGAGCGGGATCGCCGGGATGAGGGCGATCATCGCGATCCGCACCCCGAAGTCGTTCACGACCGACCCCGCCACGGACACGATCCACAGCGCGAGGAGCGCCGGGCGCAGGAGCGGCCAGGCCGCCTCGGTGCGGGCGAACCATCGTGGCGTGAAGCGCCTCGACCCGAAGAGGAGCAGCGCGGCCGCGACGAGCACGAGGATCGTGAGCCACACGGGGACACCGCCCAGCACAGAGCGCAGGGCGTAGCCCGCCTTGCGGGCGAGCGTCTCCCACGCGCTGCCGTCGACCACCTGGGCGACGAAACGGCCGAGGTGCGACCGCTGGTCCGGTGGTCGGAGCCAGTCGAGGACGCCCACCGCGGCGACCGCGGCGACGCCCACGGCCGCCACCGCGAAGAACCTGCGCCAGGTGACGCGGGCGCCAGAGGCGGCCAGGCCCAGCACGGCGAAGGCCGGCACGAGGACCAGGCCACCGCCCAGGTCCGCCCCCCACGTGGGCCACACGTCGATCGCCATCGTGACGACGCCGATGACCCCGACGGTCACGGCGGCGGCGACCCGCCGGTGCCGCAGCACGAGCCACTGCGCGAGCGCGGCGGCCAGGACCAGAGCGGCCACGGCGTACACCGAGAAGGTCGGGTTGCCGAACCCGTAGAAGCGCGCGCCGAACGTCGGCGCCGACCCGAGCGGGCTGGCGCGGTTGAGCGGGGTGCCGATCATCGCGTCGAGGCTCAGGGCGACGAACGTGATGCCCGCGACGATCCCCGGGGCCAACCAGGCGGGCCGGCGTGGAGCGAGCGCCCCGAGAGCCGCGACGATCGCCGTCGCGCCGACCGTCGACAGGACGATCGCGAGCGTCGGGTTCGCGAACCGCCACCATCCCGTCAGCGAGGTGAGGAAGGCCGCGGTGGGGACGGCGGCGACCACGAGCGCCGCCCCTCGGGCCCACACCCAGGCGCGGGCCCACCTGGCGCGGGCTCGGGCCGAGCGTGCTCTCGAAGCCACGGGGGCGAGCGCGAGGCACGCGACACCGAGCGCGAGGCCCGCGTAGAGGGGGACGTCGACGAAGAACGAGTACACGGTGCGCCGCACGTGGTCTCGTGAGGTGAGGTCGGCCAGCGAGGACGCCGTCGTGGCCGCGTCCGGGGCACGGACCGACCCCCATGCCAGGGGTGTGTCCTGGATGCGTGGTGGGGGAGTCACTCCGGCCGCGCTGAGGATGGTCGCGGGGACGTCGAGGAGCCGGGCCACGCCGTCGGTCCGGGTGGCCGCGCTCGTGAGGAAGCGCGCCTGCTCCGGGCCGTCGGTGGTCGGTCGGGCCAGGGCGACGCCGAGGACGGGACGGGCCCCGGGGTTGCCGCTCACGTCCACGACCAGGACCGTCGCACCGGACGGGGCGCGGTCGAGAACCGTGCGCACGCGCTCGTCGACCGCGCGCAGCCGCTCGGTCCGAGCGGCTGCGCGGTCGGCGGACTGCTCCGCGGCCGACCGGGTGGGGTCCAGCGGTGGCACGGTGGCGTCTCCAGCGTCGACCACGGTGAGGGGGCAAGCGAAGGTGTCCGTCCCCGGAGCGAACGCCCCGGCGGCCTCCCGGTAACGCGGGACCGCGCCGTCGGACGTCGCGAGGGCTGCTGCGGCTCCCGGCCCGACGGCGGTGGCACAGGTCGTGGTCAGCGCGTCCCCGAGCACCCCGAGCCGGGCCTGGTAGGTCGACCCGCGCTGCAGGGCGACCAGGCCGTCCCACCCCGACACCTGGGCACCGTCTCCCGACACGACGGGGGTGAGGTCCGGGCAGGCCCAGGACCCGTCGGCGGCGCGCTGCGTCGTGACCTCCGCGAGCTGGCCCGCGGACAGGGCGAGCCACCCGCCCGCGACACAACGTCCCGCCGCGCCGGTGGGCTGCGAGACACCTGCTGCGCCCGCGCCGTCGGTGAGCATGTCGTTGAGCGTCGGGGCCGACCCCGACGAGACGTCCTCCCAGGTGACCCCCGCGGTGCCCACCACGACCAGCGGCTGGTCCGCGGCGACCACGTCGGACCTGCTCGGGGCGACCTCGGTCCCGGCGGGCACCGTGGCGTGCGGCGAGCGCACCCCGGCCGCGCTCAGGACGCTCGAGGCGAGGAGGATCACGACGAACAGGCCGCCGCCGATCGTGGCCACCATGGTGGGCATCCGGCGGACACCGGGCGCTGCCAGGGCCTCCGCCGTGGTGAGGACGGCGCGGGCGTCGCCGTCCGGGCGGCCGGTCGACCCGGCGTCCGCGGGCGCGAGGTCGTCGGTCATGAAGCCCGGCACGAGCATCGCTGCCCCGACCACGAAGACCATGATCCCGATGATGATGCCCGAGTCGTTGAGGACGGACCCGACCCCCGCGACGACCACCAGGGCGATCGCCGTGGGCTTGAGCAGCGGCCATGCCCGGTACGCCGCAGCCACCTCCGGAAGGCGCCACCGCTCGGGGCGCAGGAGGACGATGCTCAGGCCGACCACGAGGACGGTGGCGAGCACACCCCCCGGGTTCGCGATCGTCTTCCACGCCCCGGCAGCCTTGCGGGCGATCACCTCGAAGGCCCCGCCGTCGAGCAACGACTGGACGAACCCTCCCAGGTGCGAGCTGCCGGTCGGCGAGAGCCAGTCGATCACGGAGATGACGGCGACGACGAGGACCGTCGCCCCGGCCACGACCGCGATCCGCAGCAAGGTCAGCCGGACCTTCCCGACGAGGAGGGCCAGGACCGCGAAGGCAGGCACGAGGGCAAGGATCCCGCCGAAGTCCGCGCCGAAACCGGGCCAGCCGTCGATGACGACCGTGACCGTCCCGACGGCGGCGACGAGGGCCGCCGCGAGCCGTCGGCGTCCCCGCTCGACGGCCGCGCTCGCCAGGCCGCCCGCGAGGACGAGGCCCGCGACCGCGTAGACGGCGAAGGTGACGTTGTTGAAGCCGTAGAAGCGCGTGAAGTCGACCACCGCGGACGTCCCGAGCAACGAGGCCTGCTGCAACGTGGTCCCCGTCGCCCCGTCGATCGTGAGCACCAGCCACGTCACGCCCCCGAGCGCGGTCGGCAGGGCCCACGGGCGCCGGGGGAGCAGGCGCGAGCAGGACCAGGCCACGACCGCGACCAGGACCGTGGCAGCGGTCAGGGCGAGCGTCGCGGCGGCGTTCGGGGCGCTCCAGACCCACCACCGGGCCAGGCTGGCGAGCGACGCGCCGACGGGGGCCGAGGCGACCACCAGCAGGACGGCCGTCGTGACGCGCCGTCCCACCCGGCCGGGCGGCACCGGTGTCGGGGAGCCGCGTCGCTGAGCCGCCCTGCGCACCCACAGCAGCCCGCCCAGCGTCACGACGAGCGCCGCGATCAGCAGGCCGACGAGGACTGGGTAGAGGCTCGGGATGGTGCTGGTCAGGACGTTGAAGTACTGCCGGTTCTCGACCGTCCGGGAGACGTCCATGCGACGGGTCTCGCCCAGGGAGATGGGGGCACCGTCGAGTCCCTCGGTGCTCCCGCCGGCCTCGTGGACGATGGTCGCCGAGACGTCGACGAGCTGGACGATGCCGTCCGTCTGCGTCGAGGGGGAGTGGAGCCAGGTGCCGGTCACGACCTCGGGCCGCCAGTCGACCACGACCTGCGGGCCGGGCTCTCCGACGGGTCCCGCCGAGACCCCGGCGATCAGGACGCGGGTGCCCAGGTCGGCTTCCTTCACGATGCGCCGCAGCGTCGCGTCCAGTGCCTCGAGGCTCTCGCCCCGTCGTCCGGAGCTGTCGAAGAGCTCTCCCTGGTCGATCACTGTGACGGGGCACGACTGCAGGTCGCCGGCCGGGATCTGGTCGATCCCCGAGACGTAGCGGGACACGTGCCCGCCCCCGTCGGCGAGCATGACCGCGGCACCCGGCCCGACCGCCGTCGCGCAGACGTCGACGTCGGCGAGTCGCTGCGCGACGGCGCCTGCCGGGTGCTGGGCCGCGACGTCGTCGGGCTGCTGGGTCAGGGTGGCCCACCCAGGGATCGTCGCGGGCCCCTCGAGGTCGCCGCTCGCGGCGACCGGCTGCGGCAGCTCGGGGCATCCCGTGACCGCGGGGTCCGCCGCGCCGTCCTCGCCGTCTTCACCGGGCTCGCCGGGCTCGTTCGTCGGGGCGGAGGCAGGCGCGTCGGCTGTCGAGACCATCTGGCCCGCCGAGAGGGTCAGCCAGGCGTCGGTGGTGCACGCCGTCCGCCCGGCGACGAGCGACGCGACGGAGCCGGTACGGATCATGCTCCAGAGCGTCGGCGTGGCGGTCCGGGAGATGTCACGCCAGTAGAGGCCCGCCACGGCGACCAGGATGGTCGGCGTCGGTTCGGTCGACTCCGCAGCCGGGGCCTGCGCGAGCGTCGGCCGGGTCTCGGTGGGGGCCGAAGTCCCCGGCAGGGCGTGCCCGGGCAGCGCGGTGCCGACCAGGCAGACCAGCGCGAGCAGGACGGCGACGGCCGCCCGGAGCGTGCGCGGTCGCGAGAAGGGCAGGTCAGCGGCCGGTTTCGTCACCGGACCAGCGTACGGGGAGCGTCTCCGGGGGCCCGCTCGACCAGCGGGTCGGGCACCGTTCCTCCACGAGGTCGGCCCAGGGTGGTCGCGGCGGGCCGGGCCCGAGGCGAGGTCCGACGGCAAGGCGGCCCCTACATCTCCGGTCGCACCGACTGCTGGAGGAAGGCGAGGACGGCAGCGACCCGGTTGTTGGCCCCGCCCTCGAGGTCGAGCAGCTTGTAGATGGCCGTGAGGTGGGACTCCACGGCCTTGGTCGTGATCCCGAGATGCTCGGCCACCGCACCGTTCCCGTCCCCCTGGGCGACGGCAGGACCGTCCGGGACCGTGCGAGGGAGGTGCCCTGCGCACAGGAAGAAGCCTGTCTCAGGCGCAGGTCAAGAAGATGCCACCGCTAGGTAAGACCCTAGGGAACGGGGGAGAAGCGCGGGTTCAGCGGTCGCGGGAGGGGGCTGAGACGTCCGTGTCCGGTGCCTGCGCGGCGGCCTGAGGCGGGGCGTCCGGGGCCGGAGCGTCGGCACCGCCGCTCGGGCCCCGGCCGTCACCTCCGTCGTCGATGTCCTCGCCGAGAGCCTCAGGAGGCGCTGCGCCAGCGCCCGCCGAGGTGTCCCCTGACAGGTAGCGCAACCAGCCGGAGCCCGGGTCCCCCTCGAGGACGAGCGCCCGGGTGAGCAGTGTCAGCGGGATGGCCAGGATCGCACCCAACGGCCCGATCACCAGGGTCCAGAACACGACCGAGAAGAAGCTCAGCGTGAGGCTCAGGTTCACCGCGTCGGCCACGAACTTGGGCTGGACCAGCACCTGGAGCACCACGTTCACCACGCAGTACACGGCGACCACGGCCAGGGCGAGCGGCCAGCCGCCCACGACGAGCGCCATGACCGCGGGCGGGACCAGGCCGAGCACGAACCCGATGTTGGGCACGAAGTTCGTGACGAACGCGAGGATCGCCCAGACCGCCGGGGCCGGGACCCCCATCCACCACAGGGCCAGGCCGTCGATCACGGCGACGACGGCACCGAACGACGCGTTGACCACGAAGTAGCGGCGGACGCCCGAGTTGTACGCGGTGATGCGGTCGAGGGTCGCGGGGCGCTCCGCACCGAAGCGCGAGCGGGCGTCCTGGTAGCGGGTCGCGTCGGCGGCCATGAAGATCACGTAGGCGAGCACGAAGAAGAAGGCCGTGAGGACCGTCATGGCGGTCCCCCCGATCGTCGCGGCGAAGCCCGCGAGAGTGCTCGGGTCGAGCCAGGACGCCAGCGCGTCCGTGACCTGCCCCTCGACGCCGAACGACTCCAACCACGTGGTGGCCTGCGCGACCATGTCCGACAGGTCGTCGAGGTACTGGCCCACGAGGCTCGCGAACTGCACCCCCGCGAACGCGAGCAGGGCCGCGAGGGCGCCCAGGATCAGGTAGGCCGTGACGATGGTCGCGGTGGTCGCCCCCCACCGGGACCAGCCTCGCCGCTGGAGCGGGCCCCGGACCGGCTGCACGATGATGACGACGACCGCGGCGAGGGCGAGGGGGCCGAACAGGCCGCGCGCGAGGTAGATCCCGGCGAGGACGATCACGGCGGCGGCCAGGCTGAGCAGGGTGCGGGTCGAGGGCGCGAGGCCCGGCGGCCGAGGGGCGTCCTGCAGTGCGGTCATCTAGGTGGTGCTCCTCGGTAGGACGGTGCGTCAGGTCGAATGATGCCCTCCGGTCAGGCGGTCCGCACGACCAACCCGCCCGGCTCGACCCAGGCCTCGAGCTCGACGGCCTTGCCCAGCAGGTCGCCGTCGACCTGGGCCTGCTCACCGCCCTCGACCCGGACCCGGACGCGCTTGGCGCGCGCATGGTCGATGCGACCGATCTTCGCGGGCAGGTCGTTGCGCACGCCGAAGCCCTGCATGACGACGTCGCCGAAGAGCTGGGCCCAGCCGACGACTCCGCCCCGGGTGTCGATCGCCGCGACGTCGAGGATGCCGTCGTCCAGCACCGCGTCCGGGAGCAGCGTGATGCCGCCGGGCAGCTTGCCGCAGTTCCCGACCAGCAGCGTGCGGAGCTTCGCGCTGACCACCGGGGTGTCGTCGAGCTGGATCTGCGCGCGCAGGCGGCGGCCGTGCAGGTGGCGGATGCCCGCGACGAAGTACGCGACCCATCCCATCTTCGCCTTGAGCGACGCGTCGGCGTCGGCGACCATCGCGGCGTCGAAACCGAGTCCCGCGATCACGAGGAAGATGTGCGCGGTCTCGGTGTCCTGCTCGGGGAGGGCGTCCCCTGCCGTGTCGTTCGCGCCGTCCGTCCCGGTCCCGGCACCGACCTCGTCCGCCTCGCCGGTCCCGGGCGCCTCGGTCGCGTCGTCGCCCGCCGCGCCCGAACCCGTGGTGCCGGTCCGTGCGGGGTCGTGCGCGGCGCCGTCGGGCTGGGCGAACTCCAGGACGCGGGCCCACCCGACGTCGATCACGCGGTCCGCGCCCGCGACGACGATGCGCAGGGCCTCGTCCGGGTCGGCGATGGGCAGGTCGAGGTTGCGCGCGAGGAGGTTGCCCGTGCCGAGCGGCACCAGGCCCATGGGCTTGCCCGTGCCGACCATGCCCTCGGCGACGGCCCGGACCGTGCCGTCGCCGCCGACCGCGACCACGATGTCGGCGCCGCGGGACAGGGCTTCGCGGGTCTGCCCGACGCCCGGGTCCTCGATGGTGGTCTCGAGCCACAGGGGCTCGGGCAGGTCGGCGTCGGCGCACACGCGCCGGACCGTCCGCTCGAGGTTCGCGACCGCGGGCTTGGAGGGGTTCGCGACGAACGCGATGAGCTGACCGACGTCCTCCGTGAGCGCCTCGGCGACCGCGAGCGGGGGGTCGAGGCGACGACGACGTCGCTGCTGCGACCAGACCGTCATCGCGACGGTGAGCGCGACGGCGGAGATGGCGACCGCCGCGACCCCCAACCACATCTCCCAACCCATGGTCGACACGGTAGCGCCCGGGATGCCGACGATGACGTCCGAGCCCGCCGAAGGTGACGTACCCGTCACCCTCGGCGGTCTCCCGCACCTCGCTCCCAGGCCGCCCACAGCTGCGCGTACTGGCCGCCCGCCCGGCGCAGCTCGTCGTGCGTCCCCGACTCGACGATCCGCCCGGCCTCCATGACGACCACGCGGTCCGCGACCTGGGCCTGGCTCAGCCGGTGCGCGATGACGACCGCGGTCCGCCCGGACAGGGCCGCGTGTGCGGCTCGGTCGAGGGTCGCGGCGCCGTCGGTCCCGACCTCCGCGGTCGCCTCGTCGAGCACGACGACGGCCGGGTCGAGCAGCAGGATCCGCGCGAGCGCGAGCTGCTGCGCACGGTCGGGCGACAGGTCGAGTCCGCCCGCGCCGACGACGGTGGCGAGGCCGTCGGGCAGGTCGTGCGCCCAGTGCGCCTCGACCGCGTCGAGCGCCGCTGCGAGCTCCGCGTCGCTCGCGTCGGGGCCCGCGAGGCGCAGGTCCTCGGCGAGCGTCCCGCTGAACACGTGGACCTCCTGGCTCACCATCGCGGCGTCGGTCCGTCGGCCGTCGTCGTGCGGGGCCCGACGGCGTCGTCCCGGCGCCGTGCCCAGGACGTGCACGGCGCCGCGCGTCGGGCGGTGGATGCCCATCGCGAGCTTCGCGACCGACGTCTTGCCGGCCCCGGAGGCCCCGACGAGCGCGACGTGCTCGCCCTCGGCGACGTCGAGGTCCACGTCGGTCACGACGTCGCGCCCGGGCGTGTAGGCGAACGTCACGCCCCGGAGCACGACGGCGGAGCGCGGCTCCCGGGAGGCGGTCGCCGGACCGGGGTGGTGGTCACCCTCGGCGGGGATCGTGTCACCCTCGGCGGGCTCCGCCGTCGCCGCCGTCACGCCCACGAGGCGGGCGAGGCCTGCACCCGCCTTCTGGATCTCGTCGAACTCGCCGAGCACCGTCCCGATCGGCCCGAACAACCGGTGGAAGTACAGGGCCGCCGCCGTGGCCGCGCCCACGGTCACGGCGTCGCCCGAGACGAGCCAGAACCCCGTGGCCAGCACGGCCCCGAGTCCGACGAGCTCGGCGACGTTGAGCCGGTTGTAGAACCGGGTGAGCAGCCCGATCCCGGTCAGCGACAGGTCGATCGCCCGCAGCGACGACGCAGCGACGAGCGCCTCGTGCCGGTCGCCGTGCCCGAGCGTCGTGACGGTCGTCGCACCCGCGACCGTCTCGATGACCTGCTCGGTGCGCTGCGCCTCGGCGACGCGCACCTCCCGGTACACGGGGCCCGAGCGGCGCAGGAACCAGCGCAGCGACACGACCTGCAGGGGGGCGGCCGCGACCGCGGCGAGCGCGAAGCGCCAGTCCAGGGCCCCGAGGCCCACGAGCGTCAGGACGATCGTGAACGCGGCCGACGTGACCGCGGGCAGCACGCCCGAGATCGCCTCGCTCACGGCGTCGACGTCCCCCGAGACGCGAGCCACGACGTCGCCGACGCCCGCCTGCTCGACCTGTTCGAGGGGCAGGTCGAGCGCGCTCGCGAGGACGTCCTCGCGCAGGTCGGCGAGCGCTCCCTCGCAGATCCGGGCGAGGAGGGTCTGGCCGAGGTAGCCGAGTCCCGCGCTCAGCACGCCGGCCCCGAGGAGCAGGAGCGCGTAGCGCACGAGGTCGGCGGTCTCGCCGTCCTCGACCACGACGTTGACCAGGACCCCGAGCAGGGCGGGCATCGCGAGGCCCGCGACCGACCCGGCCAGGAGGACGGCGACGGTCCCGGCGAAGAGCCATCGGCGGCGGGTGAGCATGCGCCACAGCGCCGCGTTGGTCGCGGCGGTCGAGGCGACGGGCAGGATCTCGTGCGCCGGGGCGGCGCGGCCGGCCCCGGTCGCGGCGGCGGCGCTCACGACGCGACCAGCTCGGCGCCGGTGCCGACCGAGCCGGCCGAGCCAGCCGAGCCGGCCGAGCCGGCCGCACCGTGGACCCCGGCCGCACCGGGCGTCCCGCTCACTGCCACCACCACGTGGTCGCACGCCGCGAGCAGCGTCGGGCTCGTCGTGACGAGCAGCAACGTGCGCTCGGGGAGACCGCGCAGCGCCGCCGCGATCCGGGCCTCGGTCACGGTGTCGACGGCGGTCGTGGGGTCGTGCAGCACCAGCACGGGTTCGGGGCGGTGCAGCGCCCGGCCGAGGACGAGGCGTTGGCGCTGCCCGCCGGACAGGTGCTGGCCGCGCCCGGTCAGGTGGGTGTCGAGGCCGTCGCCGAGGTGCCCGAGCACCTCGGTCGTCCCCGACGCGTCGAGCGCGCGCGGGTCGAGCGGGCCGTCGGGTGCGAGGTTGTCGCGCACGCTCGCGCTGAACAGCGACGCGTCGTGCCGGGCCGCGAAGACGAGGGCGCGTCCGGTCGCGGGGTCGAGCGTGGAGAGGTCGGTCCCGTCGACGACGACGGCTCCTGGTGGCGCGGGTGCACGGCACCCGAGGACGTCGACGAGCGCGGCCGCGTCCCCGGCGTCGGGCACGACGACGCCCACGACCTGTCCGCGGCGGACCGTGACGGACGGGAGCGTGGAGCCGCCGAAGACCCCGGCGAGGGTCACCGAGCCGCCCGACGGCGTCGCACCCGCCACGCCCGCGTCCACAGGCCGGGCCGGGGCGCTGTGGACGGTCGGCTCGCCGAGCAGGAGCAGCAGACGGCGTGCGGACGCGCGCTTCTGGGCGAGCTCGACGCCCAGGAAGCCTGTGCGGGACATGGGTTCCTGGACGAACTGCGCGAGGCCGACGACGGCGACGAGCTCGCCCACCGTGATCTGCCCGGCGAGCGCCGTGCGTCCCGCGAAGAGCGCGACCGTCGCGAGGAAGACCACCGAGAGCCCTTCGCTCACGGCCTGGTACGCGGCGCGGGACCGGACGGCGCGCAGCGCGGCCGCGAGCGAGCCGCGGCTCGCTCGGCGGTAGCGGTCGGCCGCGGCCTGCTCCGCGCCCAGGCCCTTGAGGACGCGCAGGCCCGTGACGAGATCGGTCGCGAGCCCGCCGGCGCGGGCCGCGGTCTCCTGCTCGGCCTCGCTGCGCGCCTCGAGGGGGACGGACAGCCGGTGCATCACGAGGAGCATCACGGGGGTCGCGACGAGGACCGCGACGCCGAGCGGGACGGAGACGAGGAGGAGGCTCACGGCGGTCGTCCCGATCGCGGCGAGCGCGCCGAGCTGTCCCGTGACGAGCCAGGCGATCCCCGCGACGCGGTTCGTGTCGGAGGACGCGATGGTCAGGGTCTCGCCCGCCGCGCGGCGCCTGGCCATGCCGCGCGGGTCGAGGACGCGCGCGACGGTGAGCTGACGCAGGTCGTGCGCGGCGAACGAGAACGCGCGGACGGTCGAGCGCATGCCGATCCGCCAGGCCATGGTCAGGACGAGGAAGACCGCCGTGAGGACCCCGAGCCACAGCCCGAGCGCGGCACCGTCACGCGGCATGATCGCGCGGTCCACGACCACGCCGATCAGCACGGGCACGAGCGCCTCGGCGACCTGGTGGACCATGAAGCCGCTCGCGCCCGCGGTCAGCAGGAGCCACCGGCGGTTCCCGGTGAGGACGAGGCGGAAGACCTGGCCGACGGTCGTCGGCGGGGGCCCGCCGCGGCGTGCGGGACGACGGGTACGGAGGGGCATGCTTGCTAAGGTAATGCTTACCTTCCTGAGCCGATGTGGGATAGCCTGCCCAATCATGTCGCTCATCGGCCAGGCGTCCTCAGCCTCCTCCGTCCCCCTCGTGCACGTCCGGTTCCCGGGCGGCGGGCACGACGCCGCGGACGGCCCGCGTGACGCCGACACCGCCGAGGCCGCAGCGCTCCTGGCGGCCGCGCGCGAGGTCCGCTCGGTCTCGACGTCGCACTTCCCGCCGAGCGCACCGGGCCTGTGGCCCGTGCACGTGCACGCGTTCCACGAGCTGCTGTGGGGCACGCAGGGCGTGCTGACGGTCGAGACCGAGCACGGCTTCTTCGCGGTCCCGCCGACGATCGGGCTGTGGATCCCTGCGGGTGTCGCGCACGCGGTCCAGACCGCAGGCGGCACGGGCTTCTACTGCACCTATGTGGACGCGGACGGTGCGGCGGCGCCCGCCGAGCCGCTCGCGACCGCACCCGCGGCGTCCGCCCCGGAGCCCACGGACGACCCGTTCGTGGCGGTCCTCGACCGCGCGCACCGCACGACCGCGGTCTCGGTCCCGCCCGCCGCGCGCGAGCTCATGATCCACCTGTCGCAGCGCGACATGGCCCCGGCGGCCCGACGGCGCAGCGAGCGCGTCGTCGTCGACCTCCTGTCTCCCGTGGACGTCACGCCCATGGTGCTGCCCATGCCCTCGGACGCGCGCCTGGCGTCGGTCGCCAGGCGTCTGCTGGACGACCCTGCCGACACGCGTCCGCTCGAGGCGTGGGCGCGCGAGGTGTCGGTGAGCGTGCGGAACTTCTCCAGGCTGTTCCACCGGGAGACGGGCATGACGTTCGCGCAGTGGCGGATCCATGCGCGCGTCCGGGTCGCGATCGGGCTGCTCGCGGGCGGGATGCCGGTGGGGACGGTCGGTCGGCGGGTGGGGTACCGGACGGCGAGCGCGTTCGTGCAGTCGTTCCGCCGGGTGCTCGGGCACACGCCGGGCTGGTACGTGGCCTCGGTGCGGGCCGATGCGGAACATCCCCTGGCCGCTGCCGGCGACGATCGGCCGGTCCCGGAGCGGCAGGCCTGGTTAGGGTAGGGATACCTAACCAACCGATGTCGACCGTTGCGTCGCCGTCCCCTGCCCGGGAGCTCCTGTGACCCTCGTCCTGCCTGCCCGCACCGACGTCCCCGACGTGACGCTCCTCCCGGTCGCCGAGGGGCAGTGGCAGCGGATCGTCGCGGCGATCACCCGCCGCGACTTCCTCATCGGCGCCGGGGCACTGACGGTCGCCGGGATCCTCGCGGCGTGCGGCGACGGGGCAGGGTCGGCCGGGGCCGGCTCGGCGGGCGGCGGGACCCAGCCGTTCGAGCACGACGGCTACCGCACCGACCTGCCCCTGCACCCCGAGCGGGTCGTCGTCCTGGAGGCCCGCGCGGGCCTCGAGTTCGCACTCCTCGCCGGGCTGCCGATCGTCGCGACCGAGTGGTCCGACGAGAGCCACCTCATGGCACACCTGCCGAAGGGCGTCGAGCGCCTCGGCGGCTCCAACATCGAGCCCAACGCGGAGTCGATCCTGTCCCACTCGCCCGACATGCTCGTCGTCGGCGCGGGGTGGTGGAACTACTACCAGGAGAACGAGCTGCTGGCCGAGGGCATCGCGCCCGTCCTCGTCGTCGGCGACGACGACCCCGACTGGAAGGCGTCGCTCCGGCGCCAGCTCGCCGCGTTCGGCCGCGAGCAGCAGGCGACCGAGGCGATCGACGCCTACGACGCCACGGTCGCGGACGTCTCCGCCGAGATCGGCCCGCTCGTCGCAGGGCGCACGGTCGTCATCGCGGGCGCCGACGAGGAGGGCTTCTGGATCCAGGAGCCCGACAGCTTCTGCTCGGGCATCGCGCGCGACGTCGGCATGGACCTCGTGGTCCCCGAGGCCGGGCAGAGCAACGGCTCGGTGTCGAGGTACTCGTTCGAGAACCTCGACGTCTTCCACGACGCCGACCTGATCGTGCTCCAGAACCCCGAGGACCCCGCGACCGCCAACCCGGCCTGGCAGGCCGTGCCCGCCGTCCAGGCGGGCCGCGTCGCCGAGCTCCGCTACGACCGCAACTTCGGGCTCGCCCTGACCGCCCAGGTCTTCGCCGAGGACCTGCGCGAGGCCGCGCGCCTGCTCTGACCCTGGGGCGCCGGCCCGGCCGAGAGGCCGCTGCACCCCGGCCGCCTCCTCCTCCACCCCGCCTCATCCGCCGCGACTCCCGCGCCCGAACAAGGACGTCCCATGACCACACGCACCACCCGTCGCTCTGCCCGCTCAGCCCGCTCAGCCCTTGCCGCCGCCTCCGTGGCGACGTTCGCCCTGCTGCTCGGCGCGTGCGCCTCGGGCACCGACGCGGGTTCCGGCTCCGGTGCCGGCGAGGTCGAGACCCGCACGGTCGACAGCGCGTTCGGCGAGACCACGATCCCGACCGACCCGCAGGCCGCGCTCGGTGTCTACACGACCGACCTCGACATGCTCATCACGCTCGGCATCCCGCTCGCGGACTCCCAGCCGATCCGTTCGCAGGGGTACACGACCTTCCCGTCGTTCTTCGACCAGAAGGCGCTCGAGGGCATCAAGACGTTCGAGAACTTCCCCGAGTACAACTACGAGGAGATCCTCGCCGCGAAGCCCGACGTGATCCTCAACGGGCTGGGCTACGACGACGAGCTCGTGACCAAGCTTCCGGACATCGCCCCGACGTACAGCTTCAACGGGTTCGACGGCCGTGACTGGCGCGAGAGCTTCGCCGAGGTCGCGAAGGCGTTCGACAAGGTCGCCGAGCACGACGCCTGGACCGCGAAGTACCAGGCCAAGGTCGAGGACGTGAAGGCGCGGCTCGCCGCGGCCGGCATCGACCCGGTGGTCGGGCCGGTCGGCTACGGCGACGGCGAGGTCATCGTGTCCTGCTACGGCACGCCGTGCCTCGTCTTCGACGACCTCGGTCTGAAGATCACGCCGCTCGCCGAGGGCGAGGAGGGCACCACGCTCGGCACCGAGCAGCTCGAGCAGCTCGCGGGCATCGACTGGGTCTTCACCTCGACGGCCCCCGACGAGAAGACGGGCGAGCTCACCGACCCGTTCGCCGAGCTCGCGGGCAACGGCCTGTGGACCTCGCTGCCGTTCGTCGCGAACGGGAAGGTCGCCGTGCACGACCTCGAGATGATCTACGGCTCGCCCAGCGGCCAGTACGCGTTCCTCGAGGTCGTCGAGAAGGCGCTGCTGCCGTGATGCGCATCCACCGCGCCGAGGTCGTGGCGGTCGAGCGCCTGACCGCCGGCATGATCCGGGTCACGCTCGGCGGCGAGGGCCTCGCGGACTTCGAGTCCACGGGCGTCGGCGACGAGTACCTGCGGGTCTTCCTGCCCGCGCCGGGTGAGGCCGAGCCCGTCCTGCCGTTCGCGACGGAGGACTCGTGGGACTACCCCGAGGGCGTCCAGGCCTCACCCATGCGGACCTACACGGTCCGTGCGGTGCCCGCGCCGGGCCTGGTCGTGATCGACTTCGTCGTCCACGACGGGGGAGTCGCCGCGACCTGGGCCCAGCAGGCGAAGCCGGGCGACGCCGTCGGGCTGAACTCCCCGCGCGGGCTGTACGACCCGCCCGCGGACCTCGCCTGGCAGATCCTCCTCGCGGACGCGACGGGCCTGCCCGCGGTCGGCCGGCTGATCGAGCAGGCCCCTGCGGGCGTGCGCACGCGCGTCGTCGTCGAGGTGCCCGACGCGGGCCACCGCCAGTCCTTCCCCGCCAACCCGGACGTCGACATCGCGTGGGTCTACGGCGGCAACGGTCACGGCCCGTGCCGGCTCGAGGAGATCCTGCGGAGCATCGACCTGCCCGACGGCGTCGGGTACGTCTGGTTCGCGGGCGAGACCACGGTGCTGCGCGCCGTCCGCAAGTACCTGCGCCACGAGCGCGGCCTGCCGGTCACGGCCTACAAGACCATCGGGTACTGGACCGCGAGGGCCGAGGAGTGGGAGGAGCGCTGGGAGAACCTCGACCCGAGCGTCAAGGCGTGGATCGACGCCCTGTGGGCGGACGAGGACCGCGACGAGGAAGAGGTCACGGACGCGTACTTCGACAAGCTCGAGTCGCTGGGGCTGTGAGATGACGACGACCGAACGGGCCCCCGCGCCCGCCCAGGACGGTCCTCCACCGGGCGAGACCCGGGCCGCGAGCACCCCCGACAAGGCGCCCGGCCTCGCCGCGACCAACGCGACGCGGACCGCGTGGCTGCTCGTCGCCGTCGGGGTCCTGGTCGCGATGGTCTTCGTGAGCCTCGCCGTGGGCTCCAAGACGATCCCGCTCGCCTCGGTGTGGTCCGCGCTCGGCGGCGCGCCCGGCGCCGACCCGAACGACGTGGTCATCCTGCGCGACCTGCGTCTGCCCCGCACGGCCCTGGGACTGCTGGTCGGGGTCGCGCTAGGGCTCTCGGGCGCGCTCATCCAGGCGCTGACGCGCAACCCTCTCGCCGACCCCGGCATCCTGGGCGTCAACGCGGGCGCGGGGTTCGCCGTGGTGCTCGGCGTCGCGACGTTCGGCGTCGTCAACATCCAGCAGTACATCTGGTTCGCGTTCCTCGGGGCGATCGTGACGACCGTCGTGGTCTACCTCATCGGTTCGCTCGGGCGCGGGGGAGCGACACCGATCCGCCTCACGCTCGCCGGCATCTCGATCGGCGCGGTCCTCGGCGGGATCTCGTCGGGGATCACGCTCCTCAACCCGCAGGTCTTCGACAAGATGCGCTACTGGGGGGCGGGCACGCTCAGCAACCGTTCGTGGGAGATGGTCGGGACGGTCACGCCCTTCATCCTCGTGGGGGTCGCGCTCGCGGTCGTCGCCGCGCGCCCGCTCAACGCGGTCGCCCTCGGCGACGACCTCGCCCGGTCCCTCGGCGCCCACATCAACCGGACCCGCACGATCGTGGTCGTCGCGGTCACGCTCCTGTGCGGGGCGGCCACCGCCGCCGCGGGCCCCATCGGGTTCGTGGGGCTCATGGTCCCGCACGTCGCGCGCTGGATCGTGGGACCCGACCAGCGGTGGATCCTGTCCTACACGCTCGTCCTGTCACCCATCCTGCTCCTGGTGTCCGACGTCGCAGCGCGCCTGGTCCTGCGGCCTGCCGAGCTGCAGGTCGGCATCGTCACCGCGTTCGTCGGCGCCCCGGTCCTCATCTGGCTCGTGCGACGCAGGCAGGTGAGCGGGCTGTGACCGCGCCCGTGCAGACGCCGCGTGCTCGCCTCGACTTCGGCCGACCCACCCGGGTCGTGCGCTCGCGCCGCGGACGGTTCTCCGCACGACTCGACGTGCGCGCCGCCGTCGTGACCCTCGTGCTCGTGGTGCTCGCCGCGGCCGTGGGTGTCGTCGCGCTCGGTGTCGGCGACTACGCCGTCGCCGTGCCCGACGTGCTGCGCGCCCTCACCGGCGACGCCCCCGAGGTGATCCGCATGGTCGTCGTCGAGTGGCGCCTGCCCCGCGTCCTGCTCGCGATCCTGCTCGGCGGGGCGCTCGGGATGAGCGGCGCGATCTTCCAGTCCCTGACCCGCAACCCCCTCGGCAGCCCCGACATCATCGGTTTCAACACCGGCGCCTACACCGGGGCGCTCGTCGTGATCCTGCTGCTCGGCGGCTCGTACAGCGCGGTCGCGGCCGGCGCCATGATCGGCGGGCTCGTGACCACGGGCATCGTCTACCTGCTCGCGTACAAGAACGGCGTCCAGGGCTTCCGGCTCATCATCGTCGGCATCGCCGTCAGCGCCATGCTCGCGTCCGTCAACACCTGGCTCATCCTCAAGGCGGACCTCGCGCGCGCCATGGCCGCCGCGACCTGGGGGGCGGGCAGCCTCAACGGGCTGTCCTGGACCCAGGTGCTGCCCGTCGTGCTCATCCTCGCGGTCCTCGTGCCCCCGCTCTTCCTCCTGGGGCGGCGCATGGACGTCCTCGAGATGGGCGACGACGCCGCGCAGGCCCTGGGCGTCCGCTCCGAACGCACGCGGCTCTCGCTCGTCGTCGTGGGGGTCGCGCTCACCGCGCTCGTCACGGCCGCGGCCGGACCCATCGCGTTCATCTCGCTCGCCGCACCCCAGCTCGCCCGACGACTCACGCGCGGCGCGACCGTCGGCCTCGCGTCCTCGGCCGCCATGGGTGCCGCGCTGCTCGCCGCGAGCGACCTCGTCGCGCAGCGGGCGTTCGCGCCCACGCAGCTCCCCGTGGGCGTCGTGACCGTGAGCATCGGCGGCTGCTACCTCGTGTGGCTGCTCGCCCGGGAGGCGAGGCGGCAATGAGCACCCGGACCCGCACGGCCCCGACCAGCCCCACCCCTCCCGAGGAGACGGCGATGACCGCCACGACCACGACCCCGACCCCGGCGACCACGAACCCGGCCGCGGCCGACGCTCCCTCGGTGGGCTCCGCCGTCGGGCCGGCTGGGCCTGGTGCGCCGGGCGGGCCCGGCGAGCCCCGGCTGCGCGCCGAGGGGCTCGGCATCGGGTACCACGAACGCATCGTGTCCCAGGGGCTCGACGTCGCGATCCCCGACCGGTCCTTCACCGTGATCGTCGGGCCCAACGCGTGCGGCAAGTCGACCCTGCTGCGCGCCCTGTCGCGGCTGCTCACCCCGAGCGCCGGGCAGGTCGTGCTCGACGGGAAGACCATCACGTCCTACAAGGCCAAGGAGGTCGCGCGGCGGCTCGGGCTCCTGCCCCAGACGTCGATCGCGCCCGACGGCATCACGGTCGCGGACCTCGTGGCCCGTGGCCGCTACCCCCACCAGAAGCTCCTGCGGCAGTGGTCGCGCGAGGACGAGGACGCCGTCGTGCGGGCGCTCGCGGCCACGCAGGTCACGCCGCTGTCGGCGCGGCCCGTCGACGAGCTGTCCGGTGGGCAGCGCCAGCGCGTGTGGGTGTCCATGGTGCTCGCGCAGGAGACCGAGCTGCTGCTGCTCGACGAGCCCACGACGTTCCTCGACATCGCGCACCAGATCGAGCTGCTCGAGCTGTTCGGCGACCTCAACCGCGAGGGCCGCACGCTCGTCGCGGTGCTGCACGACCTCAACCACGCCTGCCGCTACGCGACGCACCTGGTCGCGATGAAGGACGGGGCCGTGGTCGCGCAGGGGGCGCCCGGGGAGATCGTGACGGCCGAGCTGGTCGAGGAGGTGTTCGGGCTGCGGTGCACGATCATCGACGACCCGATCACGGGGACGCCGCTGGTGATCCCGCTGGGCCGCCGGGGGTGAACGGCCTGCCCGCCGGACGTGCCGTCGGCGGGCCCCGTGCCGCGCCCTCCCGCACGTTGGATACCCTCTAGTGGTGATCGATCTTCGACTTCTGCGCGACAACCCCGACGTCGTCCGCGCCAGCCAGGTGGCTCGCGGCGACGACCCCGCCCTCGTGGACCAGGCGCTCGACGCCGACTCCCGCCGTCGCAGCGCGCTGACGGACTTCGAGCAGATGCGCGCCGAGCAGAAGTCCCTGGGCAAGAAGGTCGCGCAGGCCAAGGGCGACGAGAAGACCGCCCTGCTCGCGCACACCAAGCAGCTCGCGGAGGGCGTCAAGGCCCGCCAGAAGGACGCCGACGACGCCGAGGCGCAGCTCAAGTCGATCCTGTACAAGATCTCGAACGTGATCGAGGGAGCGCCCCCGGGCGGCGAGGACGACTACGTCGTGCTCCGCGAGGAGGGCACCGTCCGCGACTTCGCGGCCGAGGGCTTCGCGCCCCGCGACCACCTCGAGCTGGGCGAGGGCCTGCGCGCGATCGACACCGAGCGCGGCGCCAAGGTGTCGGGCGCCCGGTTCTACTACCTGACGGGGGTCGGGGCGCGCCTCGAGCTCGCGCTGCTCAACGCGGCCATGGACCAGGCCACGCAGGAGGGCTTCACGCCCGTCATCACGCCGACGCTCGTGCGCCCCGAGATCATGCAGGGCACGGGGTTCCTGGGTGAGCACGCGGACGAGATCTACCGCCTCGAGGCCGACGACCTGTACCTGGTCGGCACGAGCGAGGTCGCGCTCGCGGGCTACCACTCGGGCGAGATCCTCGACCTGTCGGACGGCCCCAAGCGGTACGCGGGCTGGAGCGCGTGCTACCGCCGCGAGGCCGGCTCGTACGGCAAGGACACGCGTGGCATCATCCGCGTGCACCAGTTCCACAAGGTCGAGATGTTCAGCTACGTCGACCCGGCCGACGCCGAGGCCGAGCACCAGCGTCTCCTCGCCTGGGAGGAGGCCATGCTGCGCAAGTGCGAGCTGCCTTACCGCGTGATCGACACGGCGGCGGGCGACCTCGGGTCGAGCGCGGCCCGCAAGTTCGACTGCGAGGCCTGGCTGCCGACGCAGGAGCGCTACCTCGAGCTGACGTCGACCTCGAACTGCACGACGTTCCAGGCCCGCCGTCTGGGCGTGCGCGAGCGCGTCGAGGTCGACGGCAAGTCCGAGACCCGCACGGTCGCGACGCTCAACGGCACGCTGGGCACGACGCGCTGGATCGTCGCGATCCTCGAGAACCACCAGCAGCCCGACGGCTCGGTCCGCGTCCCGGAGGGCCTGCGGCCCTACCTGGGTGGGCTCGAGGTCCTGGAGCCCGTGGTCGCGTCGTCGAAGTCCACGTCGAGGGGCACAGAGTGACGGGCCCTTCGCAGGTCGCCACGAGCACCCCCCGGCCCGACGACGTCGCTCCCGCGAGCGCGCCGTCGCACCCGGGCGAGGTGACGCCGTCGGGCGCGGACGCCCGGTCGGACGCGGCCCGTGCCGCGCACCCGGCCCGTCCGGGGGAGGGGCCGCTGCTCGTCGCGCTCGACATCGACGGGACGATCCTGAGCCACGACGACGTCCTGAGCGACGGTGTCGCGGACGCGATCGCCGCCGTGCGCGCGGCGGGGCACCACGTGCTGCTGTCGTCGGGGCGGTCGCTCATCGCGGTGCTGCCCATCGCCGAGCGCCTGGGCCTGTCCGAGGGGTACATGGTGTGCTCGAACGGCGCCGTGACGGCCCGCTTCGACGACGCGTCGCCCACGGGGTACGTGGTCGACGAGATGATCACGTTCAACCCGGAGAACGCGCTGCGCCTGCTGCGCGACCAGCTCCCGGACGCGCTCTTCGCGGTCGAGGACGTCGGGATCGGCTTCCGCATGAACGACCTCTTCCCGCACGGCGAGCTCGACGGCGTGCACGACGTGGTCGACTTCGAGGAGCTGTGGTCGGGCGAGGTCACGCGTGTCGTGGTGCGCAACCCGGGGTCGACGAGCGAGGAGTTCAGCGCGCTGGCCGGGTCCCTGGGGCTGAGCGACGTCACGTACGCGGTGGGTTGGACCGCGTGGATGGACATCGCGCCGCTCGGCGTGACCAAGGCGAGCGCCCTCGAGCGCGTGCGCGGGCTGCTGGGCGTGGCCCCGGGCGCCACGGTGGCCGTGGGCGACGGCAGCAACGACATCGACATGCTGCGCTGGGCGGGTCGCGGGGTGGCCATGGGCCACGCCGAGCCAGAGGTCAAGGCGGCGGCGGACGAGGTCACGGGCAGCATCGACGAGGCCGGTGCGGTCGCGGTGCTGCGCAGCCTGGTCTGATGCTCTTCGCTGATCCCCGTGCCGAGATAGAACGCCCTGCGCGAGGTAGAACGCCCCGCGCACTACTTCGCGCAGGACGTTCTATCTCGCGGCATCCCGCTAGGCTGCGCGCGTGAACGACGCAGCAGCCACCACGATCGTCCGGCCGGCCGCGGCCGACGACCTCGACGCCGTCTGGCCGTTGGCCCGTGACTTCGCGACGTCGTTCAGGCCGCGCCGCGAACCCTTCGAGTCGACGTTCGGGGTGCTGCTGGCGGCTCCCGACGCCTTGCTGCTGGTCGCGGACCAGGGGAGCGGCGCCGTCGGGTACCTGCTGGCGCACCGTCACCCGACGTTCCTCGCCAACGGCACCGTGGTCTGGGTCGAGGAGGTCATGGTCGACCCAGGGCTTCGTGGTCAGGGCGTCGGGCGGAAGATGATGCTGGCTGCCGAGACCTGGGCTGCCGAGTCCGGGGCTGCCTACGTGTCGCTCGCGAGCAGACGGTCGGGCGACTTCTACCGCGCGCTCGGCTACGAGGACTCGGCGACGTTCTACAAGAGGTCGGTCGCGGCGAGGTAGGACGTCCTGCGCGAGGTAGAACGCCCTGCGCACTACTTCGCTCAGGACGTCCTACCTCGCGGTCAGCCGCGGAGGGTCAGTCGCGCGCCGTCAGGACGAGCGGGCCGTCCTCCGTGATCGCGACGGTGTGCTCCGAGTGGGCGCCGCGCGAGCCGTCGGCGCTGCGCAAGGTCCACCCGTCGGGGTCGGTGAAGATCTCGTCGGTCGTCTCGAGGAACCACGGCTCGATCGCGATGACCAGGCCGGGCTTGAGGGGGAAGCCGCGGCCCTTGCGGCCGTCGTTGGGCACGTGGGGGTCGCCGTGCATGGTGCGGCCCACGCCGTGCCCGCCGAAGTCGGTGTTGATCCGGTAGCCCGCCCCGTGGCCCACGGCGGCGATCGCGGCCGAGATGTCGCCGACCTTGTTGCCCGGCTGCGCGGCCGCGATCCCTGCGGCGAGGGCCTCCTGGGTCGCGACGATGAGCTTCTGGTCCGCGGCGCCACGGTCGCCCGCGCGCGGGGTCCCGACGACCAACGACACGGCGCTGTCCGAGACCCAGCCGTCGACCGACGCCGCGAAGTCGAGGCTCAGCAGGTCGCCGTCCTGGAGGCGGTAGTCGAACGGCAGGCCGTGCAGGACGGCGTCGTTGACCGACGTGCAGATGACCTTGCCGAAGGGGCTCGCGCCGAACGACGGGTGGTAGTCGATGTAGCAGGACTCGGCGCCGCGGTCCTTGATCATCTCGTGGGCCATCGCGTCGAGCTCGAGCAGGTTGACGCCGACCTTCGCGGCCGCGCCGACCTGCGTGAGGACGTCCGCGACGAAGCGGCCCGCCGGGCGCATCTGCTCGATCTCGCGGGGGGTCCTCAGCTCGATCATGGTGTTCCTCTCGGTGCGTGCGGGTGCGTGCCGGGTCGCCGCGGGAAGTCGCGGCGGCCTCCGACCTGCTCCCAGGGTGTCACGGGAGGGTGCCCGGGGTGCAACCGCGCGGCCTCCGGGGCCGCTCGTGGGGGCCCGTCGTGAACCACCCGCGCCGCCCGGATCGTCGCCGTCCGCCCGCGCCGTGAATCGCTTCTGCTCCGTGGACGGGGGACAATCGCTCCTCGTGGCAGGAATTGACGAGGTAGCGCAAGCGGCTGGTGTGTCGACCGCGACGGTCTCGCGTGCGCTGCGGGGGCTGCCGAACGTGTCGGCCTCGACGCGGGCACGGGTGCGCGCGGAGGCCGAGCGGCTGGGGTACGTCCCGTCGCCGTCGGCGGCGTCGCTCGCGACCGGGCGGACCCGGACGATCGGCGTGATCACGCCGTGGGTGAGCCGGTGGTTCTTCGCGAACGTCATCGAGGGTGCCGAGCGGGCGCTGCGCTCGGTGGGCTACGACGTGCTGCTCTACACGTTCGAGGTCGACGACGGGCGTCCGCGCCGCACGGTCGACCCGACGGTGCTGCGGCGCCGTGTCGACGGCACGCTCGTGGTCGGGCTGCCGCTCGAGGACGACGAGGTGGCCTCGCTCGTGGCGCTGGGGACGCCCCTGGCCTTCGTGGGCTCGGGGCCGGCGGACCAGGTGACGGTCCGCCTCGACGACGTGCGGACCGGTTCGCTCGCGACCCGTCACCTGCTGGACCTGGGGCACCGCGTCGTCGGGCACATCACGGGCCAGCCGGACCTGGTCTCGTCCTGGTCGCCGCCGGTCGAGCGCTCGACCGGGTACGAGCGCGCGCTCCGCAAGGCCGGCATCGAGCCGTCACCGGACCTGATGGTCAACGGCGGCTTCGACGTCGCGGGTGGGCGGTCCTCGACCAAGGAGCTGTTGCGTCGTCGCCCGGACGTCACGGCGATCTTCGCGGCGTCGGACGAGATGGCGATGGGCGCGATCCTCGCGGCGCGCGACCTGGGCCTGGACGTGCCGCGCGACCTGTCGGTGATCGGGGTCGACGGGCACGACCTGGGCGAGCTCGTCGGGCTGACGACGATCGGGCAGGACGCCTACCAGCAGGGGGCGGACGCGTCGATGCTGCTCATGGAGATGATCAACGGCGCCCCGGTGCCCGAGAGCCTGACCTACCCGACGCACCTGGTTCGTCGGTCGTCGACGTCGCAGCCGCGCCGCCGGTGATCGGGGCCTGCTGACCCCCTTTCCGGCTTGCTGGCGGGCTTTCGCAGGTCACCAGGGGTGGGAGCGCGACCACCGTGAGCGGTTGCAAGGCGTCATGAGTAACGGAATCGTTACTCGCGAACGGGCCTCCTGCGCTTGCGCAACAGCGATGTAAACGCTTGCATGGCAAGTGGGGCGGTCGAGTCGAGGACGACGGACCGCGACACCCGCGGGCCGACCGCGATGTCAGCACCACAACGCTGTGGAGGAATGTCATGACCAGAAGCACCCTGTCACCCAAGCGCCGTGCCCTCGCGGCCGTCGCCGGCGGAGCAAGCCTCGCGCTCGTGCTCACCGCCTGCGGCGGTAGCGGAGGAGGCGACGAGACGTCCGGCTCGTCCGGCGAGGCGTCCAGCATCGACTGCGCCCCCTACGAGGAGTTCGGCGACCTCGACGGCAAGTCCGTCAACGTCTACACCTCGATCGTCGACCCGGAGGCGCAGACCCAGAAGGACTCCTACAAGCCGTTCGAGGACTGCACGGGCGTGACGATCGACTACGAGGGTTCCCGCGAGTTCGAGGCCCAGCTCCTCGTCCGCGTCAAGGCAGGCAACGCACCTGACATCGCCTACCTGCCGCAGCCCGGCCTCCTTCAGACGATCGTGCGGGACACCGGCACCATCGTCCCGGCGCCGGACGCGACCGCGAAGAACGTCGACGAGAACTGGGAGGCCTCCTGGAAGGACTACGGCACGGTCGACGGCGTCTTCTACGCCGCCCCGCTCGGCGCCAACGTCAAGTCGTACGTCTGGTACTCGCCCGCCGTGTTCGAGGACAGCGGCTACGAGGTCCCCGAGACGTGGGACGACCTCATGGCGCTGTCTGCCCAGTACTCCGAGGACAACGACGGGGCCCTCCCGTGGTGCGCAGGGGTCGAGTCCGGTGACGCGACGGGCTGGCCGGGCACCGACTTCGTCGAGGACATGATGCTGCGCACCGCAGGTCCGGACGTCTACGACCAGTGGTACAAGCACGAGATCCCCTTCAACGACCCCCAGGTCGTCACGGCGTTCGACGCCGCCGGCGAGGTCCTCAAGGACCCGGCCATGGTCAACGCAGGCCTCGGCGGGGTCGACTCGATCGCCACGACCCCGTGGACCGACGCGGGCTTCGGTCTGCTCGACGGGACGTGCTTCCTGCACCGCGCCGCGAACTTCTACCAGACGCAGTTCCCCGAGGGTACCGACGTGTCGAAGGACGGCGACGTCTTCGCGTTCTACCTGCCGACCAACCAGACCGACATCAAGCCCGTCGAGGTGGGCGGCGAGTTCGTCGCCGCGTTCAACGACCGCCCCGAGGTCCAGGCCTTCCAGACGTACCTGTCGAGCGCCGAGTGGGCCAATGCCAAGGCAAAGGCCACGCCCGACGGTGGGTGGGTCAGCGCCAACAAGGGGCTCGACCCGGAGAACCTCTCGACCGAGTTCGACAAGCTCTCGGCCGACATCCTCGCCGACCCGTTGACCGTCAGCCGCTTCGACGCCTCCGACCTGATGCCGGGTGCCGTGGGCGCCGGGACGTTCTGGACCGGGATCGTCAACTGGCTCACCGGGGCCAGCACCCAGGAGGTCGTCGACCAGATCGAGGCGTCCTGGCCCGCCTCCTGACCGAGGACGCCAGCAACGAGGCGTGAGGGGCCGGGGCCCGTCGTCCACGCGACGGGCCCCGGCTCAGCACGTCCTCGCAGGCGACCGAGCACCAGCGCAGCACCGCGCCCGCCGGACCACGACCGCGGGTGACCGAACCGCCCCAGCCCGCCGACGCCGTCGGGCAGACCGGAGGCCCTCATGGACTTCTTCACCACACCGGAGACCACCGCCGAGAAGCTCGGCCTGATGGTCTTCGCGATGCTCCTCTTCGTCGTCGTGATGGGAGGCCTGCTCTTCGCCGTCGACAAGCCCAAACGCGTCCCGCGCTGGGTCGTCGTGCTGTGCTTCCTCGGGCCGGCCGTCCTCCTGGTGATCTTCGGCCTCGTCTACCCCGGGATCCTGACCATCCTCTCGTCGTTCAAGAACAAGACCGGGGCCGAGTGGGTCGGCCTCGACAACTACGTCACGGCGTTCACGACCGACCAGTTCCAGATCGTGCTGCGCAACACCGCGGTCTGGGTCATCCTCGTGCCCATCGTCTCGACGTTCATCGGCCTCGTGTACGCGGTGCTCGTCGACCGCACCCGCTTCGAGAAGGTCGCCAAGGGCCTGATCTTCCTGCCCATGGCCATCTCCATGGTGGGCGCCTCGATCATCTGGAAGTTCGTCTACGAGTACCGCCCCGACCAGGCGAACATCCAGCAGACCGGCCTGCTCAACCAGCTCCTCGTGTGGATCGGCATCCCCCCGCAGCAGTTCCTCATCAACCAGCCGACCAACACGCTGTTCCTCATCGTCGTCATGATCTGGATCCAGACCGGGTTCGCGATGACGATCCTGTCGGCCGCGATCAAGGCCATTCCCGACGACATCGTCGAGGCCGCGCGTCTCGACGGGCTCCACGGCATCGGGATGTTCCGCTACATCACCGTGCCCAGCATCCGACCCGCGCTCGTCGTCGTCGTCACGACCATCGCCATGGGCACCCTCAAGGTCTTCGACATCGTCCGGACCATGACGGGCGGCCAGTTCGGCACGTCGGTCGTCGCGAACGAGTTCTACACGCAGAGCTTCCGGCAGTCCAACGAAGGGCTGGGAGCCGCGCTCGCGGTCATCCTGTTCGTCCTCGTCATCCCGATCGTGGTCTACAACGTCCGCCAGCTCCGCCTCTCCGAGGAGGTCCGATGACCGCCGTCCCGCCCACGCTGCCTGCTTCCGTCGACGCGGAGGCGTCGAAGGACATCCAGCGCGTCGGCAAGCTCTCGCGCGCCGAACGACGGGCGATCGCCGTCAAGGGCAGGCTCAGCTCCCCGTGGGCGTCGGGCCTCGCGATCGTCATCGCGATCCTGTGGACGATCCCGTCGGTCGGCCTCCTCGTCACGTCGTTCCGGCCCGCCCTCGACATCCGCCGCTCCGGCTGGTGGACCACGCTCAGCGACCCCCAGTTCACGCTCGACAACTACAACGACGTCCTCTTCGGGTCCGCCGACCTCGCGTCGTTCTTCGTCAACTCGATCGTCATCACGCTCCCGGCGGTCGTCATCCCCATCTCGATCGCGCTGCTGGCCGCCTACGCGTTCGCGTGGATCGACTTCAAGGGACGCAACCTGCTGTTCGTCGCGGTGTTCGCGCTGCAGATCGTGCCCATCCAGATCACGCTCATCCCGCTCCTGTCGGCCTACGTCGACGCCGACATCAACGGCACGTTCTGGACCGTGTGGCTGTCCCACTCGATCTTCGCGCTGCCCCTCGCGATCTTCCTCCTGCACAACTTCATGAAGGAGATCCCCTCGTCCCTCATCGAGGCCGCGCGCATGGACGGCGCGGGACACGTCAAGATCTTCTTCCAGGTCCTCATGCCGCTGCTCGTCCCGGCCATCGCGTCGTTCGCGATCTTCCAGTTCCTGTGGGTGTGGAACGACCTCCTCGTCGGCCTCACGTTCGCCAACCAGGACTCGCGCCCGCTGACCGTCGCGGTCGCCGACCTCGCCGGGACGCGCGGCAACGCCTGGCACCTGCTCACCGCCGGAGCGTTCGTGTCGATGATCGTGCCGCTCGTCGTCTTCCTGGCGCTCCAGCGGTACTTCGTGCGAGGCCTCCTGGCAGGTTCCGTCAAGGGGTGAGGTGCCCGCTCGCCCGACTGCTGTGGGCCCCCTCCCTGGTGCCGTCGCGGCTCACGGGGGTGCTGGTGCGTGAGGGGACTCCTGGCGCCGACGTAGGGTCGTCTCGTGTCTTCGCGTCCCGGTCGTGCCCTCGGCAACGTGGCGGGCCGCATCCCGCCGCCCGCCCTCTTCGTCGTCTCGGGGCTGACCCAGTACCTGGGGGCCGCGATCGCGGTCGGGCTGTTCGCCGTCGTCGGGGCGCCCGAGGTCGCCTGGCTGCGCATCGTCGTCGCGGCCCTCCTGCTGCTCGCCTGGCGACGTCCGTGGCGGAAGCGCTGGACCTGGCGCACGCTCGCGTGGGCTGCGGTGTTCGGTGTGGCGCTCGCCGCGATGAACGTGACGTTCTACGTCGCGATCGACCACCTGCCGCTCGGGTCGGCGGTCGCGATCGAGTTCATCGGCCCGGTGGCCGTCGCGGCGATCACCGGCCGGGGCTGGCGCGAGCGGGGCGGGATCGCGGTCGCCGCGGTCGGCGTGGTCCTGCTCGCGGGGGTCACCCTCACGTCCGACCTCCCGCACGAGGACGTCGTGATCGGGCTCGTCGCGATCGGCATCGCGGCCGCGTGCTGGGCCGCGTACATCCTGCTCGGGCGCCGCGTCGCGCTGGCCGGGTCGGGGGTCACGTCGCTCTCCGTGGCGATGACCGCGGGGGCGCTGGTGTTCGCCCCGTTCCTCGCGCCGTCGTCGGGCGCCGTGCTCGAGGACTGGCAGCTGCTGCTCGCCGTCGTCGGGATCGCGGTGTGCTCGTCGGTCGTGCCCTACGTGCTCGAACAGCTCATCTTGCGGCGCGTCAGCGCGGCGACGTTCTCGGTGCTGCTCGCGATGCTGCCGGCGACCGCGGTGGTGATCGGCGCCGTCGTGCTCCAGCAGTTCCCCTCCTGGCTCGAGCTCGTCGGACTGCTGCTCGTCTCCGGGGCCATCGCCATGACCGCGCAGCGGACCGACCCGCCGCCCGCATAGCGCGCGACCCGCTCCGAGAGGTCCCTACAGGTACTGCCCGGGCGAGGGGCGACCGTCGTCCCCCTCGCGTCGCACGCCGGGCGGTGCAGGCTGCGCGGGGTGGCCCGGCATGCCGGGGACGGGGATCGCCCCCGGCGGCAGGGCCCGACGGATCTGCGAGAGCTGCGCCTGCGCGGCCATCTGCTGCGCCACGAGGGCGGTCTGGATGCCGTGGAACAGCCCCTCGAGCCACCCCACGAGCTGCGCCTGCGCGACGCGCAGCTCGGCGTCGGACGGCACCGTGTCGTCCGTGAAGGGCAACGAGATGCGGTGCAGCTCCGCGACGAGCTCGGGGGACAGGCCCTCCTCGAGCTCCTTGAGCGACCGTTCGTGGATCTCGGCGAGCCGGCTGCGGGCCGCCTCGTCGAGCGGCGCGTCCCGGACCTCCTCGAGCAGCCTCTTGATCATGCCGCCGATGCGCATGACCTTGGCCGGCTCCTCGACGGCCGCGCCCGGGTCGCGGTCCTCGTCCGTCGCTCGCACCGCTCCCGCGCGCGAGGCCTCGTCGTCCGACCCGTCGGGCGCGACCTCCGTCCCGTCGGGGGAGATGACCGTGTAGCCGCGCCCGCTCCCGGAGCCGCTGTCCGCACCCCGCTCGCGCCCCCGATCCGGGGGAGCGGGCTGCTCGGACCGTTCGGGGGACAGGTCGCCTCGCGCGTCGTCGCTCATGCACCCAGTCTGTCCCGAACGGCGGCCGAGCGCGACGGCCCGGCGCTCACGGCACCAGCAGGACCTTGCCGAACACCTCGCCCGACTCCATGAGCCGGTGAGCGTCGGCCGCCGCGTCGAGCGGCAGCCTCGCGTGGACCACGGGGCGCACCCGCCCCTGCTCGACCAGGGGCCACGCGTGCGTCAGCACGTCACGGACCAGCCGGGCCTTCTCCTCGGCGGGTCGGGCGCGCAGGGTCGTCCCGGCGACCGTCGCGCGCTTGGCGAGCAGCATGCCCAGGTCGAGCTCGCCGCGGCGCCCCTTCTGCATCCCGATCACGACCAGCCGCCCCCCCGTGGCGAGCGCGCGGAGGTTGTCGGTCAGGTACGCCGCCCCGACGACGTCGAGCACCACGTCCGCACCGGCGCCGCCCGAGGCCTCGCGCACCGCGGCGACGAAGTCCTGGGTCCGGTGGTCGACGGCGACGTCGGCACCGAGCGTGAGGCAGCGGGCGACGCGCTCGGGTCCGCCTGCGGTCGTGACCACCCGCGCTCCGAGCGCGGCACCGATCTGCGTCGCGACCGAGCCGACCCCGCCCGACCCGCCGTGCACGAGCAGCACGTCGCCGCGGGCGAGGCGCCCCACGTCGACCAGGTTGCTCCACGCGGTGCACACGGCCTCGGGGAGCGCGGCGCCGTCGACGAGCGAGACGCCGCCCGGCAGAGGGAGCACCTGGGACGCCCGGACGCAGACCTTCTCCGCGTAGCCGCCCCCGTCGAGCAGCGCGACGACCTCGTCGCCGACGTCCCATCCTGTGAGACGCGCCCCGACGGCCGAAATCACCCCAGATACCTCGAGACCCGGCCATACCGGCGCACCCGCTGGTGGGGGGTACTTTCCGGCACGTTGTAGCAGGTCAGCAGGGTTCACGCCACTCGAGACGACGTCGATCAGCACCTCGTCCGGACCCGGGACGGGGTCAGGGAGGTAGGACACGGTGAGTTCCCCTGGGCCACCCGGGGCGGCTATCGTGACGGCTCGCACACGAAAGACACTACGGCCTCGTCGACGAGGGCGGGTGTCGGGCCTCGTCGGAATCCTCCACGAAGCCTCCGGCTTGCCCTGGATGACCGGATTAGGTCCCTGGGGCAAGTGCACCGATAGTTAGTACGCACGTCTGGCGAGTGGGGGATGGTCGCAGCCGACCGGACCTCACGACGATCCGCTGGTCACAGGGTATGGAGAGAGGTTCGTATGCTCCGCAGGTTGAGCGTTCGCGGGAAGATCCTTGCGGCACTCGCGCTGCCTGTCTTCGTCCTGTTCCTGGCCGCAACGGTCTTCTCGGTTCAGGCGATCAACGAGGCGCGCGTGGCCAACCAGACCGTCGCCCTGGTGGAGGCCTTCGCCTCCCAGGACGTCGCCGGCAAGGCCGTCGCCGCCGAGCGCGCCGCAGAGATCCAGCGGGCCCGGGGGGTCGAGAACGCCGACGCGCTGGTCGAGGAGGCGCGCGCCGAGACCGACAAGGCGCTCGACCGACGTGACCGGATGTACGGCGACGTCACCATGTCCATGCTGGACCCCCGCGTGACCCGGGCCGTCGACGCGACCGTCAAGGACCGCGCCGAGCTGGACGCGCTCCGCAAGAAGATCGACAACCAGACGATCCAGGAGCTCGGCTTCACGTCGTCCTACAACACGCTGATCGACGACGCGCTCGACGTCCCCCGCGTGCTGGCCGACACCGCGCAGGACCGTGGCCTGGCCCAGGTCCTCGACGCGTACGTCGCGTCGAACGTGCTCATGAGCCAGGTCGCGCTCGAGCTCCCGGTCGTCTCGTTCCTCTTCCAGGACATCGCCAACGCCGTCCCGAACATCGACGACGACTCCCAGCGTGCCGCCCGACTCGTCAGCGAGGGCGAGACGAAGGCGGCGGCCGCCCGCAAGGCGGTGCGCGAGCTGCGCACCGGGCTCGCGATCCCCTCCCCGCTCGGCTCCTACGTCAACCTGCGAAACTCGCTCGCGGCCAACGGCGCCAAGGGTGTGACGAACAAGGAGGACTGGGCCACCGCCTCGACCAACGACCTCGCGAACATCACCCCGGTCCGTGACGAGGTCCGCAAGGAGGCCGGCGAGACGGCGTCGGACATCGCGGCCGCGGCCGTGACCCGAGCCGTGCTGACCATCCTCGTGACCCTCGTCGCGTTCGCCGCCAGCATCCTCGTGGCCGGTGCCATCGCCCGCCAGATCGTGAACCCGCTGCGTCGACTCACGAGCGCGGCCCAGGACGTCCGGGACCAGCTCCCGCGCATGGTCGAGCAGGTCTCGGTGCCGGGCCAGGGCCCGGGCATCAACATCCAGCCCATCACGGTCGAGTCGAGCGACGAGGTCGGTCAGCTCGCGAACGCGTTCAACGACGTGAACTCCACGACGATCCAGGTGGCCCGCGAGCAGGCGGCGCTGCGTGGGTCGATCGCCGAGATGTTCGTCAACGTGGCTCGTCGCGACCAGGTGCTGCTCAACCGCCAGCTGGCGTTCCTCGACGACCTCGAGCGCTCCGAGGAAGACGCGAACACGCTGTCGAACCTCTTCCGCCTCGACCACCTCGCGACCCGTATGCGCCGCAACGCCGAGTCGCTCCTCGTGCTCGCGGGCATCGACTCGGGCCGTCGCGTCCGTCAGCCCATGCCTGCCTCCGACGTCATCCGTACGGCGTCGTCCGAGATCGAGCTGTACGACCGCGTCCGGCTGAACCTCGTCGTCGACCCGCTGATGCTGGGGCACAACGCGCTCAACGCGGCGCACCTCATCGCAGAGCTCCTCGAGAACGCGACGATGTTCTCCGAGCCGCACACGCCGGTCGAGGTCAGCACCGCGCGCGACGAGCGGTTCGTCAAGATCATCATCCGCGACCACGGCCTGGGCATGACGCCCGAGGAGATCACCGAGGCGAACCGCAAGGTCAACGCGCACGCCGCCTCGGACGTCGTGGGGTCGCAGCGACTGGGCCTGTACGTGGTCGGGCGCATCTCCGACCGCCTCGGCGCGAGGGTCACGTTCGAGCGCGCCCCCGAGGGTGCGGGCACCCTCGTCACGGTCAGCTTCCCCAACGTCCTCTTCGTGCCGGACTCGAACGTCCCGCTGCCGATGCCGACCGACCCGCTGGACAACCGCACGCAGGTCGCCGCGAACCAGCTCTCCGCCCCTCCCGCGCAGCCGTCAGCCCCCGTCTACTCGGGCCCGGCCACGACCGCGACCCCGCAGATCGACCAGGACGCGCCCGTCGCGATCCCGGTCGACCTCGCGGCCCTGACCGACGGCGCGACCTCGACGGGCATGCCTCGGCGCCGCTCGCGCGGCATGGACCCTGCCGGGTCCGCGCCGAGCGCCTCGTTCGTCCCCGGCCCGCAGACCGGCTCGATCGTGCTGCCGCCGCTCGCGACGCCGTCGCTCCCGCTCGACCTGCCGGCCTCGCCCGAGGCCTGGTCCCCACCCGAGGGCGTGGCCTCGTCGGGTTCCTCGCTCCCGAGCAGGGCCCGCGCCGCGAGCCCTGCGGAGACCACCGGCGTCATGCCGCCCCTGCAGCCGCAGTCCGCCGAGATCCCCGTGCTCGACGTGAGCACGCGCTCGGCCATGTTCTCGAGCTTCCGCGCCCTCGGCGCGGTCGACCCCACGACGTCCGAGCAGCAGGCCGTCGAGCTCGACGCCGCACCGGACGTGTCGGCGACCGACATCTCCGTCCCGGACTTCGTGCCCGACGACGGCACCTGGGCCCCGCAGTTCGCGATCGAGCCGCTCGCACCGAGCGAGGCTTCCGCGACGGTCACGGAGGACCCTGCGGCCGCTGTGTCCGACGTGAGCGAGCCGCAGGCCGCGCAGGCCCCGGCGGTCGCGCTCCCGCAGCGCTCGGCCCCGACCGCGCAGCCCACGCAGGACGAGGCGCCGGTCGCGCACGTCGAGACGTACCGACCCCCGGTCGGGCAGCCGGTCCAGCAGTACCAGGACCAGCAGCAGGTCGCGCCCCAGCCGCTCCAGGAGCAGCACTACGAGGCCCCGGCCGCCTTCCAGGTCGCTCCGCAGCAGCCCGCGCCCCAGCAGCAGCCCGCTGCCCAGCAGCCTGCGCCCCCGGCGCGGGAGGAGATCCCCGAGGAGCTGTCCTTCGAGGCGCTCCCCAAGTTCGAGGACCTCATGGCCGACCTGCCGACGCGCAGGTCGCTGCGGGAGAGCCAGGCACGCAAGCGCGGCATCTTCAACCGTCGCCCGCGCACAGGGGCCATGCCCGTCGTGACCCCGTCGGCCGCGGCGCTCGCGTCGCAGCCGGCCGGTGCTGCGCCGCTCACGCAGGCCGCACCGGTGCAGCAGCCGTCCGCCTACCAGCCGCCCGCTCCGTCGCCGCAGCAGGCGCCGGTCGCGTACCAGCAGCCCGCTGCGCCGACTGCGTTCGCCCCGCCGCGTGCGCAGGCCCCGGCGTCGCCGGCAGGTGAGTCTTCTGGCGCCCCGGCAGGTTCGACGCCGCTCGTGCGTCGCCCGGCACCGGAGCCCATCGAGCCTCTCGAGGCCGGCTACGTGTCGGACTCCGTCGAGGCTCGCTCGGACTGGATCGCCTCCGCGGTCCTCTACGAGGAGATGTCGACGCTGCTGCGCAACGGCCCGGAGGTCCAGGGCAAGGCGTACGCCGAGTCCGCGGGGACGTACAGCCCCCAGGAGCGCTCGGACGTGACGAGCTCGGGCCTGACGCGTCGAGCCCGGACCGTGAACCGCGAGGAGTACGTCGACCGGTTCACGGCAAAGATCGATCGCGACCCGGAGCAGCTGCGGGCACGACTCGCAGCCTTCCAGTCGGCGACCGCACGGGGACGGGTCGAGGCCGACGACGAGACAAGTTCGACGGAACGTGCCTCGCACGGCAATGATGTCCCCGACTCAGCGCCGCAGTCGCGGTGACGTACAGCTCGCCGTCTGTGGCAACTGACAAGGAGGAAGTGTGAACGCGCTCAGCACCGAAGCAACCAATTTCGGGTGGTTGCTCGACAACTTCGTGCGGACCGTCCCGGGAAGCCGGCACACGCTGGTGGTGTCGGCCGACGGCCTGCTCATGGCGATGTCCGACCAGCTCGACCGCACGAGCGGAGACCAGCTCGCGGCGATCGTGTCCGGGATGTCGAGCCTGACCCGCGGTGCGGCCCGCCAGCTCAACGGGGGCAACGTCCGCCAGTCGATCGTCGAGATGGACAACGGCTTCCTCTTCCTCATGAACGTCTCGAACGGGTCCGTGCTCGGGGTCGTCGCCGAGTCCACGTGCGACATCGGCCTGATCGGCTACGAGATGGCCCTCCTCGTCTCCCGCACCGAGGCGACGTTGACGCCTCAGCTCATCTCGGAGATGCGCGGTAGCCTGCCCGTTGACGGAGCAACCCGAGCCCCGGTGGGATGAGGACAGGTCGATGACGAACGCACCTTTTGGCAGCTTGGGAGCGCACAGCTCGGACTCGTACGAGGCCGCGACGGTCCGTCCGTACGCGGTGACCGGCGGACGTGTCCGTTCGGCCACCTCGGACCTCCCGCTCGAGGCGCTGGTCGAGGTGATGCCGGGTGCTGTGAACAGCTACGGCCTGCCTCCTGAGAAGCGTGCGATCCTCCAGCACGCCGCGCACAACTACGTGTCGATCGCCGAGCTCTCGGCACTCCTGCGGATGCCCCTGGGCGTCACCCGCATCCTGGTCGCCGACCTCGCCGAGGAGAACTACCTCACGGTGCACACGTCGACCCCGCTCAACGTCCACACCGGCCACGGCAGCAGCAACTCGGGACTGTCCCTGAGTATCTTGGAGAGTGTTCTCAATGGCATTTCCACCCTCTGACGGTGCTGTCGGCCAGCCGCAGGCTGCTGGTGGCACCGGTCTGATCACGGGCGCCCCCGGGTCGTCGGCACCCGCCGCCGGCGGCGCGTCGGGGCCTTCGTGGTCTCCCGTCTCGGCCCCGGCGGCTGCAGCGCCGGCCCCGGCCGCCTCGGCCCCGTCCGCAGGGTCGCCGACGTCGGCTCCGGTCCGCCAGAGCGTCCTCGGCGGTCAGCCCGGCAGCACGCCGGCGCCGGCCCCGCAGGCTCCGGCTCCCGTCGCCACGCAACAGGCGCCGACGGTCCACCAGACCCCGCCCGTGCAGCAGCAGGCGAGCCCGGCCCCGACGGCACCGCAGCCGGTCGCCCCGGCCGCGACACCCGCCCCGCAGGCGGCACGCACGGCGCCGACGGTCGTGAAGATCGTCGTCGCGGGCGGGTTCGCCGTCGGCAAGACCACCTTCATCGGCTCCATCTCGGACATCGAGCCGCTCAACACCGAGGCCGCGATGACGGAGCACTCGGTGGGCGTCGACGACGCGGGTGGTGTGAGCGACCGCAAGATGACGACGACGGTCGCCATGGACTTCGGTCGCATCGAGCTGCCGGGGTCGCTCTGGCTCTATCTGTTCGGCACCCCGGGGCAGGACCGCTTCCTGTTCATGTGGGACGACCTCGTGCGTGGCGCGATCGGTGCCGTGGTGCTCGTGGACACCGACCGCCTGGAGCAGTGCTTCCCCGCGATCGACTACTTCGAGTCGCGTGGCATCCCGTTCGTCGTGGGCGTGAACTGCTTCGACGGCGTGGCCAAGCACAAGCTCGAGGACGTGCGCGAGGCGCTGCAGATCCCGGCTCACGTCCCGATGCTGTACACGGACGCCCGTTCGCGCGCGGCGACCAAGCAGACGCTGATTTCGCTCGTGCAGCTCGCGATGCGTCAGCTGCGTTCGGGCGCTGCCTGACATCCTCGACGACGATCCCAGATCGTCGCGCGACGCCCCACCGCACGACGGCGGGCCACCCCTGCGGGTGACCCGCCGTCGTCGTGCACGCGGCCTCTCGGGGAGGCACAGGGGCGCCCGAGCGCCCCGACGTGCCAGAATGTGCGTCGGAGCATCCCAGGAGGGCTGACAGAGCGGCCTAATGTGACGGTCTTGAAAACCGTTGTTGCGCAAGCAACCGGGGGTTCGAATCCCTCGCCCTCCGCCTGCCGAGAGGCCCCGGACCGGGTCGGTCCGGGGCCTCTCGCCCTCTCTCCAGGACGCTGACCCGCAGGCGGGGAGCGTGGACCGGACCGTCTCACCGCACCGGCCCATGAGTGCACGCGCGCGCCGGACGGGCGATCATGTCGGGGTGACAGCACACGCGACCGACGAACCAGGCCTGGGCCCGAGCGAGCTGGTCCGGCAGTCGGGGACGGTCCTGAGGGTCGGCCACCTCGCACTCTCGGCCGGGACCGGCAGCTACCGCGTGAAGTCCCACATGACGCGCGTGGGCCGGGCGCTGGGCCTCGACCGCACCGCAGCGCACGTGACGCTCACCGAGATCACCGCGACGTCCTACCGGGACCGCAACTTCCGCACCGAGGTCGCCGAGGTCCGGGCGGTCGGCATCAACTCCGACCGGCTGTCCGAGCTCGAGGCCTACGTCGGCGACCTGCCGGAGCAGGTCACGGCTGCGGAGGTCGACGCGGAGCTCGAACGGATCGCCGCCAAGCCGTTGCTCTACGGGGCGTTCCTCAACGCCTTGTGGGCCGCGATCGCCTGTGCGGCGTTCGCGTTCCTCAACAACGGCGGGGTCATCGAGTGCGGTGCCGTGTTCGTCGGGGCGTTCTTCGGTCAGATGGTGCGTCGGGCCATGCTGCACAAGGGCATCAACCAGTTCGGTACCACGATGCTCGCAGCGACGGTCGCCGCGACGGCCTACCTGCTGATCGTGCTCGTCTTCGAGAACCTGATGGGGGTCGCGGGGGGCCACGAGGCGGGCTACGTGTCCGCGGTCCTGTTCCTCGTCCCGGGGTTCGCCCTGGTGACCGCCGCGCTCGACCTCGCCAAGCTCGACTTCTCCGCGGGCATCGCCCGCATGACGTACGCCCTGATGATCCTGGCGTCGGCCGCCCTCGCGGTGTGGGCGATCTCCGCGATCGCAGGGCTCCAGCCCGACCGGCTCCCTCCGCCGGCCCTGGACGAGACGCTGTTCGTGGCGCTGCGCGCGCTCGCGAGCTTCGCGGGCGTGCTCGGCTTCGCGCTGATGTTCAACAGCCCGTGGAAGATGGCCGTGGGAGCGGCGTCGATCGGCATGGTCGCGAACGTGGCGCGCCTCGAGCTCATCGACGCGGGCTTCGCGTCGCAGGCCGCCGCGGCGGCGACCGCGCTCATCGTCGGGGTCCTCGCCGCATACATCGCGCCGGCCATGAAGGTGCCGCGCATCACGATGTCGGTGCCCGCGGTCGTCATCATGGTGCCGGGCGTCACGGCCTACCGCGCTGTCTACGAGTTCAACAGCGGTGCCACGCTCGACGCCCTGGCGTCGACCGTCGAGGCCGGGCTGGTGATCGTCGCGCTCGCGATCGGCCTCGCGGTCGCCCGCATGCTGACGGACAAGAACTGGACGTTCGAGCGGTAGACGTACGCAGCGCGGGGGCCTGACCAGGCTTGTTGCACCGAGTGCATCGATGCACTTAGCGTAGGGACATGTCCCTGCCTGTCGTCGACCGTCGTGCTGCGCTCAAGGCCCGCCACCGGCGGGCCATCGTCGACGCCGCTGCGGCGCTCATCGGCGAGTCGGGCGGGACGAGGTTCTCGGTGGACGAGCTCGCGGAGCGCGCCGACGTGTCGCGGCGCACGGTCTTCAACCACTTCGCGTCGCTCGACGACGTGGTGACCGAGGTCTGCAGCGAGGTCGTCGGCGCAGCGCTCGACCGGCTCGACGCGATCGCGTCGGACCAGCAGGTCGGGCGGGACCAGCAGCGCCAGCGGGACCAGCAGGCCGGGCCCCCGCACGACGTCACGCTCTTCGACGAGGTCGCGGACGCCCTGCGCTCGACCGACTTCGTGACTCCGTTGGTCTATCTGACCCGCGTGCTGGGCGACGAGGGCGGCCCCTCGCCGCGGCGTGCCTACACCCTCATCAAGGTCTTCGCCGACGTGAGCATGCGCCTCACGGCCGCCCTGGCCGCGAGCCACCCCGACGCCGACCCGTTCGACGTCGAGCTCCTCGTCGGCTCGCTCATGAGCGGGCTGATCGTGGTCTACCTCCGCTGGGTCGACGTGACGGGGGCGGTCGACGACCCGACCTCGCGCGAGGCCTGGACAGCCCTGCTCGAACGGCTCCTCGACGCGACCCGGACCGGCCACGAGCCGGTCGCCTCGTCACGCCGCACCCGCTGACCCACCCATCCGCGTACTCGCGCGCAACCGAAGGACTCTCATGGCTGAATTTCTCTACCGCGTCGGCCGCTGGTCGGCGCGCCGCGCGAAGACGGTGATCGTCGCGTGGCTCGCGATCCTCGTCGCGGCCGGCGTGGCGTTCGCGCTCGGCGCGGGCACGCTCGCGACGACCTTCTCGATCCCCGGCACTCCCACGGCCGAGGTGACCGACCGCCTGCAGAGCGACTTCCCTGACGCGTCGGGCGGGACAGGGACCGTGGTCGTCCAGTCGGCCGACGGTGAGGCGCTCACCAGCGCGCAGCAGGACGAGATCGCGGGGCTGGTCGCCGAGGCCTCCGAGGTCGACGGCGTCACCGCGGTCATGGACCCGTTCGTGACCGAGGCGGACCGCGCCGCGCAGCAGCAGCAGGTCGAGGACGGACGCGCCCAGGTCGAGGGCGGGCGGACGCAGCTCGAGGCCGGTCAGGCCCAGCTCGACGCGGGTCGTGCGCAGCTCGAGGCCGGTCAGGCCCAGCTCGACGCCGCCCGCGCCCAGGCCGAGGCCGCGGGCATGCTCGCGCAGGCTCAGCCGCAGCTCGACGCGCAGCAGGCCCAGCTCGACGCGGGGCGCGCGGCGCTCGACGCGCAGCAGACGACGCTCGACGACGGTACGAGCCAGCTCGAGGAGCAGAGCGCCCAGCTCGAGCAGGGGGCGACGCTGCTCGACATGGCCTCCGAGATCCGCATGGTCTCCGAGGACGGCACGACCGCGATCGTCATGATCTCGTTCACGGACCCGCAGATGGAGATCCCGCAGGAGACCAAGGACGAGCTCGTCGGCATCTTCGACGACGCCCCCGCGGACCTCACCGTGAACCTCTCGGCCGACATGACCATGGGGGCCCCGAGCATCATCGGCGCCGGAGAGATCGTGGGCCTGCTGGTCGCCGCGGTGGTCCTCGTCGTCATGCTCGGCACGCTCATCGGCGCCGGTCTGCCGATCCTCACCGCTCTGATCGGCGTGGGCATCGGTGCGCTCGGAGCGCTGTCGCTGTCCGGGGTCGTCGAGATGGCCTCCGTGACGCCCGTGCTCGGGCTCATGCTCGGCCTGGCGGTCGGGATCGACTACTCGCTCTTCATCGTCAACAGGCACCGCCGTCAGCTCAAGGCGGGCGACGACCTGCACGAGTCGATCGCGCTGGCGAACGGGACGTCGGGCAACGCGGTCGTGTTCGCGGGTACCACGGTGCTCGTCGCGCTGCTCGCCCTCAACGTCACGGGCATCCCGTTCCTGGGCCTCATGGGCACGGTCGGTGCGGCCTGCATCGCGATCGCGGTGCTCATCGCCGTGACCCTCACGCCGGCGTTGCTCGGCCTCGTGGGTGAGCGGATCCTCAGCAAGAAGGAGCGCGCGCGACTCGCCGGCCCGGCGAACGGTGCGACGGGTACCCAGGGCGCACAGGACGCCCAGGTGGTCGCCCCTGCGCCCGCCGAGGTCCGTCCCATGTCGACCGGCTGGGCCGTCGTGCGCGTCGTCGTCGGTATCGCGGCACTGCTGCTCGTGGCGCTGCCCGCGCTCGACCTGCGGCTCAACCTGCCGGACGGCTCGACCGAGCCGCACGACTCGACGCAGTACCAGGCGTACTCGACGCTCGCGGCGAAGTTCGGCGAGGGCCAGAACGGGACGCTGCTCGTGGTCGCCGACCTGCCCGCGTCCGAGGCCGGGACCGAGGCAGGTTCCATGACGGCCCAGGTGGAGATCGCCCAGACCCTCTTCGACCAGGACGACGTCGTGGCGGTCGCGCCCATCGGCACGTCCGAGGACGGTACGGTCGCGGCGTTCCAGGTGGTGCCCGCCGAGGGCCCCACGAGCGAGTCGACCGAGGAGCTCGTGCACACGCTGCGCGACATGTCGCCCATCGACGGGACGTACGAGATCGGGGTCGCCGGCTCGGCGAGCGGCAACGTCGACATCTCGGAGAAGCTCGCGTCCGCGCTGCCGGTCTACCTCGCGGTCGTGGTCGGCCTGTCGCTGATCATCCTGGTGCTGGTGTTCCGGTCGATCTTCGTCCCGGTCATCGCGACGCTCGGGTTCATCCTGTCGTACTTCGCCGCCCTCGGCGGCGTCGTCGCGATCTACCAGTGGGGCTGGCTGGGCGGCGTGTTCGGCGTCGAGAGCCCCGGCCCGATCCTGAACTTCCTGCCGACCATCCTGGTGGGCATCCTGTTCGGGCTCGCGATGGACTACATGCTCTTCCTCGGGTCGGGCATGCGTGAGGCGTACGCGCACGGTGCTCCCGCGCGCATCGCGGTCGTGCAGGGCGTCCGGGCCGGTCGCTCGGTCGTGACGGCCGCGGCGATCATCATGATCGCGGTGTTCGGCGGCTTCATCTTCTCGCACAGCGCGATGATCCGGCCGATCGGCTTCGCGCTCGCGTTCGGCGTGCTCGTCGACGCGTTCGTGATCCGGATGATGGTCGTGCCCGCACTCATGCATCTCGCGGGGGACAAGGCGTGGTGGCTGCCGCGCTGGCTCGACAAGATCCTGCCCGACGTCGACGTGGAGGGGGCGTCGCTCGAGCGGCGCCACCCGCACGTGGTCGCCGGCGTCTCGGGGGCCGCTCCCGAGGGCGACCTCGACAAGGACGCCGCGGGCGTCCGAGGCTGACCTCCTGGAGCCGCCCTCCTCACCACGAGGGTGGCGGCTCCAGCAGTCCTGGGGCGGCCGTCGCGGCACCGGGACGCGCCCGTCGGCACCCCTGTTTTGCTCCGCAGTGCTCCGAGAAGGTAGCCTTGCGACGCTCGGTGCCTAGCATCCGAGCATGGAGACGTCGCATAGTCAGGTCTAGTGCGCCACCCTGCTAAGGTGGTAACGGGGCAACCCGTTCGAGGGTTCAAATCCCTCCGTCTCCGCTCAGGAAGGTCCCGGCTGCGTCAGGCCCGGGGCCTTTTCTGTTGCCCCGGAAGAGTGCGCCGAGACGGCGCCCCCACCGCTCGTCCCGCACGCCGCGGCCCGACGGCGGGACGAGAGCTCCGCCGTCGGGCCGCCGTGAGCGTGGCGAACCTCAGGCCGCCATGGCCGAGCGGACCACGAACCGTGACGCGGCCGCCCCGGCGAGCACGAGCGCTGAGGCCCCCGCGACGCACGCCAGGAACTGCAGCACCACGTCGACGTTCGCGAACGTGTTGAGCCCGAGGACAGGCACCATGAACAGGAGCGAGGCGACGGTCGCGAGGCCCACGCTCGCTGCCAGCGGGATGACGGTCTCGCGGAACCGCGCCTTGTCGAGGGTCTTGAGGTCGGTGCCCGCGAGGGTCAGCGCGCGATACTCGCCCCGCTGGTCGATCACGCGCCCGGCCTGCATGACCCCCGTCGAGACAGCAGCCAGGACGCCCGCGATCGCGAGGGTCAGGAAGCCGCCCGTGACCAGGTCGCCCACGAACTGGACCTCTTCGGGGTCGGCGCCCATGCTCGGGTCGAACAGCGCGAAGATGCTCGTGATCCCGGCGATGAAGGTCGCGAGGGCGACCCCGCCGACCGACCGCCACGCCGTCTTGGGCGAGTCGACGATGCGACGGCCCGCGAGGAGCGTCGGCACCCTCTTCGCGCTGCGCGCGGTGATCCGCCCGACGACCCAGATGACGAACGGACCGACGACGTTGAGCGTCGCGAACCCGGCCACGAGCACGAGGGTGAGGATCGCGATCGTGACCCCTGCCCCGCCGAACGAGACGTTCGTGACGACGAGCATCGCGACGAAGGCGACCGCGATCGAGAGCAGCCGCACGGCCTTCATGCCCGGAGGGGTCACCCGGGCCGCGACGCCCAGGGGGGTGATCGCCACCCGACGCAGCGAGACGGCCGCCGAGACCAGCGCGACGAGCACGACGCCCACGACCGCGAGAAGCAGCGCCGGGACGCCGACCCACAGCTCGGCGAGGCCGAACGTCCGCCCCTGGAAGCGCAGCTGTGCGACCAGCGGCAGCAGCGCCGCGTAGCCCACGAGCCCGGCCAGGGCGCCCACGAGGGCCTGCGCGGCCGCGTCGAGCACCGTGAGGGTCGCGACCTGCCCGGTCGTCGCCCCGGCCAGGCGCAGCGACGCCAGACGGGCGTCTCGACGGGCCACGGCGAGGCGCGCCGCGGCCCCGCCCAGCGTGACGAGCGGGATGAGCAGCAGGAGGGACGCGATGGCCGCGAAGATCGGGTACTGGCTGTCGTAGGAGCCCGCCCCTGCCTCGGTCCCGGCCGACATGCCCTCGATCCCGCCCGCGCGCTCCACGAACGCCCCCACGCCGCCGACGACGACGAGCAGGATCGCGGTCGTCGCGGCGAACGCGATGATCGCCAGCACGTTGGTCAGCCCCTGGGGATCGCGGCCGTCGGAGCTGCGGCGGCGCAGGAGCCACCACAGGTCGAGGGTGGCCTTCATCGGGCCGCTCCCTGCGTGGGGGTGGCGTGGAACTCGCCCGAGATGCGGCCGTCGCGCATCGTGACCGTGCGCGAGCAGTAGTGGGCCACGCCCGCGTCGTGCGTGACGATCACGAGCGCCGCGCCCGACGCCTGGACCGCGGACGTGAGGACCGAGAGGACCTCGGCACCCGTGCCCTGGTCGAGCGCGCCCGTCGGCTCGTCGGCGAACACGACGCCTGGGGACCCGACGAGGGCCCGTGCGATCGCGACACGCTGCGCCTGCCCGCCCGAGAGCTCGCCCGGGCGGCGCTGCTCCATGCCCGCCAGGCCCAGGTGCGCGAGCCACGACGCCGCGACCCGCGTCGCCTCGGCGCGCGGCGTGCCCGCGAGCATGAGCGGCAGGGCGGCGTTCTCGACCGCGGGCAGCTCGGGCAGGAGCTGGCCCGACTGGAACACGAAGCCGAAGTCCTGGCGGCGCAGGGCCGTGCGACGGCCCTCGCTCAGGGTCGTCAGGTCCTCGCCGCGCCAGGACACGGTGCCCGACGTGGGCTTGACGATGCCCGCCAGGCAGTGCAGGAGCGTCGTCTTGCCCGAGCCCGAGGGGCCCATGATGGCGACGGACTCGCCGGGGGAGACGGTCAGGGAGACGCCCGCGAGGGCGTGCGTGGCGGTGTGGTCGGTGCCGTAGACCTTCGTCAGCCCGGAGGCGACGAGAGGCGAGCCGGTCGAGGGGGCAGGGCCGAGGTTCGTCATGCCCCCATCCTTCGCGGGGGACGGGGCCTGCCGCGTCCGGCCACGGTGTGGGCCTGCCCGACGGCGGGTCATGCCCTGGGGGGACCGGTGGCCGTCCTCGCGGCGTACGGGGCTTGCCCCGCCCGAGAGCGTTCTGTATCTTTAAGTGAGTACTCAGTCAAAGAAAGGTAAATCATGAGGACGGTCGACGAGGAGCAGCGTGCCGCTCGCCGGTCAGCGCTGCTCGACGCGGCGGAGACCTGCTTCGCCGGGCGCGGCTACGACGCGACCCGCACGGCCGACATCTGCGCGGGAGCGGGCATGAGCGCCGGCAACCTCTTCCACTACTTCCCGACCAAGCACGACGTGCTGCTCGCCGTCGTCGACCGGGACGCCGAGCGCACCGCGACCGGCGTGAGCGAGCTCGCCCACGCCGACGATCCCTGGGAGGCGCTGCTCGCGCTCCTCGACGAGGTCTGCCGACTGGCCTCCGACCCCGTCGCCGCCGGGCTCGCGCTCGAGATCTCCGCGCTCGCCCACCGCGACGAGGACGTGCAGCAGCGGATGCAGGCCGGCGACCGCGCCTTCCGCGCGGCCCTCGCCGCCCTGCTGGCTGCTGGGGTCCGGACCGGTCAGGTCTCGAGGACGCTGTCCGTCGAGGAAGGTGCGACCTGGCTCGCGGCACTGGTCGACGGCGTCTTCGCGCGCGTCGCCGCAGACCCCGGTTTCGACGCAGGTTCGCAGAGCACCACGCTGCGGCACGTGGCGACGGCGCTCCTGGCGGGCGAGTCGTGAGGGCGGGGCAGGAGGCGCGCGGTGCGGCGGGACGCGCACCTGCGGTCGTCGACGGTTCCGCGGGGGCAGGAGATCCCGGCCCTGCGGGCGCAGCAGGCACTGCGGGCGCAGCAGGCCGGACGGGCTCGTCGCGCGCAGCGGGAACGACGGGCCGAGGGCGACGGCTCGCCGACGTCGACGCGCTGCGCGCCTTCGCGCTCCTCGGGATCCTCGTGGTCAACGTGTGGGCGTTCGCGGACCCCTACTACGCGACGGCGAGCGGGAACCCTGCGTTCGACGGCCCGGTCGACCACGCGGTGCGGTTCGTCGTCGCCGCCCTGTTCGAGACCAAGTTCTACCTGCTCTTCTCGTTCCTCTTCGGCTACTCGTTCACGCTCCAGATGGCCTCGGCCGAGCGGGACGGCGTCTCGTTCGTGGGGCGGATGCTCCGGCGGGTCCTGGGGCTCGCCGTCCTGGGGGCGGTGCACGGCGTCGCGCTCTACTCCGGCGAGATCCTCGTGGTCTACGCGGGGCTCGCCCTCGTGCTCCTGGTGGCCAGGAACATGACCCCGCGTCGAGCCGTGGTCCTCGGGAGCGCGCTGCTCGCGGCCGTGGCGGTCCTGTGGGTCGGGCTCGGTGTGCTCCAGCTCACCGCGGGCTACCCGGCGGCTCCTCCGGGGGCGGGGGCCGGCGAGGCCCTCGCGAAGGCGACGGCTTTCGGGGGCGACGCGGGGGAGACGTTCGCCTTCACCGCGGGGCACCGCGCGGAGGTCGTGGCGGCGATCGTCCTCCTCCAGGGCCCGAGCGCGCTCGCGATGTTCTTCTTCGGGTTCGCCGCCGGCCGGCACGAGCTGTTCGCCCGCGCGCTGCCACGTGCCGCGGTGCGGTGGTCGCTGGGACTCGGTCTGACGGTCGGGCTGGCGGGCGGGACCTTCTACGCCTGGACCGTGGTTCGCGCACCGGGGGGAGGGCTCGAGACGCTCGCGTTCGGCGTCGGGCAGCTCACCGCCCCCTTCCTGACCGCCGCGTACGCCGTCGGATGCCTCGCGCTGTTCCGGCGCTCGCCGCGCGTCCGAGACTCGATCGCGCCGGCCGGACGCATGGCGCTCACGGGCTACGTCGGCCAGTCGGCCGTGCTCGCGCTCGTCTTCACGGGCTACGGCCTGGGGCTCGTGGACCAGGTCGCGCCGGCCGCGGTGCTCGGGCTCGTGGCGGTCGCCTTCGCGGCCCAGCTCGTCCTGAGCCGGTGGTGGCTCGGACGGCACGTGTACGGGCCGCTCGAGTGGACGCTGCGGTGGGTCACGAACGGGCGACGCCCGCGGTGGCGGGCGTCGCGCTGAGCCCCCGGCGGCCAGGTCAGACGATCGGGTTCGTGAGCGTCCCGACGCCCTCGATCGTGATGGAGGAGGTCTGGCCGGGCACGACGTGCGCCGACGTGCTCGGCGACCCCGTGAGCACCACGTCGCCCGGGCCGAGGGTCAGGTGCGACGTCAGGTAGACGAGCTGCTCGACGACGTCCCACGCCAGGCCCGACGTCGACGCCTCGGCCTGCGTGGCGCCGTCGACCTGGACGTCGATCGCGAGGTCTCCCGGGGTCGCGAGGTCCGTCTCGATCCACGGGCCGAGCGGCGTGAAGCCGTCCCCGTTTTTGGACTGCGTGAACTTGTCGTCGAGCGCGCTCTGCTCGTACGCCGTCACGTCGTTGCCCACGGTCCAGCCGAGGATCACGCCGGGAACCTGCTCGGGCGTCAGGTGGCGGGCCGTGCGGCCGACGACGATCGCGAGCTCGCCCTCGACCACGACCCTGCCGGCGGCCGGGTCGAGCCGCACGGGCTCGCCCGGCCCGACCACGGTGCGTGCCGACTTGGTGAACGCCTGCGGCGGGACGGCCCGGTCCGCGGGGCCGCTGTTGTGCGCCATGCCGAGCACGACACGCGGCTCGCACGGCGCGAGGAGGCGTGCGCCGTCGACGGGGTAGGTCTCGCCCGTGCGCTCGAGGACCGGGGCGTAGTGGTCCACGACGACGGCCCAGAGGTCGCCGTCCTGCACGACGGGCCGAGGGCCTGTGGGGGTGTCGATCCGAGCGAGTCTCACGGTGGGTTCCTCCGTCTGCGGGCGATCGGTCCGCGGGCGTCGCTCGCGGGTGTCGGCGCGGTCGTGCCGGCTGAGGCGAGAGTACAGGAGGTATGACGTCCGATGTGCACCAGATGCGGCTGGTGCGAGGAGCGCTCCGCCGACGCTCCGGACAGCCTCGACGAGGGGCGCCCGAGGTGTCGTGCGTCACGAAGCGGCTGGTCAGGCCGTATCGGTTTGAGTATCCAGCGAATCTCGTTGTAGTCTTCTCGACGGCTGCTCAAGAGAAATCACGAACAGCCGGGCGCCCGTAGCTCAACGGATAGAGCATCTGACTACGGATCAGAAGGTTGGGGGTTCGAATCCCTCCGGGCGCACAGTACGCGAATCGGCGCGGTTCCTAGGAAACTAGGGGCCGCGCCTTCGTCGTTCCAGGAGCCCGAACTACACCAGGTGTAGCCAACCCTGTAGCCAACGGCCCAGAATCCGGGTCACGCGGACCGCAACCAAAGCACCCGCCACCCCTCGGGGACATCGGAGAACAACTGGTCCCGCGCCTCCTCGTACGTGGCCGCCTCGATCCTGGTCTCGCGCGTGACGCGCTCACCCTCTCCGGTCGAGTCGGCGGGGGTCTGCTCGAGCATCGCGTTGAGGATCATGCGCTCAGGGTAGGTCGGCTAGGCTCCCGGCCATGGCAGGGGAGTGGGTGATCCGCGAGCTCGCGGAAGAGGTCGGGGTGTCTCCGAAGACGGTGCGCACGTGGGTCGCGGCGCAGGGCTGGCAGAGAGCGTCCGGTTGGTGGGTGCTCGACGACGATCAGGCGCGGCTCGTTCGCGAGCACTTCGCCGAGACTGCCCGCCTCCGCGCTCCGGCCGAGCGTGCCGAGTGCGGCGTCGTGGGGTGCGAGCGGCCACGGGTGGGGCGCCAGGACGTGTGCAGGGTCCACTACCGGCGCCGGGCCCGCACAGGGAGCACGGAGCGGTCGGGGCGCGGGGCTCGTCAGCTCGAGAAGACGCACTGCCCGGCCGGACACGAGTACACGCCAGAGAACACCTACCGCTTCCCCTCGGACAACCAAGCACGGCGCAGGTGCCGAGCCTGCCGCATCGCCCGCTCGACAGCGTGGAAGAGGCGTCGAGCTATCGCCTGACGACGGCTCCAGCCCAGACCCATGCGGTGTCGGGGCGCTCGAACCGGTCGATGTAGCTGATGTGGACGGCCCGCTTCGTCCAGGCGATCGCGTCAGCATCGATCTCGAACTCGTCACCCTCCATCGTCACGATCCACGCCCGGACCGGCATCGGCGTCTCCGGCGTCGTGACCTCGTGCCCGTACTGCTTCGGGCTCAGGGTGCGGGCCCGCTTCGGGAATGACGTGTTGCCCGTCGGTCTGCTCACGAGACCAGGGTATCGAACATGTGTTCGAGGATGGTGCCCCCTGATCGCTCGCTCGTCACAGGCCAGAGTGACAACGAAAAGCCCCGCCCTCCTTCGGGAGAGCGGGGCTTTCGTCAGTTGAAGGGGTGGCCGGCCTCGTCGAGGCCGGTTGCATCCTGGGTGCGCGCGTTGCTCGGGTCGCGCTGAGAGGCGTTGCCGGTCATCTGCACATCGACCACACTCCCACAGGCCGGGCAGTACCGGACCTCGGTCCAGTAGCGGTACGGCATCGAGTTCTCGTTCCTGCTTCGATCGGACCCTCAACGCGACCTTCCGCACGCCCACCCGATGGTGACGTGAGCGTACCGCCGAACGCGTGACCTGGTCCCATGACGACGAAGTGCCCCGCCCTCCCGAAGGAGGGCGGGGCTGTTGGTCGTGCTGCGTAGCCTGAGGCGATGAGCAACTTCAACGCAGAAGTGAGCCAAGCCTTGCGGGACTACATGACGCACCACAAGGTCAGTCAGAAGAAGGTCGCGCGCCGCCTCGACCGATCGCAGGGGTACGTCTCCCATCGGCTGTCCGGCAAGAACGCCCTCAGCCTGGACATCGTGGACGCCGTCGCACACGAGACGAGTGCCCCTCCACGCGAGCTCCTTGCGCTCTTGATCCGCCCGACGTCCTGAACCAATCAGGCCAGGTCGCCCGGGTGGTACACCGCGACGATGTCGGAGCCGTCGAGCCGGACGCCGTAGTGCCAGCCGTCGTCGCGCTGCTCAGCGTAGAAGACCTTGCCGCCCTGGCCGGTGGCGGTGATCGTGACGTGGTCGCCGCGCTCGAACACGCCGGGCGGGGTGCCCGACGCCGGCGGCGCGTACTCCTTGAGGACGCCGATCTCGGCGTCGCGGACGTACACGGGGGTCTGTGCGGAGCCGAGGACCAGGCGCGTGAGCCAGTCGGGGATGCGGGGTTCGGCCCATCGCCACAGGGCGTACCAGGCGGCGATGGCCGCGGCGGTGACGAGGGCGAGGGTGGTCTCGGCGCTGAGCCAGGTCGCGAGGGCGGTGCCGAGGTCGCCGGGCAGGTGCGGGGTGATCGCGCGCAGGATCGCGGCGACGACCGAGCCCCACAGGACGGGGACGACGGTGCGCAGGTAGGACACGGCGCGGTCGGAGATCGGGTGCGTGGGCGTGGTCATGCGGGGTCCTTTCGGGGGGCGAGGCGGGCGGCGAGGCCGTCGAGGACGGTCTTTGCGATGTCGTCGGGCAGGGCGTCGATGACGGCCTGGGCGAACGCGTCGGGGTCGAGCGCGGCGCCGCCGCCGGTGGGTGCGGAGACGAGGTCGCTGACGCGGTAGGCCAGGACGGTGAGCCACTCGACGGCCGGGTGGACCTCGACGTCCGTGGTGCCGGGGCGGCGCCCGATCAGGGGCGCCATCCAGATGGCGTTGGGCAGGGCGCGGAGCAGGTCGATCGTGGCGCGCGAGTGCGCGAGGACGGTCGAGTCCGGCTTGGTGTTGAGGCCGCCCTGGGCGCCCAGGACATCGCGGAGCTGGCGGGAGTTGAGCAGGAGCTCGGCCTGCTCGGAGTCGGTCAGTGCCATGAGGGGGCCTCTCGGGGTGATGGGGGCCGGTCGGCCCGGGATGGTCGGTGTGGTGATCGAGCCGCCCGCGCCCGGGACGGGGCGCGAGACGAGGTGCGTGTCTCGGGTGGGGTCGTAGACCAGGTGCCAGGGCTCGCGGATGGAGCCGCGGCCCTCGGTGTCGGTCCATCCGTGCTCGGCGAGGAGCGGGTACGTCTTGGCGCGGCGGGGGTGGTCGAACTGCCCGACTGTCCCGAAGTCCTCGACGTCGACGGCGGTGCCCCAGCCGTGGTTGGAGGTCCCGGGCGGTGCGGCGTGCGCGGTTCCGGTGAAGGCGTAGGGACGTCCTTGCCAGTAGCAGCAGACACGTTCGCCCTTGCGGGCCAGGCGGTGCCGCTGCAGGTAGAACAGGACCTGTTCCGTGCGGGTGCGGTTCCAGCCCCGGACCCGGAGCGTGATCCCGGTCCGGCGCTTGACCTCGGCCCGGGCCCTGTTCCAGGCTGCGGCCGCGTCGGCCCGCAGGAACGCGTCGGGCTGCCCGTCGAGCGGTGCGAGGGCGGACTCGGGCACGGATCCGTTCGCGTAGGTGGTGGCCATGTCTGCCTCCTGGCATGACGAAGGCCCCGACGTCGTGCGTGTCGGGGCCCGGGGTGGGGTGGGTCAGGGACGGCGTTGGGCGCGCAGCATCTGGACGGTGCGCTGGACGAACAGGACCGCGGTCGCGGTGTAGACGATGGTCTGGGCGACGCGGCGCCCGGGGTAGTCCGGGACGAGGGCCTGGGCGACAACGAGCCCCAGGACCGCGGCGACGGCTAGGGAGACCCCCATGACGTTGCGCCCGGTCGGGGACTGCCACCACCGGGCGTGGACCCAGTACAGGATGACGAACGCGAGCGCGGCGGCCAGGGCCAGGCACTGCAGGACGAGGATGAGCGCGGTCACGTGGGCCTCCCGTAGGCGGAGCGGATGCTCTCGGCGAAGTGGTTCTGGCGCTGGAGCTCGCGCAGGCGGTCGGCGACGTGCCGGGCTTCCTGGGCGCGGAGCACGGTGCCGTGGAGGTGGTCGACGGACTGGGTGAGCGCGGCATCGGCCTGGGCCTGGGCGCGGTCACGTGCGTGGCGCTTGCGGCGGGAGAAGATCACGGGCCCTCACCCCGTTCGGCCTGCGCCTGCAGGACCTCGAGCACGCGGACCGTGGTGCGCGAGTTCTCGAGGAGCTCGACGCTCGTTGCGTCCTTCTCCTGGGACGCAGCACGTTCGGCCTGCCATGCCGCCTGCCAGGTGTCGGCGCGGACCTTCTCGGCGTCGACCTCGCGGCGGAACGCGATCCCGCCCTTGCCGAGCAGAAGCAAGACAACGATGAGCCCGACTACACCCCACCCGGACAGGTCCACGATGCCCGTGGGGATGCCCTCGATCATCGGCGGCCCTCGACGCGCGGGCACTCCGGGGGCGTCACAGGACGCCTCGCGGGGTGGCGTCGATGTACCACTGGCGGGCGTTGTCGGCCTGCACGATCGCGCCGACGCCGACGGCCTGGAGTCGCACGTCCCAGGTGTGGGCGGAGTCGTCGGTGATGTAGGCGTCGTCGGCGATCCGGACGGTGACGAGGGTGTTCGCCGAGCCGCGGTTCTCGGTGTACGTGGCCGCGTACTGGGTTCCGTCGCGGTGGACCTCCATGCGGGCTGCGCCACCGGGGGCCAGGACCACGCCCATCGAGGCGCGCTGGGTGACCCGGTAGGGCACACCTGGACCGAAGGGCGCCGCGGGGGTGGTCTGGGTGGGGCCGATGGAGACGTACACCCCGGCGCCCAGGCTTCCCGCGGCCGTCGGGGTGATGTAGCGCGAGAGCGTGCCGCCAGAGACCGGGCGCCACTTCGTGCCCTCGACCGTGACCTCGAGTTCGAATCCGGGTGTCGCGTCCGCGCGGGCGACGAGCAGGGGGCGCGGCCAGGTGTGGCCCGCCGCGACGACGTCGGCCACGAGCTGGGCGCGCTCGGTCGTGTTCGCGACGGGCACGACGTCGTTGATGCTGCCCGCGAGGTCGTTGATCACCTGCCGGCGCGGTGTCTCTCCGGCGGCGGGGACGACGTGCTTGCGGGCGCTGACCGCCATCAGACGACCTCCTTGCTGGTGGGCGCTGGGCCCGGGGTGGGTTCAGGCTCGGGGGATGGGGTGGGCGGGGTCTCGCCGCGGGCCGCGTGCCAGTCGGCGTGCAGGCCGATGAGGGCCACGACGGCCCCGCAGATGTCGCAGTAGATCCACATGGGCGCCTCCTAGGCAGGTCGGGTGTAGGTCACGGACAGGGCCATGCCGTCGCCGTTGCCCGCGCCCGCCACGGCCCAGTACTGGGGGCCGACGAGCGCGAGGGCCTTGATGGCACCGGTGCGCATGCCCTCGCAGGTCGCAGCGGCCAGGTCGGTCCATCCGTCGCCGGTGGAGACCGGTCCAGAGGAGACCGGGGAGCCGCTCGGCTGGGAGGCGTGGGGCGAACCCTGCACGCTCGCGGGACCGGCCGCGCCGGCAAGGCCGACGCCGCCGAGCATGACCTGGACCCGGTCAATGCTGGTCGCGCCGAGGTTGGTGAGCTGGTCGCCGTAGGTCGCGAGCCCGATCATGGGCCCGGAGCCGAACCCGGAGCCCTGGTAGAGGGTGGAGCGACCGCCGTACCGCCCGGTGTTCCACCGGTCCCAGTCGCCCGCAGTGGTGCGCCATGACCCCGACCACTGCGGGGTGATGGTCTGGGTGACCTGGATCGTGCCGCCAGGCGCGGGAGGAGGCGTGCCGCCGCCGCCGGTCGGGGCGACCGCCGAGGGGCCCAGGACCAGGACGGGTACGCCCCAGTCGGACAGGGAGACCCACACCGAGACGGGCGGGGTTCCGTAGGCGCCTGCCAGGTAGGGCAGGGCGTAGGAGGCCCCTGCCCAGGAGACCGTTGCGACCGTCGCGGTGGCAGCGGTCATGGTGGCTGGGGCGACAGGGTCAAGCGGGTCGACCGGGCCGAGCACGAGCTCGGGGCGCCCGGTGAGGGGGTTGACCAGGACGCGCGCCAGGCCGCCGGGGCCAGCTGACGGGCGGTAGCGCCCGGGCTGGGCGGGCAGCCACAGGGGAGTGCCGTGCACACCGACCCGCACAAGGCGCGCCGAGGTGTTCACCTCGTAGCACGGGCCCACGGTCGTCAGCGCGTCGTCGGAGGCCGCGCTGGGATTCGGGAGCATGAGGTCGAGGTCGCTCACATGCTCACCCCCACGTCTACGCGCATCTCGCCGTCGGCGACGGTCAGGGGCAGGTCGTATCCGGTGACCCAGCCCCACGTGCGGTCCCCGTCGCGCAGGATCTCGACGGGGTCGTCGAGGTCAATGCGGGGATCGGGGACGCACCGGACCGGGACAGAGGTAGCCGGGAGGACGGAGTTGGCGAGCATGGTCTGTGCCGAGGCGAGCGCCATGGCGTCCGTGGTGATGAGCGGGGAGGACCAGATCTTGGTGACCGGCCCGTACTCGCCCGTGACGGCCATGGGCCCGGTGGCCTGCTGGGCGATCGCCTGGATGTCCTCCGAGCCGGACGCGGACGAGCGGGCGACGATCTGGTTGTAGGCGCCGTCACGAGTATCCGAGCGCCCCGCAGAGGCCAGTGTGCCGCGCTCCCCGTCGCGCAGCGTCAGCACCGGCACGGGGATCGGCGGCAGGGGGCGGCGGTAGACGATCTGTCCCCACTCGTCGGTGCGCAGTAGCGCAGGCCACGCGTCGGCGATCTCCTGCAGGGCCGCGAGGCGATCCTCTGACCAGGCCATCCCGGCTGGGCATGGTCGGTCGACCAGGGCCGGGTCGAAGCCAGCGCTCATCCCAGGCGGGAGCAGGCGCCGGGCCTCGGACATGAGCGTGGCGCCCATCTCGGGCTGGGTCGGGGACGTGAGCTTGGCGTCCTGCGGTCGGCGCAATCGCCCGGCCGCGACGACCTGGATCGTGCCGTCGTCGCCGTCGTCCCAGTCGGTGACGAGGAATCGGCCGATACGGGTCTCCCACGTGTCGGTGTCGACAGCCGAGGAGACCAGGATCGAGACCTGCAGCTCCTGCCCGTACCGGGCCAGCGGATGGTCGACCTGATCACCGGGGCGCATGTCCCGCAGGCCATCGAACCGCGGCACCGTGAGCGTGAGCCGCTCGGGGACCTTCTGCCCGACCTGTGCCACCACGCGCCCGCGCCTGACCGGGACGTCCGCGTCGAGCAGGCGACCGCCGAGCCACGAGGACACCGCCGGCGCCCACCCGCACGTTCCGGACAGCACCTCCTGCGGCGGTCCTGCCCTCATCGGTGCCTCCTCACAGCAGCTGCCCCCAGGGGTAGGTGTCCCACTGATCCCAGGTGGACGACGCGAACAGGGCATCGTGCTGGGCCCACGTGCGAGTGGCCATGGCGGCGTCGAAGTCGTCCCACGTCCACGCGCTGAGCACCGCCGAGGGCTCGGGGTCGTCGACCAGGACGTACTCCAGCGACCACACGCGCTGGGTCGAGAGCCCGCCGTCGCCCGCCCACAGGACGTTCGACGGCTTGCCCACGACCTGGATCAGGTCGACCGCGTCCAGGTCCCGGATGCCCCCGTCCGTCCGCACGACGATGGGGCGACCGGCGCGCAGCAGGTCGCGCATGTGGACGGTGTTCTGCCGGTTCGTGCGAATGCGCAGCGCCCCGCCACCGTCCCCGCCCGGCGCGTACCGCACCGGCGGGCGGGCCCGCCCGGGGACGTCGAACACCGCTGTGTTCGAGACGAAGTCCCGGGGCATCCCGTTGTCGTCCCACACGAAGTCGACCGACGTCTGCCCGTCGAGCGACTGCAGCACAGCCCGCCCTGGGTGTGACACGGTCACCGGCGCCGCGACGTAGGTCACCCCCGCGACGACCGCCTGGTACACGACCTGAGCGTTGAGCGCGGACCGGTTGTCGACGAGCACGACCTGCTGACCCGTCGACAACCCGACCCCGCCGGGCACCGGCCACGACGAGCCGGCGCCCGTCGTGCCCGTCACCAGGTACCCCACACCCGCAGGAACACCCGCAAGGACGATCTGCACCGGCTCCGGCGAACCCGCCGGCACCACGGACGCCGTGATCGAGACAGCCATCAGCCAGCCCTCCGAGCCTGAGACGTGCGGATCGACCGGACCGCCACCGCCTCCATGCGCGCCTCCAACCCGTTGCCGAGATCGAGTGTCCCCACCAGCTGCAGGCCGGTGAGGTCGAGCGTCGGGGCAGCGATGGGTGCCTGTGTGGCGCCCGCGTAGGCGTACTGGGGAGCCGACGGCGATCCGCCAGCGGAGAAGCCCGCGAGTACCGCCTTCGGGATCTGTCGGTACTGCAGGGCCCGCATCACGCCCGCGCCGTAGTACTCGACTGCGGGCTGCGGCTGGATCCACTCCTTCGAGCGGACCATGAGCGGACGTCCACGCTCCGTCATCGCGAACACGTTGTCGCGCGTCGGATCGGACGGAGGCGTTCCCGGAACCTGACCGCCCGCCGCGAAGCCTGCGATGCCGCCGACCTGCCCGCCGGTGAAGCCCCCGGGAATCCCAGGGATCACCGCGGTCATCGACCTGATGGCCGCGATCGCGCGCCCGACGGCCCGTTCTGCAGGACTGACGTCCGCGTCGACCGAGACAGACGTGCCCCGCGGGGTGTTGAGCCACGCGTTCGTCGTCCGGTTCGCGTTGAACGGGTCAGCGTTCAGCTTGAACGGGTCGGGCACCATCTGCCCGAACGCGTTCACCGTCCCTCGGGCTGTCGCCTCTGCCCTCGACGGATCCGCACGCAGTTCCCACGGCGACACCGACTGACCGAACACGTACAGCTCGCCCGCGAGGATCTGCGCCTCGATCGCGGCCGAGTCACGGTTCGCGGTGATCTCCCACGGGCTCACAGACTCACCGAAGACGTGCAGCTCCCCAGCGAGGATCTGCGCCTCGATCGAAGCAGCCGACGTGTCGACCTCCACAGCGATCGGCGGCGGGGCGTACAAGCCGTCAAGCGCGACCTGCAGGTTCCCGGTCGCGTCGACGCCGCGCTGGAACGCGGCCTCCGCGCGAGCGATCTCCTCGTCGGTACCGTTCGCGAGATCCTGGACCGCCTTGGCGCCAGCAGGGCCGAGCGCAGCCAGCTTCTCCATGAGCCCCTGCGAAATACCCCGCTCGCCGAGGCGAACAAGGTTCGCCGACCAGCCCTCCAGGGCGCCCGCTTGCGCTTCGAGCTCGGCGAGCCAGCCCCCGAGGGAGTACTTCGCCTCGTCGAGCCCCTTGGACCAATCGAGGAAGCCACCCGCGGCGCTCCCGACGCCCTCGAGGAACTTCGCCATCGCCTCGGACATCTCTTCGACCGGAGGCGTCGCGACTGCCGCGGCATCGCCGACCCCGGCGACGCCCTCCTCTGCGGTCCTCGCCGCCTCGTCGACGCCGACAAGCGCGTCCTCGGTCTCCGAGAACGCGGTCTTGATCGTGTCTAGGCTGATGCCGCGCGACTCCGCCTCGGCGTAGATCTGCGAGAGCGTCTCGCGGACGTTGTCAGCTGCGCCCGACGAGGCCATGTTGGCCATCACCTTGTCGAGGTTGGTGAACCGTTCTTCGGCGAGCTCGACGTAGGACGTCACGCCGGGCAGCGCCCCGCCCCATGATGCGATCGTGTCGGTGAGGTCCTTCTTGAAGACCAGATCCATGGCGGACCCGAGGTCCGTCACCGACGACCTCGACATGCCGAGGGCTGTGCCGAAGTTGTCGAAGTTGGAGTTGAGGTCCTCCAGGTTCCCACCGTTGGCGAGATCGTTGACGGCCTTGGCGATCGCGTTTGCCTTGGGCGCTGCGTCCCCGCGTGTGAGCGCATCAACGAGGATCCCGGTCGCCGCCGCGGTGGCGCCGACCGCGAGTGCTGCGCCACCGATCCTGACGAGCGAGCCAGCGATCGAGCCGAGCTTCGCCGCGACGGGAGGGGTGATGACGCCGAGGTCTCGGAGTGCCTTGCCCGTCTCAATGACGCGGGGGAACGTGAGCAGGAAGCCGCCGGCGAGTAGGGAGACACCGCCTACGAGGGCGCCCAGGCCCAGGCCTGCCTGCTGGACCCATGGCGGGAGTCCCGCGAGGGAGTCGACGAGGGAGTCGGTGCCCTGCACGAGGGAGCGCAGCGGGCCATTCGCGCCTTCGCCAGCGCCGATCATGAGCGTCTCGAGCGATCCCGAGAGCCCCTCGAGGTCGCCCTTGAGGTTGTCCATCTTGGTCGCGGCGACCTCGGCGGCGTACCCCTGGTCGTCGACCTGCTCGGTCCAGTACTGGATCGCCCCGGCGCCCTCGGCGTACAGGATCCGGGCAGCGGTGATCTGCTCGTTGCCGAACATGCGGCCCAGCGCTGCGGAGCGTTCCGCCTCTGTGAGGCCACCAAGCTGCGTCTGGAGTTGCCCGGCAAGAGAGGTCAAACCGACGAACTTGCCCTGGGCGTCGAAGGCGGAGATGGCGTACTCGTCCATCGTCACCTGTGCGGCCTTGGTGGGCGCCGTCAGGGACATCAGGATGCCGCGCAGGCCCGTTCCGGCCGAGTCGGCCAGGAGGCCATTCTGTGCCAGGAGCGCGAGTGCACCTGAGGTCTCCTCAAGGGAGACCCCGAGCTGTGCAGCGACCGGGCCCACGTACTTCATGGCGAGGCCGAAGTCGGCGACTTCACCGTTCGCCTTTCCAGCGGACGCGGCAAGGACGTCAGCAATGTGCCCGACGTCGCGGCCCGTGAGACCGAACTGGTTCATCACTGTCGACGCGATGCCTGCGGCGTCGGCGACCTCGATCTGTCCAGCAGCGGCAAGGCTCAGTGCACCGTTCAGTCCACCGTTGAGGATGTCCGTCGCCGAGACGCCCGCCTTGGCCATCTCCTCGATGCCGTTCGCCGCCTCGGTCGCGGAGTACTTCGTGTCTGCGCCAGCGGCGATCGCGGCCGAGCGCAGCTTCCCGAGTTCGGCGGTGGTGGCGCCCCCGGTGGCGGCGACGCCCGACATCGCCGCGTCGAAGTCGGCGAACTTCGACACTGCGATTCCGACGACGGCCGTCGTGGCCACGCCGAACCCGGTCATCGCAGCGCCCGCGGTGTTCCACGCCTGGCTGTTCTGAGAGGCCGACTGGACCATGCGCCCGAGGGCCGTGTCTGCCCTTGCCGCCGAGTCCTCAGTGCCACGCCCGACCCGCTCCGTAGCGCGCGTCGCCTCTTCCATCTGACGCCGGAAGTCCGCGACCTCGGCCCGCAGACGCACAGAAACAGTCCGGTTGGTCATGTCACCCCCCGGGTGTTGGTGCTATGCGGTTGAATGGGCGCCATGAGCGAGATCGAGCAACGGCGCAAGGCCTACGACCGGCGCGCACGCGCGTGGATCTGCCTGGTCATGGGCGCGCTGGTGCTGTGGCTACCGGGCATCGGCGGCCTCGGGGCGGACAGCGCGGTATGGAACGTGATCGGGTACGTCGCGATCGCCGGGGGCGCCGCTCTGGTCGTGGCAGCGTTCGTGCTGTTCCAGAAGCCCCGCCCCTAGCCCCCGTTCTGGGTGTCCACCACGACCGGGTAGGCGCCCGGCTCATGGCCGCCTTGAGCGCGCCAGTTCTCCACGGCGGCGGACGCCCAGTTGATGCGTTCGTCGACCTCGAGCCAGGACCCCTTCTCGGGGTCGAGCGCGACCTCCCACGGGATGCCGTGGGGGTCGAACGCCTTCTCGTGCAGGAGTAGGGCTTCTGCGAGGGTCCGGTCGACGGCGGACCACTTCTTGAGGTACTTCGTCGGGCGCACACTCCAGGCGCGGGCGGCCTGGAGCGCCAGGACTAGGCCTGGACGTTCGCGGAGCGCCCGTTCGACGTAGGGCGGGGCAGTTCGGCGTCCGTCGACGTTGCGGCGTTCACGGCGTCGTACAGGCGGTCGATCCACTGCTTGCCGTGAGGGCGCGCGCGCAGCGCCTTGAGGGCGTCGAACGTGATGCCCTCCGCGGTGCCCTTGGCAGTCTCGATGCTCACGACCGCGGACGAGACGACTGCCAGCTTCCGGTCCTCGTTCGCCTGGGCGTGAGCCACCTGGGCCAGGCGTGCCTTCTCGGCGTAGGCCTCGCGGACAGAGTCCGGGGCCGCTTCGAAGTTCTTCGGCAGGACGGGCTGCTTCGGGATGGGCACGACGTCGAAGGTGGCCTCGACTTCGGGCTGCGAGATCGCCCGCACCGTCCACAGGGACTTCGACTGCTCCCACCGGGCGGCGATGTCGTCGCGCTGCGCGAGGAGTTCGGCGATCTCGTCCGTGTGGGTGTCGCCGAGGGTGGCCTCGGAGCGGTCGTCGTCGCGGGAGCGGGGCGCGGTGTCGGGCTCGACCCACCCGGCCTTGGCGAGGCGGGCCTCGACGGCTTCGTATTCCTCGACGAGTCGGGGGTCGTTGTAGATCGTGACCTCGCGGCGCGCGATCGTGCCGGACTGGATCCAGTCGAGGATGTCGAAGTCGGCGGGCGTGCTGTCGGTGCTCTGGTTCTCGTTCACGGGTCTCTCCACGGGTCAGTTCTTCACGGGGGTGATGCGGGTGGTGCGCTCGTCCTCGGGGACCCGGCGCACGGGGATGAACACGCGGTGCTTGATCGCGCCGCCCGGCTTGCCGGTGTGATAGCGCTTGCGGCCGGCCTCGTCGAGCTCGAACACGAGGGCGTGGACGCCGTCGGATGCGTAGCGAATCTCGCTGATGACGTCGGCGTTGAGGCCGATGGCAGCGAGGGGTGCGAGGTACTGCTCGTGCGTCAGGAACTCGGGGACGCCTTCGATGGTCTTGCTCATGGGAACCGCCTCTGCGGGTCTCGGCACGGGTCGGTGGTGAAGGGGTGACCGGCGGGCCCGGACCCGTGAAGAACGGGCCCGCCGGGGTCAGGAGGTCAGGCGCCGGCGGCGACCGTGATGAACGGCCACGCGGCCTGCATCTCGCCCGGGACGCGCCACTTCACGAAGCCGCCCAGGTCCGACGGGGGCTGCGGCTCGTCGGTGAGGAACTCCCCGCCGAGGTAGATCTCGTCGGACGCGGCCCACGCCTCGGTCGACTTCTTCGACGTCTTGCGGGCGTACCCGTAGAGGGTCGTGCCCTTGGACTTGAGGGCCTGGAACACGTCGTCGCCCTCGTCGGTCGCGGACGCGCCGGTCGTGGCGTCGAAGTACCGGAACGGCGTCAGGCCGACCTGGTAGTTCGATGCGCCGAGGCTGTTCGCGTTGTTCTCGACGCACAGCGCCTTCTCCGCGACCTTGTCCGAGTCGGTGGCGCCCCACAGGAAGTCGGACGCCATGAGGTTGCACGACGCGTCGATGCCCGCGTTGAGCTCGGTGGCCGTCGGCTTCGCGGGGTCGGCGGGCTTCGTCGTGAGGATGGTGAACTTCGTCTTGCCGTCAGCCAGGGAACGAGGCATGCCGGATCACTCCTTCTTGTCCCCGGCGGCCGGGGTCTTGGTGGTGGTCGCCGCGGTCGCGGCCTTGTCCGCCGCCGACTGGCGGGGGGTCTTCGAGAGGTGCCGCGACAGCGACGGGACGTCGAAGAAGTGCGCGGGGACGCGCGTCTTCTCCCCGGTGCGCTTGTCGTAGGCGTCGACGAACTCAGCCATGACTGGCCTCCTTCTGGGCATGGGTACGGGCCCCGCGCCGGTCGACGGGGGCTGCTCGGTGGCGGGTCAGGCGCCGGTGGTGCGGAAGATCATCGGGACGAAGAACCGGGCGGGCTTCACGACCGGGTCGACCTGGACCGGGACCGAGACCTCGTCCTCGACGAGCGGCCCGGTGAGCGGGGTGAGGTGCTTGCCCGCGAGGGCCTTGCGCACCAGGGCCGCGGCTTGCAGGACCCACAGGGGCTCGCCTGCGGCGACGGTGAACTGGGCGGGCCAGGTGAGCTCGTCACCGGGTGCCGCGTCCAGGGCGCCAGCTTCCGTCTTCGGGTAGTGCCCGGCGGAGGGCCACACGACGACGTACGGGTAGGTGCGCCCTGAAGTGTCCGCTGGCGGGCTGTCGGGGACCTTGCCGTCGTAGACCCCGATGGTCGGGACCGCCCGCAGCAGCGCGAGGGCCGCGGTGTGGAGCTCGGCCGCGCTTGTCACAGGAAGTCCCCGACGATGTCCTCGAGCGCGGACACGAACCCGGGGGAGCGGCGATCGAACGCCGGGCCCATGAACGCGTGGGGCGCCATGCGGGAGGTGCCGAACTCGACGAAGACCCCGTAGTTCGCGGTGGGCCCGATCTCGACCTCGAGCGTGCCGGACTGCCCGACCGTGCGCAGGTCGGAGTGGCCGATGCTGGACCGGAGGTTGCCGGTGTCGACGGGGGCGAGTGCCTTCGCGTCGGCTTCGATGTCGCGCGCGGTCTTGCGCATGACGGTCTGCACCTTGGGGCCGATCTTGCCGGCGACGTTCGAGAGGTCCGCGGCGAGGGCGTTGAGCTCGGACGCGTCGATGCTGAAGCTCAAGGCGCCTCCTGGTTGGTGTGGTCGTCGATGCAGGTCAGGTCTCGCTCCCATCGCAGGGACGAGTACCGGGCGTCGGAGACCGTGAGGGTGCGGCCGGGGAGGGCGCTGTCGCCGTTCTGGTCGATGGTGAGGATGCGGACCTTCGCGCCGGCGTCGCCGGTCGGGATCACGGGGGCGTCCGCGGTGATGACGACGAGGTAGGTGTGCTGGGTGACGAGTTGGCCTGCGGCGTCCCCTGTCGTGGGGGTGGTCGCTTGGGCTTGGATGCGGCACTTGCCCTCGTACAGGACGGTCTCCGCACCAGGGCCGGTGGCACCGGTGCCGGGGCCCCAGCCGCCTGCGCCGCCGGTGGTGATGCGGCACGTCGCGCCCATGGCGCCCTCGGTGACGGGCTTGTGGTGTGCGGCCCACCCGGCCGGGATGACGGTGGTTCCGGGGAACGGCATCAGAGCCACGCCCGCTCGGTGAGCTCGGGCCCGCGGGACGGGTATGGGTGGAACTCGACGACGCCGAAGAACCCGTCCTCCGCTGCGGCCTCTTCGTCGTCTGCCGCCTTGCGCCGGGCCACGGCCTGGGCTCGGAGCTCGGCGGCGACCTTCGCACCGTCCGTGGACAGGTCGAGGGACTTGATGACCTTCGACACGAGGACCTCGGACGTCGCGATCGCGTCGAGGGCGTCTGCCGCGGCCCGCTTCACCGACCACGAGGCCGGTTCCGCCTCGTCGGCGGGGACGCCGTTCAGGGCGAGGTAGCCCGTGAGCATCTCGTCCGAGAGGAGAAACGCGCCCTCGTTCACGTCCGCGATGAGGAGGCGCACCTGCCCTACGGGGGTGGTGTAGTCGATCGGCATGGTGCGCCTCCTCGGTCAGGGGACGGTCAGGACGAGGCGCCCGTGGCCGCGTAGGTGTGCGTCGGCAGGAGGCTCGCGCCACCGGCGACATGGCGGACGCGGAAGTACACGCCGTCCTCGTTGAACGACCCCGCGTCGGCACCGAGCGCGCCGTCGCTGACGGTCGTGCCCTGGTCGTTCTTCTTGCGGATGTCCGGCGTCTCGTAGCCGCGCAGGAACGCGACCGCGAACGCGGGGCGGGGTGCCGTCGGGGCGGGGAGCACGAACCACGCCGTCCCCTTGAGGCGAGCGTTCACGACGAGGGTGATGGCGCCCTTGAGCCAGTTCGGCTCGAGCGTCGTCTTGTTGCCGCTGGTGACGCGCACCTCGGTGGCGTTGAGGAGCTGGCGGGCGTTCATCTCCTGTGCGGGCCCGACCTCGAGGATCAGCGCGCCGGGCACGAGGATCTCGCCCTCGGCGTCCTCCTTCGTGGAGACCTTCGTGATCGCCGCGGAGAGGTTGTCGTGGTCGAGGACCTTCGTTTCGGGGGCGTTCCCGTTCGCGGCCTTGAAGAACCCGGGGTTCGGGGCGCCCGTGCTCGTCACGAGGAGCGAGTTCGCGACCTTGTCCTCGGTGACCGTGGCGGCGATCGCGAAGTTCGACGGCATCTGCTTCAGCTCGTCGATGTCGTCGTTGATGCTCGCCTCCCACGAGTACCCGAACCGGCGACCGAACTTCTTCACCGAGATCTCGTACTCGTCGGTGTCGTGGGCACCCTCGGGGTACTCGGACAGCTCGGGGACCTCGTCGAGGGCCTCGCGGCCGCCGAGGATGTCGACGAGCTTCTTCGGCTTGAAGTCCTTCACGCTCGCGCGCGTGGCCCACTGGGTCCACTGCGCGGGCGTGTCGTTGTACTTCGTGAGGAGCTCGCGGTCCAGGACGTCGCCGGTGACGGACCGGAACAGGTCCGACGTCGACAGGGCTTCCTTGACGAGGAGCGCTGCGCGGTCGTTGCCGTCCCACGCGCGGCCCCACAGCTCGGCGGCCTCGACGATGGCCTTGGCGCGGGCGGGGGAGTACTGGCGGCGCTGGGTCGGGCTGTTGCCGAGCATGGTGCCGGCATCGGTGAGGCCGAACGCCTCACCCACGTTGGAGATGGTCATGAGGGGGTCCTTTCTCAGACCTGGGCGAGGATGACCGGGAGCGGCCCGGTGCCGGTCCCCTTGGTGCCGTGCGAATACCCGAACAGGGTGTTGTCGGTCGCGGTGGCGGTGAGCGCGTTCGCGCTCGTGATGTAGACGGGCAGACCCACGGACGCGATCGCGCCGGCGACCTGGAGCTCGTAGGAGCCTTCACGCCAGACGGTGGCGTAGCCCTCGGCGTTGCCGCCCTCGCCCTCCGCGGTGGCGGTGACGCCGATGAGGGAGCCGACCTTGACGGGGGCGCCGGACTTGGTGTCGGCGGGAACGGGCAGCGAGATCTTGCGCGCCTCGTTGAAGATGAGGTTCCTCATGTCACGCCTCCTTCACGGAGCGGCCGAACGCGGTGGCGATCGACTCGTCGACGTCGGCGACGCTCGGGGCGGCGCCGCTGGGGGTGGTGCTGCCGCCAAGGCCGCGGACGCTGCCAGCGCCCTGGGCCTCGGCGATCTTCGCGGCGTGCTCGGCGACGGCCTTGGTGAAGGCGTCGGTGTCGAGGCGGCCGGACTCGGCGATGCGCGGAGCCGAGGCCAGGAGGCCGGCGGTCTGCAGCTCGTCGAAGTCGACGTCGGCCTCGGCGATGATGCGGGCGGCCGTTGCGGTGTCGGTCGCGGCGTGGGCCTCGGCGAGCTCGCGGCGGGCGGTGTCGCGCTCGGACTCGAGCGCGGTGGCCCGGCCGGCGTCCTTCTCGAGCTGAGCCAGGCGGCTCTCCTCGATCTGGGTCGTTGCCATGTGATCCTCCTGGGATTCGGTGGCGGTGGTCTGCCCGGCCGGACGGCTCGGGACATCTGCGGGGGTGACGGGCACGTACTCGGTGCGGACCCGCACCTCGATGCGGTCGCCGGTGAGCGTGGTCGCGACGTCGTCACTCACGTCGTAGGACTGCTGGTAGATACCCGCGTCCTCACCGGTCTCGACCTCGAACCACACGGTCCGCGCGGTGTCGTCGTGATCGCGGATCCACACCCAGGTGTTCTCCGCGCTGTACGCGTCCTTGAGGAGCGTCGAGAGTTGCTCGCGGCGATCGTTCGCCTTCGCCTCGGAGACGCCGGCCAGGGCGGACTCGAGGACCTGCAGGATCTTGCCGCCGCGCCCGGCCTTGGTCACGAAGTCGACCGAGGTTCCCTCGACGAGGCGGGTGATGATGCGGCCCTTGCGGCCGTCGGCCTCGCCTTCCTCGACCTCGGCGGCGGCGCGGATGCTGACCCCGATCGCCTCAGCCATCTCGGTCAGGGGCTCGCGCCACTTCGAGAACACGACCGCTTCGGCGACGAGCTTGCCGCCGTCCCAGTGGGCGTCCTCGGCGAGGACCGCGGCGAGCGTGTTCAGGTCGCGCTCGGGCCGCTCGTAGTTCTCGGTCGCGGTCGGGTGGTTGACGTACATGTGCGTGCCGGCGGGGAAGATCCGGTCGCGGGCCGCGGCTTCGAGGACGTCCTGGGAGTAGTACCCGGAGGACCCCCAGCCCGGGTTGATGATCTGCACGTTCATGCGGCCTGGCCCGTGGGTGGGGGCCGCTGCTTCGGCGAGGCCAGATTCGGCCAGGGTTACCGTCACTGGTACCTCCGGTGGATGATGGGGCGGTGAGCGAAGCCGACAAGGTCGACTGCGTCGAACACGTGTGGGTGTTCACGGGCGCGGTGCTGGGACGTGATGGTGCGCATCTGGAGCACGAGTGCTCCCGGTGCGGGTCGACTGCGCTCGAAGGTCCAGAGGACCGGTTCAGGACGACGCCAGGGCTGACACCGGGGTGACGGTGTAGGAGTCGCGCCACCCGGTCGCGGTGCGGCGCTGTGACAAGTCCTCCCAGCCGATGTCGCCGGACTTGAGCAGGTCGAGTCGGGCGGGGCCCATGATCTGCAGCTGGTCCTTCTCGGGCAGGGCGTCGAACCACGCGCGGGCGTCCTGGGTGAGCGACTTCGGCTCCTTGATCCCGGTGAACCCGAGGTCGGCCCACGACTTCGTGACCGGGACGCGGGCGCACCGGCCCTGCTGGTGGTCGTAGGGCCCCGGTTCGTCGATCGGGTGTTGGCGGCCGTGCTGCGCCAGGCAGGACGGGCACGTGCGCCGGTCGAGGGCCGCATGCCACTCCCACGCCGCGAGGACGTCAGCGTTGGCCTGGTCCTGCGCGTAGGCGGCGCCGCGGTGAGCGTCGAGCATCTCGGTCCGGGCCACGTTCATGGCGCGCGTGAAGCCACCGTTGAAGGTCGACTCGATGCGCTTGAGCATGGCCCGCGCCGCAGCCTTCGGGTTCTCGCCGAGCGCGACCCCGCGGAGCAGGGCCGCGTTCAGCGACGCGGCGGCTTCCGCGGACAGCGGCAGGAGCGTGGAGGTGATCTGCTCCGTCGTGCGCGCCACGATCGCCTCCAGCGCGGAGGCCTCGACCCGGTTGAACTGGGCGCTGAGGACAGCCTGCGTGCCGGCCTGGGCGGGCATCTGCGACGCGGTCAGGCGCGCCTGCCACTCCGCGGACTCGGCCGCGATCGCAGCCAGGTCCTCGACGATCCGGACCCCGGCCTCGCGAGCGAGCCGCTCGAGCGCGTCCTGCGTGGCGTCGAGGGCCCGCAGGACCCGCTCCGCACGGTAGATCGTCGCCCGTGTGGGCCAGGCGCCGTCCTGCGCCTGCGCGATCAGGTCCGTCAGGGCGAGCTCCCAGTCGTGGGAGAGGGTGTCCCACGCGTACACCCACGCCTTCACGAGGTCATTCGTCGCGGCGTCGACCGTCTTGCCCAGGGCCACGCGCATGGACCGCAGAAGGCGTTGCGTCTCCCGGTTCACGGCCATCAGCGCACCGCCTCGGACGGATCGACACCTCGCCGGAACGCCGCGGTGGCTGCGTCTCCGACGGCTTGCCCGACCGTCTTGTAGGGGTCGAGCCAGTTCCCCTGGTCGTCCGTGAGGTCGTCGATGATCTCGTCGGCGTCCTTCACGCCGAGCGCGGCGAGGAGCAGCTTCGCGATCTGCACTGGCGGCAGGGTCTTGGTCGCGTCGGCCTTCGAGATGGCCTCGATGATGACGTTGAGCGGGACCTCGTCGATTGCGGGCCAGTCGATCTCGATGGTGGTGTCGGTGTTGCCGGCGAGGACGAGGACCTCGCGGCCAGTGAACGAGTCGCGGGTGATTGTGCCGCGCAGGGGGCCGCGGGGCGCCTTGGTCGCCTGGAGGATGACGTACTGCGCGATCGACCGGACGGTCTCGGCCCACAGGGAGCGGCGCTGCGTCATCTCGAGGCGGGTCGGGAGGTTCAGGGTCTCGGCGACCGCGCGGGCCCCGGTCTGGCCCGGGTCGGCGAGGAGCGTCGTGACGGGCACACCGAGAGCGGCTGCGATCATCGCGGCGAGCGGGCGCCCGGACTCGGAGTCGATCGTGGCGCCGGTCTTCGGGATCGCCTCGAGCGTGGTGTCCGGGCTCATGACCGCGGTCGCGCCGACGCTGTTCTCGTTGCCGGGGATGCTGGACCCGCCGGGGCGGCGCGCGACCGCGGCGCGCGCCTTCTGCGCCTTCGAGCCCTTCGACGTGAGACGGAACGCGAACTGCGACAGCGCCTTGATGAGCGTGGCCCAGTCAGCGAGGAAGTCCTTGTAGGCGCGGGCCCAGGTGATCGCGGCGTAGGCATCGCCGATGCCGAACTTCCACCCGTCGAGGCGGTTCACGCTGGTGTGGTGCACCGGGGAGTCCCAGTGGACTGGGTGCCCATCGATCGTGCGGGGGCGGGTCGCGGGACGGAACGTTAGGGCGGGGTAGAACGCCGTGAGGTTCTCGGTCGTGGTGCGGCCGTCGTTCCCGATGCGGGTCTGCGTCCACACGCGCTTGTAGAACCAGGGGTCGTCGAGGTCGTCCGGGTTGGTGATGACGTCCGTGATCTCGTCGAACGGCAGGGACCGGACCTGCACGAACCCCGTGAGCGGGGACGTGAAGCAGGCGAGGAACACGTTCCCGTCGGTGCCGAGCGCACGCTCGAGCTCTTCCTGGGCCTGGTCGCCGGTGAAGGCGGCACGGTTGCCCTGGTCGTCGAGGAAGGCCTGCACGACGGCGTTCACGTCCTGCTCGCCGTTCTCGCCGGTGGCGCGGGCCTGGATCTGGACGCCCTGCCCCCACACGTACGCCTGACGGATGGACAGGCCACGCTTGATGAGGGGGTTCGCAACGGCCATGACCCGGGCGGTCTGCGCGTTGCGACGCAGGCCCTCACGGGAGAACTCGCGCTCGCCAGTGGCGTTGAGGACGTCCCAGCCGCGGTCGTCCAGCGCGCGCTCGAGGTCCGCCATGGACTCGACGGCGAGCTCGACGTTCTGCTCGGCGATGCGCGCACGCTCGAGCGCGGCGGTCACGACGGGGGACTCCTGGATGCCGAAGATCTGGCGGATGCGCAACACGTCACCGCCTTCCAGGGGTCAGTAGCCGCCGAGGTAGGCGTGCGGGTTGTCGTCGACGAAGTCGTCGGAGTCGAACGTGTCCTCGTCGAGGAGCGGGTTGAGGAGCATGCGGTTCGCGGCCTGCGACATCGTGTCGACCGTGTCGTCGTGGGAGCCGGCGGGGAACGTCTTGCACTCGTCGACGAGCTCTTCCACGTTCGGGAGGAGCTCTGCGGTCGGGAGGATGAGGTTCCCCGAGTGCGCGAGCGGGCTCACCGCGGACGCACGCGCGAACTTCGACCCCTCGGGCTCGATCGGGATGAACCCGGGGATCGTGCGGGACAGGGCGTTGATGACTGCGGGCCCGTTGGCCTTGTCCTCGACGAACTTCTGGACGGCTTGGGGCCAGCGTGCGGAGAGGCGCTTGACGGCTTCGCAGGTCGCGTTGAAGTTCATGCGGGCACGGACCTGGTCGAGGAGGTAGAGGTCGACGCCTATGCGGAGCCACACCTGCCCGACGACGTAGTCGCTGGCCTTGGTGTCCTTGAACGTCATGTCCCAGGACTGGGCGAGCTCGAAGTCGTGCCCGGGGATCCACCGGGACCCGTCGGCGCGTTCGACCCACATGGGCTGGTCGTACCGCTTCCACGTGGCGGGGAACAGGCCGCCGGTGTCGGGGGAGGGGCGGCCCTGGTAGAGGGCGTTCCAGACGCGGGGTCCGACCTCACGCCGGGTGGACTCCCACTCGGCGGCGGATCGCTGCTCGCCGGTCTTCTCGTTCCGTCGGGCGGAGTCCATCCACTCGCCAGGCTCGCGTCCGAGCGGGTCAACCTCGCCCTTCTCGGGGTGGTGGTCGGCCTGCGCGGGGATGTTGATGACCCGCCACCGGTGGCCCTCTTCGGAGCGCAGCAGGCGCCCGGCGAGGTCGTCGTGGTGCCACCGGGTGAGGATGACGATGACCGGCGCACCGGGGGCGAGGCGAGTGCGGGCGACGGACGTCCAGAACGACCACGCGCGTTCGCGGTACGTCTCGGACTCGGCTTGCTCCATGTTGGAGATCGGGTCGTCGATGAACATGACGTCCGCGGGGCGCCCGGTGAGGCCACCGGCGATGCCGACGGAGCGGACTCCGCCGAGGTGCCCGTCGAGCTTCCAGGCCGTGACGGCGCCGTTGTCGGGTGCGATGCGTAGCCCGAGGTCGAGCGTGCCGTCCTGGCCCTGGTTGGAGGCGATGAACGTGCGGATGTCGCGCCCGAACTCCTGCGCGAGGGACTCGGCGTAGGAGGCGACGACGATGCGGCGTTCGGGGTTTCGCAGGAGGAACCACAGCGGCCCGGTCTTCGTGACGCGGGTGCTCTTGCCCTCCTGGGGCGGCATCGAGATCACGAGGCGGTCGCAGCGGCCTGCCTCGACGTCGATCAGGGCTTGGTCGATGACGTCGAGTGCGGGGGTCTGGATCGTGCCGGGGGTGACGGCCTGGGCGAGCGCCCCGGGGGTGGGGTAGGGGTCTGCCTTGGGCTCGAAGGCGCGTGCGGCGTGCTCGAGGAAGGCGAGCGACATTTCACCCTCCCTGGGGTCGACGCCGTCGCTAGCCTTCGGGGATGGCTGACGCGAAGTTCGAGACGAAGACCGTCAAGATCGACACGCAGAGCAAGCGTGGCGCCAAGCAACTTGCCGCGCTTGTGGGGGAAGGGTGGGAGGTGGTGTCCCAGTCGCGGAAGGGTCTTCTCGAATGGGGAGACAAGTCGAAGGACATGATCGTGCTTCGCCGTTCGAAGTGACTTGGGCCCTGACGGGTCGGGTCGCTCACCGCGCTGGTCTCGACCGTTGTTCGCGGGGTTCCGGCGACTCCGTCAGGGAGTGTGTGGTGTGCGATTTCCGCGCTGAACCGGGCACGCGAAGAGCCCGGGGCCTGTGCGGCTCACCGGGCTCTTGTGACACGTCCTTCGATTCGACATGAACGTATCACCGCAAGATCGGGCACGTAACCCCTGCGGATTCCGGTCAGCGTCGGGTGACGTACCGGTGGATCTTCACCATCCGCGTGATGCCGATGACGCCCCAGACCAGCGCGAGCACCAGGAGTAGGAACGGGACCACGGGGACCTGGGCGACGGCGAGCAGGATGCCGAGGATGAGCGCGCCGAGCGCGAACCAGAGCTGGTATCCGACGGGCTTGAGTTCACTCGGTGCGGTCATGCGGCGAGTATGGCGCGAACCACCGACATGCGGGACGGTCACGCGCCGTTGGCGATGGCGCGGAGTTCTCGTGGGACGACGTCGGCGACAGCGGTCTGCCACGCGTCGGTGAGCTGGTCCGCGGTGAGCCCGGCAGCGAGGAGTGCGGCGTGGAGGCCGTCGAGGATGCGGCGGATGACGGCGACGACGAGGTCGCCTTGCTGTTCGGCGAGGCGGACCTTGCGCTCCTCGACGCCGGCCTTGAGCGCCGCCGTGCAGACGGCGACGAGGTGGGCGCGCTCGGCTTGGTAGAGCGAGTACCAGACGCTGGGCTTCGCTGACACCGTGGACGAGGTCTCGCGGCCGTTCTTGTCGGAGTCCTTCTCAGACTCCGTCGTCGTGCCCCAGACCAGGGCTTGCTCGTCGAGCTCCTGGACCTTGGTGCGGAGCCACTGGACGTGCCCCGCGGTCCACTGGACTTCCTGCAGCAGGGCGTCGGTGGGGGTGATGTCGACGGCGAGGCCGAGGGTCGCGACCTGGCGTGCGGCTTCCGCTTCCTGGGCGCGACGAAGGCGCGCGGCGCGGACTTGGGGTGCGGCGCCGCCGTGGCTGTTGCAGGTCTCGCCGGGCAGGCAGGGGCGTGCGCAGGGGAGTCCGGCGCGGGGGCCGTTCTTGGTGTGGCCGGTGCAGCCGGGGTGGGGGTGGCCGCACTTCTCGCAGGTGGGTTGAGTCACGGCCGCCATGCCTCGTCGTAGTCCGGGTGGTCGCTGTACGGGAGCGCGAGGTCGCGCAGTGTCGCCTCGGCGTGCTCGTTCGGCCAGATCGGGGTCGAGTGCGCGACGGTCGGCATGTGCGTCTCGTCGAACGCGCTGGCGAGAAGCCGGTCAGATTCCCGCCAGACGACTGCCACGAGCGGGCGGCAGCGCTCGACGATGTGCCGCTTCGCCTCGCACTCCGCCAGGACGCGATCGGGCGGCACGTGGAAGGTGTAGAGCCCCCAGTCGTCACCGTGTGGGCCGATCGTGGAGTAGAAGACCCGGTGGGGGCCGTCCCCCAGCGGCGCGAGCGCATCGCGCGCCACGGCTTCGTCTTCGGCGATGCGGGCGAGGAGGAACTCGGTGAGCGTCACGGTGCGACCTCCACGGGTGTCGTGAGCGGCAGGTTCTCGGTGGTCCAGGTGCCGACGGCGAGCGTCATGGTCTGTCCTCCGGGGACCTGCTCTGACTCGTCGGACCCGAGGTGCATCTCAGTGATCCAGTCGGTCTCGACGCGGAGGTTCCGAAGCTGGCCCGTGACGCGTGCACCGGGCCCGTCGATGGTGACGGTGTGGCCGATGTGCTGCGGGGTCAGGTCGCCGACGGTCAGGCTCACTGGGTGTCCTCGGTTGGGCGGTGCTTTGGTCGCTTGGGGGCGCCGTGGCGTTCGAGGACCTTCCAGTACCCGGCGCCGGACAGGCCGGACGCGTCGATGATCTGGTCGGAGGGGTAATTAGCTCCGTGGGCGGTAAGGATCGCAGCGTCTCGCGCGGCGCGTGCTTCGGCTTCGGCGGTGATGGTGTCGCGGTGGGCGGCTGCTGCCTTGCGGAGGTCGTCGAGTTCTGCCATGTTCCATAGTTTACCGAGGTGAGTTCCATCGCGGAACAGGTGAAGAACGGAAGTAAACCCGGTCTGGACCTAGATCAGACCGCAACCAGTAGGACTTCCGTGTACTTCTCCTCAATCATCTTCGCGAGCCCCATCTGTGTCTGTCGAGGTTTCCGATGCTGGGGGATCGAAGTAGACGATCTTGGCAGGGCTGGTTGTGAGGATCACAGGCTCCCAGGCGGATGGCCCGTTGGTGAAGATCCGGTCGGTAACCACTTTGACTGGTGAGCCTGGGTAGATCGCGACCACGGTTGTTGGGTCCGTAAGAGGCCTCTCCACCTCGCGACGATTCGGGCCAGTGCCTACGGTCTGCCGGCCGACGCCCCTGAGCCGCTCTCCAACCGTAGCGGTCCACAATTCAGTTCGGGAGGTCCAGGCGACAGATTGGATCCGCATATCGGGAGGTGCCGCGGGCGCACCCGCCGCGGTGGCGAGCTTCTGATAGAAGTCCTCAGGGTCGGCGCCCTCAACAAGGTTGGGAACAAAGAACTGCGTCATGCGGAGAGCGTAGTTGTCTGCGCTGAAATTGGATACGTCTATCGGTAGATGTACTCAGGCGCCCCGCCCAGCCGAGGGTCTGTGCTTGGGCCCCGCCTATGCGATCTCGCGGACATTGGTGGTGGCTCGGCGCAGCAGGCCGGCGCTCACTCGGCAACCCTCCTTCCCTTGCGTGCCGCTGCCAACGCGGCGAGGTGGCGGACGTCCCCGACCCGGTACATGGGCCGGTCGGGTGTGCCCCTGTTCGTGAGGCGGTCTCGCGCGCACCACTCGTGGATGCGCTTGGCCCGGACCTCCGTCCCGAGGCCACCGAGGGCCTTCTCGAGCTGGGGGGCGGTGAGGAGCATGTCGTTCGCCTGCTCGAGGAGTTGCTCCTGGCGGGTGGTGAGTTCGACGGTGGCGGTGCAGTCGCGGCAGCGGGCGAGGCGGGCCTGGTCGTAGGCGATGAACTCGCCGGTGCAGTCGGGGGTGGTGCAGGGCCCGGCGTACTTCCGGTCGGCAGGGCGGTCGATGACGCGGGTCGCGTTGCGGAGCGCCGCGGTGATCTCGTCGAGGGCTTCCGCGCCGGCGGCCTGGGCTCGGAGCCAGGTGACCTGCTGCTCAAGGAAGGCGGCGAGGTCGCGGAGGAGGTAGGCGGGGTGGGGGAGGCCGCGTTGCTCGGCGATGAGCGCAGTCCACGTGGCGAGGGCGGAGAGCAGGACGGTGCGGGCTTCGGACGCGCTGGTGTTGAACAGGACCGGGGTCTCGCCGGACGCGCCGCTGGTGCCGAAGTTGGTTTCACGGGTGATGGCGGTTTCGAGGTCGGTGGCGAGGCCGGGGATGACGCGGCGTGGTGGGCCTTCGATGAGCTCGTCTTGGACGGACTGGAGGAGGCGGGTTGCGGCTGCGCCGCAGGGTGGGCAGACGTAGGCGGTGTCTGGGACTACGCGGCCGCAGTCGAGTGCGCAGTCCTGGTTGGTCATGGAACTAGCGTAGGTGTAGCGAGTGGTTCATGGAACTGTTGCCGGTTGACAGTGGAACTAGACCGCGTATAGTTCCAACCATGAACGCAAACCGGACACGGTGACGTTGACCAGCATGAACGCGCGCCCCCCACCACCCCAGCCCTGACGAAAGGCCCCCGATGACCAGCACCCGCGGCCCACCAACCCCGCCCCAGCACCGCACCAACCGGACCTGCAGACCGGAAGGACGGCCATGCCACCAACAACACGAAGACCCCCGACTCGAAGACGAGCCGGGGGTCTTCTGGTGTCACCGGGTGAAGAACGGCCCGACACGCCGCATTCCGTAGACGGCTCCCGCTATGGTCGGCGCCATGTCTCAACTAGAAGCGCAACGCGCATTCGCAAACGCCCAGGTTGCCTCCATCAACGCACAGGACCGCATGTACCACCTGCGCAACGCTGGACAGGCCACAGAACGTGACCTCGCCTTCGAAGAGCTGGCGCGGGCAATCAACCTTCTCGCTACAGGTCTCAAGGAACTCTCGAAGTAGCACAACGAGGCCTGAGGCTAGACGAGGTTGCGGTCTGGTCTCAGGCCGGGGGGGCAATCAGGAAGGCGACGGCGTCTCAGTAGTGAACGTCTTGCCGTCCTCGTAGACGAGGGTGAACCCGCAGGAGTGGATGAGGTCGACGAGGTCTTGTGGTGGGCGGACCGGCAGCAGGACCGCGCAGACGGGTGCCGGCTCGATGAAGCGCCGGTAGTCGAGCAGCTGACCGATCGCCGTTCGTACGGTGTCGCGGGTCGTGGCGCCCTTCGCCTCGTACAGGGTGTTGGTGGTGAAGTCGAAAGGGTCGGTCCAGAGCGAGCCGGCGTGGCCGGGTGGGCGGACCTCGAGGCGTTCGACATCGTGACCGTCTGCGAGTAGGCCGGTCACGAACCTGTTGACGAGGTCCCACTCGCGGCGAACCGCGACGACCGTGCCGGCGCCTGCGCGCTCGACCTCGGGGGCGTTGTTCGGCTCGAGGGGAGCTCGTTGAACCGTTGGGCGATCCGCTGGGGCAGGGGCTGTTGTTCCTGTGCCGCGGGTCGTCTCGCCGTCAGCGAGGAGTCGGAAGACGATCACGGAGCGGAGGATGCCGTCCGCTCCTGGTGCGTCTTCCCGCCGATATGGCTCCGCCGGGTCAACACGGAACGGCCCGAGGTACGTCTGCTGCTTCGTGCCGGCGCGCTGTCCGGGTGGTGCCTGGAAGAGGCGGAGAACCTTGCCACGTGCGACGTGGTTGAAGATCGAGAGGTTGCGCTTCCAGAGCTTCTGGTCGCCGTGGCGGCCGTCGCCGGTGAAGTAGAAGACGTCGGAGTCGGTGGGGTCCCATCCGTCGAAGCTGTACCCGTTGCGTTCGCCGACTTCGGGGTCGGTGAAGATCATGATGTTCGGGGTGGTGTTGGAGGGTTCGATGCCTCCGTAGAGTGCCCCACCGAACCTGCTCGCGACTGCCTTGCGGGTGGTGGTGGTGCCTACCGGGATGTCCCACTCGACGCTCATGCCCCGGAGCGTAGCGGGTCACGTCGCAACGGTGCCGGCATCTGTGGCCGCCGGGACGTCAGTCCAGAGCGTTGTGGGAATATCCCCGCGTGGACAACGCAACGCAGGGATGGATCGCTGGCCTCGTCGCCGCGGCAGTCACGTTCGCATTCACGGCATGGTGGGAGTCTCGCCAGCACCGACGCCGCCAACTCGACGATGCAGTGACCGCGCTTGCCGACGCACAGCTTGAGCTGTCCTTCGAAGTGGTCAAGATGGTGGCCGAGGAGTGGGACCCTGCGCGGATGGCCCAGTTTGCAACCCCTGTCTCGTCGTGGCACCTGCGCGTTCGAGCCTTGGCAGGGCGTCGCGTAGTAGGAGTTCCGGCTCGATTCGTCGCACCGGCACGCGACGGTCTACGACGATCTGTAACCTCTCGCGCTGAGGCTTTCAACGAAGTCATGAAAGCGATCGCGCGGACGATCCCCGTGAGGCCCACAAGTGTGGAGACGTACAAGGAGGCGCTTGACCGTGTCATGCCGTTGCTGCAGGCGAGTACCAGCGACGTGGCTGTCTGCAACGCGTGGCTGAACAACCCTTGGCGCTTCTACCCGTGTCGCGACCTCAGCGAGTGGGCCGAGTCAGAGGAAGGAAGGACTAACGGCGGGTTCACTTAGCAAGCCTCGGTCTCAGCAACCTGGTCTTGCGTTCCCGTTGGTCAAGGTTGCGGGCTCAACCTTGACCAGTCAGCGGCGGCGGCGGATCTTCTGCGGACCCCCGTGCCCCTCCGTCTGTCCCACGGCCTTCGGCAGGTCAGAGTCTGGCGCGACGCCGAGCGAGGCCCTGTATGCGGCGTCGTTGGCAGACCGGGCGGCAGCTCTGGCATGTGCTTGTGCGCGAGCCTGGGCCTTCCGTCCGGGGCGCCCGCCCGTGGGAACCTTGCCCGTCCCTAGGCAGACCGGACACCTGCGCTCGGTGAGACGACCGATTCCGGAACAGGTCTCGCACGCGCGACTCCCCGCCATGTCGTCAGCTCTCCGGGGAGAGAGCGGCGATCTCGTCGTCGTCGAGTCGGCCGTCAACAACCGGGCCCGAGCGCGCCGCCCATGACTCTTCCTCGCGCCGGCGTTGGTCTGCCTCTCGTCGCCGTCGCGACGGCGACTTCTCGATGCCGCCTGTCGCCTGGCCGGTCTTCTGCTTGCTGCGCTTGTCGCCCTTGGCCATCGGTGTCGCCTCCTCGCGGGGTGATGTGGTGCGGGGTAGCGGCGCATCACTCGGCGCCTGTGACCTCCGGGGTATACACCGCGAGACCGGAGATCGTCGAAACCGGCAGAAGTCGGCTCGCCTTCCCGTCAGCTGGCGCGACGTGGAGCATCGTCCCTTCGGGTCTGTCATCCAAGGAGACCCACTCCCCGACGAACACAAACCCGCGCCGCTGCCGAAGCTGGGGAAGTGCAACGGTGACATAGGCGGGTTGGCCACTCGCCTCGACCGCTTCCCGCAATGCTGCAACGGCATGGGCGGCGCCTGCCGGCGATGTAGCGGACAGGTCGATCGCTCCGAACAGTCGGTGCCCCGCGGGGGGAGGCGAGGCTACGAGCGCGGGCAGGTCCGGAACGGTCGGGGTGGCGTCGGGCACGAGTGGGCTCCCAAACTAGAGTGTGATGGTGGTCGGCCCGGGCGTTGGGTCACTTGCGGAGGGCTTGGTGGCTGCGGTCTTCTGCGCCTTCGCAGCGAGCTGTCTTGCTTTGCGGCGTTCACGCATCGTCGCGCGTTGCTGGGGCTGGACGTAGATGATCTCGCACGCTTCCTCGATGAGGCTGGCGACGTCTTCGATCTCGTCTCTGTCGTAGAGCAGGCCGTCGTGGATGCTCGTGTTGCCGAGCATCCTGGCTTCGTGGAGGTCTGTCTTCAGGCCTGCCTCGACCTTGAGGTCGTCGATGCGCTCGAACAGGTTCTTCCCCGACGTCTTCTGCTCCTTAACGATGGCCTCCACGGCCGCGCGGTACATGACGCCAGCAGCACGAAGGGCTCCGGCGGCCTCGGCGATGCTGGCTTCGTGGTAGAGCGACCGCACTTCAGGCGCCACGTATTCCGACAGTTCTCGTGGCTGCTCGCTGGGCAAGATGATCTCGTAGAGCGTTTCGTCGAACAAGTCTTCCTTGATCACGAGTGAAACCCTGCCGCATCCCTGGCAGGCTGCGCCGTGGAGAAAGAGGCCCCCATTGAGCGCGTGACCAAATTCGGTCTTGAAGTGTGCATCTCGGTTGCAGTGCGGGCACGTGCCTACCGCATTGCGGGCGATCTGTTCGGCGTTGGACACCAGTTGATCTAACACCATGAGCGTCGAGCTGGTCCACGGTTTCGATGCGGGTCATGACTCCCCTTCGAGGGCGGTGCGGATGTGGCTGGTCCAGTAAGGTCGCCCTGGTGATGAGAGCGCCTCGGCGGCGTCGGCGACGGCCCGTACGCGTTCGAGTGCTGCCCGCGCCGCATCACGCTCGGCTCGTAGTCCGTCGATGATCTCGATGTGCATGGCGGACGTCCGCTTGCGGCGCTCGTTCTCGGCCCGTAGTCGGTCTACCTCGTCGGCCAGCTCGATGAGGAGGGCCGGTGCGGACGCTGTCGGCGCCCAGGAGGCGACCTCCCTCGCGCGTCGAACCAGGTCGTCGGTGCTCATGCGTCCTCCAGTGCGGTCGTGACAGCCTTCACGGTCGGACAGGGGTAGTCGCCGCCGCAGGTCTTGCACCCGTTGCTGAGGTGCGGGTGCCCTCGGTACAGGTCCTCTTGGTGCAGGTCTAGTACTGCGCGGAGTGCGGCGGTCGCATACGCCGCGACGAGGGCCGGGTCGTCGCGTGCGTCCACCTGGTCAAGCCAGGCGCGTGCGTCAGTCATGCGGGAGCCCCGTTCTCTTCGCAGGTGTCGCAGTCGATGTCCAGGTACTCGGACGAGATGGTGAAGCAGGTCGGGGCGAACAGCAGGGCGAGCTCTTCGATGTCGCCGCATGTCGGGCAGTGTGCGCTCAGGTCACTCATCGGATGCGTCCTTCCAGTCGGTCACAGTGCGGGAGGCGAGGGTCCACCCGGTGCTGGCCGCGTAGGCAGCGGCGTCTGCGTCGTTCGGGCCGTACTCGACCACTCGACGTGCAACCCTGACGCCCCATTCGGTGTGCGTGGGGATCAGGCCCGCAGCAGCCAGCGCCTCCGCCTGATGCGTACGGTGCGCAACGTGGTTCGGCCACCCGTTCGCGTCCGGGATGGCCCATCCGCAGGCGCACTCGTCGGTGTGCGAGAAGCCCCGCGCCTTGTGCACGCCCAGCAGCCCGGCGACCTGGGCCACGTAGTCAGGGGCGGTCATGACGCTTCCCTCTCGTCGACGCGGTCGTTTCCGAGTGGGACGGTGTGCCCCAGGACGTGAAGCGGGGCGAGGTCAAGCCCCCAGCCGAGGATCGCGCTTGGATGCGAGGCGGCCTGCTGACGGCCGTTGTCTCGCGGGATGCCGAACTTCAGCCGCCCCTTGACCCACGTCACCGAGTGCGCGATCGCGAGAGCCTCCTGAAAGATGCGGGTGTCCGGGTGGGCTGGGATCAGAAGTGCCACACGAGCGCCCCCCGCTCCTGCTTCGATGCACCTGCGGACCCACCGCTCCTTTGCTCGGGAGTAGGGCGGGTTCACGAAGATGGAGTCCGCATCCCAGGGCAGTTCCGCCCCGTCGACGGGCAGGCTGTAGAACTCTCGCGCCCTGGTGGGGTTGTCGGGCTCGGTGCAGGGGTCGAGTCCGATGTGGCCGCCGAGAGCGGCACGGATCGGCTCTAGCGCGTAGGGCGGGGTGAGCTGCGTCTGGTTCGGGTGGTAGTCATCGCGGTACCGAAGAGCGTTGCTGAACCGACTTGCGGCGGTCATCGGGTTGCTCCTCTCGCGATCCGGGCGGCGTGCTCGCGGATGTAGGCCGCGTAGTGGGGGACCCCGGTCACCGACCGGCTCGGGAGGTCCTCGATGTCCTGGGCGATGCGCTCCCGAACCTCCACCTCATGGGCGGCCAGGAACCGGTCCAGCGCCTCACCCCGCTCGCGGTGGGTCATGGTCCACCGGTCGGCGGCGCCCATGACGACCTCGCGCACCTCGTCGGTCGTGGGCGTGTACTCGTCAGCCACGGGTTGCTCCTCTCAGGCGGGCGGCGCGGTCGCGCAGCCATGTGACGGGGTCCTCGTACAGGGCATCGCGCGCCCCGATTGCGGAACCGACGCCCGTCGTGCCGGCCGGGACAGCCGTGCTCTCCGCAGCGTCACCGAGTGCGATCACCGCTTCCATGTCGTCAGCGGCCTGCCCCAGCACGCGCGCCGCCTCGTCCACCACGGGCGGGGCAGGGAGCACGGCCAGGGCAACGTCCGCGTAGCCCAGGTACTCCTCGCGGCGAGACTCGTGCACCTCCGCCCAGTCGAGCGGGTTGGACCAGCCGTAGCGCCGGGCGTTCAGCGCGTACATGCACCGCGCCACGTCCTCGCGCCGGGGGCCGGACACCGGGGCGGGGTGGGCGGCTTCTGACAGGGCAGCGGCCATCGCTTGGTAGTGCGTTCCGTCGATCTCGTCCGGCAGCAGCCCCATCTCGTGCGCCCAACGCTGCACGGCACGCTCAACGCGCTCCTCGTCCGCCTCTGGTGCCGGGTGAGCGGCGAGCAGGGCATCGAGGTTGGCAGCGACAGCCGCCGGGCTCTGGTCGTCGGAGTCGGCGAGGTACATGTCTCGCAGCTTGGTGAGGGCGGTGCGCAGGTCATCGTCGTTGGTCATCAGGACTCCTCCGAAAGGTGGCAGTCGCAACCGCCCATGTAGTTGCGCCCTCGCCAGGTGCTGCACTCGAAAGCGTGCGTGTGCTCGTCCCCATACGCCGCACGACTCTCGGCGACGAAACATGCGATCTGGTCCTCGGACCACTTCTTCAACATCAGGACTCCTCGGGGGTGTCGTCGGGCGCTGGGTGAGCGGCGAGCAGGGCACGCAGGACGGCTACCGAGACGGATGGCGTCCCGGCGCGCAAGCCGCCAGGAGGGTCGGCACGGTCGATTGCCGTGGCGAGGGCGGTGCGCAACCCTGCGTTGGCCGCTCCGTTGTCCAAGGTTGTGGCCGGATCCTTGGATACCGTGAGGTCGGCCGGTGTCAGGGGCTTCGGTGAGGTCGGGGCGGTCACGGGGTCTCCTCGAGGATCGGTTCGGTGCAGTCGGTGCAGTCGTCCTCTGCGCCAGGTGCGTAGGTGAGTCGGCGGCTGCCGCGCTGGTCACGCTCGCTGTAGTGGTCGTGCTGCGTGGGAGCCGGGCCGCACGGGTAGGGCTTGATCCGGTCGACCGGCACGCCGTGGTCGTGGGCCCTCTCCCAGGCGCACTCCATGCCGTCCTGGGCACGCTCGTTCGCCCAGAGCCAAGCCTCGTCACCGGTCATGCCCTGCTGCAGCGCGTCCGCGAGGAGCGCGGCGCGCGCCGCCTCGACGAGGTTCATGATGCGGTCGCCCATGTCCTTCGGCTCTGCCCGCGACCACTCGGTGCCGGACACGTCGAGGCCGACGAAGCGCGAGTAGAGGTACGGGACTTCGACCGCGAGTGGGCGCACCTGCCCTTCGTCGGGGTGTGGGTACAGCTCGTGGGCGTAGCGGCGCTTCGTGCGACGCGTGGTCGGGGCGGTCATGGGGCACCTCTCGGCGGTGTGGGACTGGCGGATGGTCTTGCCCGCGGCGAGGGAGTGCTGGGCGCAGGCGGGGTCGATGCGGCTGCCGTCGATGAGCCCGCACGGTTCTTGGGGGCAGGGGCAGGCGTCCTCGAGCGGGTGGCTGTCGAACGATCGGCTGATGTGGTCGCTCATCGGGCCATCACCCCGAGGAAGGAGCCGCGCTTTGTGTCCTCGTCCTCGACCGGGACGACGTCGAAGGTGTGGCCCTCGCCGCAGAAGCACGGGACGGTGCGGTAGCGGCCGACGTCGACCTCACCGGTCGACCACCCGGGCGCGTAGAGCGCGCTCGGGAAGTCGATGTCGTATTCGACGAACATCTGCCCTTCCCCCTGGTGCAGCAGGTCCAGGAAGAGGTCGTCCAGGTCGACTGCCTCGGTCAGGCTCACGAAGAGCTGGCCTTCGGGGTCGAGGCGCTCGATCTTCCGGACGCCGTTCATGCTGCGGCCGTCATGATCTCGAGTCGGCGCGGGTTGGCGATGCTGATGGCGAACGCGGTGACGGTGGCGCCGTCGGTGGTCTGCCAGACGTCGCGGCCGTGGGTCTGGGCGTTGCCGACCTTGATAGCGAGGACGGTGCGGCCGTGTGCAGCGGTGCAGTGGAGCGGGGTGCCGACGGGCAGGGCCTCGACCCACTCGGTCGACACGGACTGGACGATCGGTGCGGGGCTCATGCTGGGGCTCCGGTGTGGGTGCGTTCGGTGGACTGGTTCCAGGCGTTGCGGAGGGCGCGGATGACATGGCTCGCGCCGGTCTTGTGCCGCTTCCCGCGGAGGGGGCCAAGGTCGCCGGTGACGGCGGCGGTGTAGGCGCGGGTCTCGAGCTGGACGTTGGCCGGCGCGGCGTGACGGCCCTTCATCGGTCGGCCCAGACGAGGCGGCCGTCGGGCGTGATCTGGAAGAGGGTGCGGAGCGGGTGGGCGCCGTCCTTGGTGTGGCCGTCGGCGTCTGCGATGACGTCGGTCAGGCCGGGGTGCGCTTCGCGCAGTGGCCGGATCGTGGGCTGGTCCATGGGGAGAGGTCCTTGTCTGTGGTGGATGACATTGGAACTCTAGCGGGTAAAAGTGGAACTAAGCAAGAGGTGAGTCAGACGAGTTCCGCGCTGTTCTGAGACGAGTTCGCGGCCGGGATGGTCCGGAGTGCCGGGCGGGCCTGTTCGTCCGCTCCTGCCCCCGTCGCGCGTGCCGTGGCTACATCCAGGGCCAGTAGCCGCCGCGGCGTAGGTCGTTCGGCCAGTCCCGTTCGTCGCGATCGCCTCGCCAGCGAACGAGGTGAGCGAGGTCGTTCTCGGTCTGGTCGAGGGCAATGCCCATGCCGAACTCCGGCCAGCCCATGAGGGCCGATGACCCGCGGGGCCGCAGGTCGCGGTCGCCGCCGCGGGTGGTGGCGTGGCCGGCGTGAGCTTCCATGACGAGCGCGAGACCGCGTGCTCGGAGCGTGTCGAGTGCGGCGAGCATCGGTGCGGCGTCGTCATCGGAGTTGATGGCGCGGGGGATGAGGCGGTAGAGCGGGCCGATGACGAGCAGGTCTGGTTGGTGTTCGTCGACGAGGCGGTGGATGGATCCGAGGTCCTTCTCGGTGGTGATGTCGACGCGGCGGATGCACGCCACGTGCAAGGTCTCGGAGGGGTCAGCGCTGCCGTTCTCGCGGGCCTTCGCCGTGAGTGGGCGGGCGTTGCGGCGCCACTGCTTCTCGCTGTTCTCGGCGTCGACCACGAGGACCCGGATCGGGGGGATGCGGTTGAACGTTGTCGGATGGATGCCGGCGGCGGACATGATCGCGATCTGCCGGACGAGGGTCGACTTCCCGGCGCCTTCGCCACCGGTGAGGATGAGGCGGTCCTGGCGCTCGAGTAGTCCGGGGATGAGCCAGTCGTACTCGTCGGATCCGTCAAGGATCTCCCCGAGGGGCTTCGCGACGAGCTCACTGCTGATCGAGCCGCGGACGGCGTCCCACTCGTCGCGGGCCGCGGACATGACCTCGTTCAGGTCGACGGCGGCCCCGGATAGCTGCATGGCCCGCTGCCCGAACGCTTGCAGTCGGCGCCGGATCGCACCTTCGTAGACGATGCGGGCGTAGTAGCCCGCGTTCGCGGCGGTCGGCGTGGTCGACATCAGCTCGTGGAGGGAGGCGCCGTTGACGCCGGGGATCTTCTGCTCCCGGGCTGCCTTGTCGACAGCGATCGGGTCGACGGGCAGGCCTGCGGACCGCATGCCGACGATGAGGCCGTAGACCTTCCCGAGGAGGACGTTCTCGAAGTCGGTGGGCTGGACGTGCTCGGCGGTGAATCGGATGGTGTCGGGGTTGATGAGCGCGGCTCCGACGACGGCCTTCTCGGCGTCGTGGATGGTGTCGCCGCGCATCAGCGGTGCCGCCACTGGTCGTAGACGACGGGCTTGGGCCCGTCACTTGGTCGGGCTGGGGCGAGGGTGTCGGTGTGCTCCTTGCGGAGCCAGTTGCGCCAGACCGCGACCCAGTCGAGCTTCACGCCCTTGGCGCCGGGTGCCGCGCGCCAGTAGTCGACGAACCGGTCTGTGGTGGCCTTGTGGTTGAGCCCCGGGGTCTCAGTGCGGGCCCACTCGACCATTGCCGGAGTGACGACGAACGGCTCCGGGATCCGAGTGCCGTCCTTCGTCGACTTCTTCGGCTTGGCGACCGCGTCAGCGGGAGCTGTGGAAGGTGCGTCGTCGGCAACGTGACCAGACAGGAGTAAAGGAGCAGGAGCAGGAGCAGGAGTAGGGGGTACCGAAACCGACCCCTCAACCGACCCCGAAACGCTGCCCACCGTTTCCCCCAAACCAGGCCCAAACCCAGGGGGAAAGTCAGGGGTAAACCCATCCCCAAACGGGTCCTTCGGCAAGGCCCTGGCGCGAGGGTCGAGGCCGGTCTTCGCGAGGATCGTCTGCACCTGCGGCTTGGCCCACCCAGCGAGAGCAGGCTCGATCTGGTGGAGCTTCTGCGTCTGGTGCACGAGGACGCCGCGGAGCGCCATCGACGCGACGTCGGCGCACGCGTTCGCGAACGACACCGCCATCCGGGGCTGCTTGAGGAGGCCGTCCCAGCGGGCCCATGACCGGATCAGGCACTCCTCGGTGACGGGGTCGATGACGATGAACAGGCGCGCTTCGAGGCAGTCCGCTGCCGCCTGCACGTCCTCGACGCTCCACGCCCCGGCCATGGCCGAGATGCGACCGGGCCGCCAGTCGACCACCCCCGCGTAAGACAGCGAAGGGTGGGTCCAGAGGACGAAGAACAGGTGCTGCGCAGCGGGCGGGAGCGCGCGGAAGTCGTCGTCCTGCCAGATGGAGATGTTGACGGGAGCGAAGTCGCGGCCCATGTCAGTGGTCCTCCGTGATCGTGATGGTGAGGCGCACTCGCGCACCGGTGGTGCGGTCGGCGCGGAGTGCGGGGTCTGTGGTGTGGGCGGGGAAGACGGTGCGAGTGACGTGCTTGTCGGAGTCGTCGGTGATGAGGCCGGCGTCTACGAGGCCGTCGATCGCGGCCTTGGCGGTGGGCCACCAGTTGGGGGCGTCGCGGCGGGCGTTGCGGCCGAACTCGAGTTGGAGTCCGACGTGGACGGGGGTGGTGAGGGGCGCGACGCCGTGGGCGGCGTGGCGGAAGGCGCTACGGATCGCGTCGGTGCGTGGAGCGCGTCGGTAGGGCGCGGAGTCTGCTCTGCGGTTGGAGTTGAGCGTGGTGTCGGCCGGCAGGACGACCGACACCACGCGCGACTGTGGGGACATGGCTACAAGGGCGGCTCGTCGGTGAAGCGGCCCGTGCCGGCCGGGGCGGGGGTCGTGGCCCACGGGTCCTCGCCGGAGGCGCCCGGCACGGAACCCGCGGCGTGCCGGGTCACCCCACCACTGGTGCGCTGAGCGCGGGTGACCTTCGCCGTGGCGTACTTGAGCGACGGCCCGACCTCCTCGACCTGGAGCTCGACGACGGTGCGCTTCTCGCCCTCGCGTGTCTCGTAGGACCGCTGGACGAGGTTGCCCTGGGCGATGACGCGCATGCCCTTCGTGAGGGACTCGGCGACGTTCTCCGCTGCCTCGCGCCAGATGGAGCAGCGCATGAACAGGGTGTCGCCGTCCTTCCACTCGTTAGCCTGGCGGTCGAACGTGCGAGGCGTGGACGCGATCGTGAAGTTTGCGACGGCGGCCCCGGCTGGCGTGAAGCGGAGCTCCGGGTCGCCCGTGAGGTTGCCGACGATTGTGATCTGGGTGTCTCCGGCCATGGTCAGTTCTCCTTGGTGAGTGCGTGGATCTGGTCGGGGCGGTACCCGGACCAGTGGGTGTCGCCGGCGATGACGACGGGGGCCTCGAGGTACCCGAGGCTGCGGACGAGTTCGCGCGCTTCGGCGTCTTGGGTGACGTCGATCTCGGTGAACTCGACGCCGCGCTTGGTGAGGAGCCGCTTGGTGGCCAGGCAGGGCTGGCAGGCGGGCTGGGTGTAGACGGTGACGCTCATGCCGCCGCCTCCTGCGCTGCTGCTGCGCGGGCAGCGCGGGCGAGGTTGGCGCGTTCCTCGGGGCGGAGCCCGCCGCGGATGGTGGCGATCCGGGCCAGGTTCTCCGTGCCCTCCTGACGGATCGCAGAGTCGAGGCAGGCCTGTCGGACGGGGCACTGGGTCTTGCAGATCTCGACGGCGTCGTCGCCGCCGGCCTTGCCGACGGTCCAGGCGTCGGACTCGTTCGGGAAGCGCCGGCAGAGTGCCAGGTCCTCCCACGGCTCAGGTCTGTAGTTGAGGGCCTCGAAGAACGGGTGGGTCGGTCGTGGTGGTGGGGTGTTGCTGGTCATGCGGGCTCCCCGTGTGCGGTGAGGACGTTGTGGACGGTGGTCTTGCCGATGCCGAGGTGGGCGGCGATGGCGCGGACGGACAGGCCTTCGTCGCGGGACAGGCGGAGGATCTCCGTGTCCCGGTCAAGGACGGTGGCGATCGCGGACGCCGTCGGGACGAGCTCGGCGCGGACGGCGTGTCCGGTGACTTGGACGGGGGCCGGGACAGGGGTGTCCAGGGCGTCCCGGTCAGGACGGGCGATCATGCGGTCGGCGATCTCGTGCGTCCCGAGGAGGGATCCGATGGGGAACAGGCCGGCGAAGATCGCGCCGACGATGCCCTCCCATCCCTGGGGTCCGAACGACCATGCGTGCGCGGCGTTGGTCGCACTGGACACCACTGTCCAGAGGACGACCCACGTCCACGGGCGGACGGTGGATTCGCCGCGGGCCCTCGCTGCGAACGCGGAGTAGGTGTAGACGAGGATCGCGCCGTCGACGAACAGCGGGACGAGCCACGCGAGGCTGTCCGGGACGGCTGCCCAGGGTGCGATCGCGGACAGCCCGGCGAAGGACAGGGTGAAGCTGATGGACACGATGCCGAGCGTCCCGAGCATGGCGATGGTGAGTGCGTGTCGGGTGTCGGGGTTGATGCGGGCCGGGCGGTGAGAGATGGTCACCCCTGAACCCCCCGAATGCGTGCGCGGGTTGCCTTGACTCGCTGGTGGAACGCTTCGCCGCCTGTGGGGCGTTCGGTCATGACGATCACCCAGGCGCCGGGAAGCGTGAGCTGGCGGACCTTCCCAGGCCACTCGGCGACGTAGGCCCCGAGGTGAGCGTTTCGCTCATTGGGCAGGTGGAACGGGCGAAGGCGACGCAGCGTCTTCTCCCACAGCTCCCATCCGTTGGCGATCACCCAGGCCAGGCCGAGGTAGGCGAGCGCGCCGACGGGGATGACGGCGAGCCCGATCCAGAACTGGGCGCTCATGCGGCACCGCCGAGGGTGAGGAGGATCTGCTCTGCCTCGTCCGCCGTCAGGTCGCGCGTGTGGGAGATCTCGCGCCCCACCCGCTCGGACAGGGCCGCGAGGATGGACGCGGGGTCCTCCGGGACGCCGTCCGCGGCGAGGGCCACGATCACGGCGTTTCGCTGCTCGGGGCTCGCCATGACCTCGGCGTCCACGACGTCCACGGGGGCGTCCGGCGCGACGGGTGCCGCGGGTTCCTCGACGTGCACGGCAGCGCGGAGCCGAGCCATACCGGATCGGTCCGCCACCGGTGCGGACACCTGACGTCCAGGCGTGGACATCGACTGGACGACGTCCCCGGCCGCGTCCACCTCCGCGCCGAGCTCCTCGGGCGTGTAGATCACCCCGAACAGGGCGTCGGGTGCGGCCATGCGTGCGACCTCGGTGATGGCGCGCGAGCGGAGCATCGCGGACGGGTACGCCTTCCACACGCCCTTCCCCGTCAGCCCGGCCTGGCGCGCCTTCGCCATGTCCCACCGGACCGTGAACGGGTAGTCCGGGTCGTCCGCGCGCAGGATCGTCGCCTCGGCGAACGTGTCATCGCCCGAGACGCGCAGGCGGTGCCCGGCGCGGCGAACGAGCGACGCGATCAGGTCGGCCGACGCCGACGGCTTGCCCTCGATCACGTGGATCGACGTGATCGCGTTGATCGGCGCGACCCCCAGGGCGTCGGCGTACTCGAGCGCGAACAGCAGGTTCGCGGGCTGGTCCCGGTACTGCTTCGGGAGCAGGTTCGACCCCGAGAGTGCCTGGGCGTAGCGGATCTTGTCGTTGAGCGCCGCGGGGGCGCCGGGCTGGTGCACGGTCAGGTCAGTCACGGGTCAGTCCTCCGAGGGGATGGTGGGGAGCTTCGGGGCGGCCTTCACGTACGGGGCGCCGTTGGCTGCGGCCTGACGGGTGGCGACGAGGAGCGCGTCCTCACCGACCACGACCAGAGCGCGGCGGGCGTTCGTCATGGCCTTCGACATCTCCGACTTCGCGGCCGTCAGCGCCGCCTTGCCGGCCTTCTCCGCCTCGACCGCGGCGACGTAGCGGCGGGCCAGGTCGGTCCCGATGTAGACGTCGGTCGCCTTGTCGATGTCGGAGTACACGCGGCGCAGCGACTCGAGAGTGGCCGGGTGGTCGTCGAGCGGCGGGGCGTCGTCGTACAGGAGCGACTCCCAGAACTCGAACGCCTGCCGCTCGAGCTCGGCCCCGACAAGGGGGTCGTACTCGATGACGTACTCGGAGAACGTGAGGTACTCGCCGAGCACGGGGAAGTAGGTGAGTTGGTGTCCGCCGAGGTGCATCTGCCACATGGCCTGGATGGCGTAGTAGAGAGGGATCTCGTCGGTGCCGGGCTTGCCCCAGGCATCGCGGGTGTCGGCTGCGGTCTTCGCTTCGACGCCGACGATGGGCACGCCGTCACCGGTGGCGATGCCGTCCGGGGTGGCGGCAGCCCAGGGGAGCTCGCCGCGGGACAGGACGGTCTGCTCGGCGACGTGCGTGTACTCGGGGTGCTGGTCCTGCCACCACGCCATGACGGCGGGCTCGAGGTAGTGGCCGCGGGACTGCTCCCGGGTCTGCGCTGCACCCGGGTCGACGCCCTTCATCTGCTGCCATACGGACAGGGGTGACGCCCAGGGCGAGTGGCCCATGATCGCCGCGACCTTGGATGCGGTGACGAGGCTGAGGTGCTCGGGAGAACCGGGGACCAGGACGCGGTCTTCGGTGGCGGTCATCCTGCACCGCCAGCGAGGGCGAGGGCCTGCGAGGTCGCGGGCCCGTACTCGGCGACGGTCACGGTCGACGTGAGCTCCTGCGTCAGCATGTGCGCGAGGGGCTCGTAGAAGGTCAGCGTCCGGTGGGGCTCGTTGGGCGAGTCCTGCCACGACTCGTGGTCGGGCGTGGCGTGGAGTCCGTCCCTGCAGTAGCAGACGGCCCACTGGGTCTTGGTGGTGGTCATGGGTGGTGCCTCCGTGCGGTTCGTGCGAGTCGGTGGAGCAGCCATGCGGCTGCCGTGAGCAGGGCGGGGGCTGCGACGAGCTGGGCGCCGGAGAGCGGGGGAGCGGACACCCCGTAGATCACGGCTGTGACAGTGAGGGCGGTCGCGGTGGCGAGGACGATCGCCACACCCAGCGGGTTCACGTCGCCCTCGGCGCGAGAGGAGCCGGTCGGCCCTGCCCCTTGCAGTGGCCGCAGTCCGTGCTGCAGGTCGCGTCGCACTGGTCGTACCGGAAGCGACGCCTCTCGACGGCGGCTGCGAAGTCGGCTTGCATCCCGAGCAGCTGGGCTGCGGTGAACTCCCGGCCGGCGTCGATCAGGTCCTCCGAGCCGCTCATCGGGATGCCTCGAAGGCTGCGGTGAACGTCCGACGCTCTGCCTGGCGCAGCGGCTCGAAGTCGTCGACGCCGAGCAGTGCGTGGGCCGTCGCTTCAGAGACCTCGAGCGCGTCGTCGAGCGTGAACCCGTCGCGGGGGTCGAGGAGTTCGACCAGGTAGCAGCGGTCGGCGGTCTCGCAGTCGTGGCCGTTCAAGTCGCGGGAGATTGCTGCGACGTTGGCCGCGCGGTCGCCCTCCGTCGTGAAGCCAGCACCGCCGAGGGTGAAGAACTCGTTCTCGACGTGGTTCGCTTCGACGAGCTGCAGCAGGAACATGGGGGTGGCGCTCATCGGTCGCCTGCCAGTTCCCAGCGGCGCTCGGCCTCGTCAGCCATGAGGTCCGCGAGCGTCTCCAGCTCGGCCTCGGATGGGGCGTCCTCGCGGAGCGCGAGGTTCCTCTCGTACCTGTCCATCGGTAGTGTTCCTCTCGAGTGATGGGGTCCGGTCGTCTGTGGTGGATGCGCCGGGCCCCGTTGCTATGTGCGGGGTGAAGCAGGTGCGTCAGGCGTCGACGAGGCTCGCGAGGTACTCCTCGGGCGTCGTCGTGATGAGGTACCGGGCGCCTCGGGCGTTGGAGGCGCGCTTGGCCTCGATCCGGCCGGAGTAGATGAGGTCGTAGACCGAGGACGCGGGGAGGTCCAGGGCGGCGGCGAACGTGGACACCGAGCGGGACACGCGCTGGGTGACAGGGCGGGTCTTCGTGGAAGTGCGTGGCATCGGGGACTCCGTGTGTCTGGGGAACTCCTTCGTTGTTCCCTTGATGTCTCCGATAGTTCCACTTACATCCGACGATGTCAACGTCGAACATGGAAGATGAGACGGAAGTTCACCCGGACTCGCCTTGTGCAGGGTCGAATAGACCCCAGTTGACCAGCATCTTTGCCACTCACACCGTGTAGAGTTCCGTACTGTTCAGACCGACATCCTTGGTGTTCCATGAAGACGACGGAGACACAGTGACCACAGCGAGGGGTTCCCCATGCCTGACTACGACAAGGCACGAGAAGCAGTACGAGCCGCCCTCCGAGAGCGGTCCATCGAGCCGGCGCGCCTAGCCCGCGAAGCCAAGCTCGACCCCGGAACAGTCAACGACTTCCTCAACGGCCAGCGGTGGCCGCGATCCACCAGCCTCGGCAAGATCGAGACCTACTTCGACTGGGCCCCCGGGTACCTCGACCGTGTCGCGCGCGGCATCGAAGAGCCGAATGTGGGAGCGTCGCTACACGTCGGGGAAGGCATCCTCCTCGACATCGACGCCTCCGCGCTCGATGGGCTCTCGCTCGAGGAGCGCGACGAAGTCGTCACCGCAGCCAAACTGCGGGCGCTGCAGGTAGCGCGAGAGATCAGGCAGGGCAAGTAGGAGGCAGGATGGGCAGGCACTCCCCGTGGCATGACGCAGCAGCGCGGCACCCCGATGTGAAGATCGGACTCGCTAAGATCGCGCCGCTACGGGGAGCCTGGATCTCCACCGAGAACGTCATCGTCCTCGACGTCGACCTCGACCAGGCGAACTGCAACGCCACCCTCGCGCACGAGCTAGCGCACATCGACCTCAGGCACCACACCCACCAGGCGCCAGGAAAGTGGTTCGCCATCCGGTGGGAGCGTGAGGCTGACAACCTCGCCGCCGACCGCCTCCTCGACGACGTCGGCGAGATCGCCGAAGCCATGGCCCTCCACCCGCAGAACCTCGACATGGCCTCCGCGCACCTCGACGTCCCAGCTGAGGTCCTGTGGCGCCGCCTGACGCGCCTCAGCAACGCAGAGAAGACGCTCATCGTTGAGCGCCTCGACCGCGTCGAACGCGCCTGCTAGGACCCGAGCCCCAGGAGGCTGGCGACCTGCTCCATGGCGTCACGCGTCTGCCGATCCGCGGCGTGCTGGTACCCCTTCGACGTGACGATGCTCGAGTGCCCCAGGATCGACGTCACGACGACGTCCGGCACGTTGGCCTCCATCAGGAGCGTCGCGGTCGTGTGCCTGGCCTCGTGCAGCGTGTACCGCTCGCCGTCCGCCTTGGCGACGCCGGCGGCTTCCTGGGTGGCGTTCCATGCCTCGCTGTCCTCCGGCGGATCCAGGGGGTCGCCGTTCGGACGGGCCCAGACCAACCCGTACTTGCTCTCCGGGGCGATCGCCTTCCACGTCTGCAGTGACGTCGCGAACCAGGGCAGCATGGGCAGCACCCGGTAGCCGGAAGACGTCTTCGGGCGCACCAGGTGCCACGACAGTCGAAGCTGTCGCGCCTCGTAGCCATCTGGGACGCGGAAGACACCCCGGGCGCGGTCCTTGTACGGGAGCTGCTGCAGCTGCCAGGACACGTCGATCAGGCCGCGGTCGAAGTCGACGCAGTCCCAGGTGAGACCGATGCACTCGGCCTGCCGCATGCCCTGCAGGAGTGCGGCGACCCAGCGGGACCCGCCCGGCTGGTCCGCGGCGATGGCGAGGATTGCCTTGGCCTGCTCGATGGGGATCGCGCCGCGCGTGGATGCCGCCTTCGCGGGCGCCTTCGTCATCAGGACGCGCTGGGGGACGGCGTGGCCCTCGACGATCGCAGCGCGCAGCATGCGGGTCAGGACGCCCTGGGCGTACCGGGCCGTAGTGGACGAGCGGCCGGCGTCGCTGACGGCAGTGGTGACCTGGCGGACGTCCGCGGGGGTGAGCTCGGCGAGGCGTCGGCGGCCGATGGTCGGGACGATCCAGCGCCCCACGCTCGAGCGGTCGGTCGCGAACGTCTTCGGTCGGACGGCGCGCTCGTGCATCTTGAGCCACTCGGCGGCCCAGGTCTTGACCGTGGTGCTGCCGTGTACTCCGGCGGCGGGTGCGCCGTCGCGGTCGATCTCCTGACGCTTCTTCTTGAGCTTGGCCTTGCACTCGGCCTCGGTCTTCGCGGAGACGGTGATGCGTCGGCGTGTGCCGCTGATGGTGGTGCCGGCCTCGATGGTGGCGATCCAGCGGCCGTCGGACGCGCGCTGGTACACGCCTCCTGTGCCGTGTTCGCGGCGGCGTCGTGCGGTCATGGGAACTCCTGTCCGTGTGTAGCCAACACTGTAGCCGACCAGTCGGAACTATCGAAGATGTCGTGGACGTATCGAGGGGCCTAATGGCCCTCTCTTCCTAGTCTACTTCCACTTTCTTCTGACTACGGATCAGAAGGTTGGGGGTTCGAATCCCTCCGGGCGCACAGAACACGAAGGCCAGGAACCGCAAGGTTCCTGGCCTTCGTGCTTTTCTCGAGGAGTGTCGAGCCGAGGAGCTCCGGGGCGGTCAGCCGGGGCGGCCGACCGCCTCGCCGGTCACGGCAGCGCGGCCCGCGCTCCCGTGAGGTGGGCTGGGTCCGGGTCGTGCGCGACGTCGTCGGGTGTGATGCCCACCGACCTGGCGAGCGCCTCGACGTCCCCACCCTGGAGGAGCGGCAGCGCCTCGCGGACGTGCTCGTCGTCCCAGGTCCACCACCGGGCGCGCCACAGCAGCTTGCGCCGCAGCGGGTCGAACCGGTGGCGCACCACGCGCCCGTCGCCCACGATGACCGAGAAGGGCGCCACGTCCTTCGCGACGACGGCGCGCGCCCCGATGATTGCTCCGACCCCGACGTGCACCCCACCCAGGATCGTCGACTCGTACCCGCACCAGACCTCGTGCCCGACGACCGTGTCGCCGACGGGCCTCCACGCGTCGGCCGCCCCCTCGACGAAGTTGAACCCGTACGGCGTCACGGCGTCCATGTCGTGCCCCTGGTTGCCGCCCAACAGGAACGTGGTCCCGGACGCGAACTGGCAGAAGTTGCCGATCACGAGCTTGTCCGTCGGGACGCCTCGGTAGGTCGGGGACCCGGCGAAGAGGTAGCGGGCGCGGCCCGCGAAGCTCTCCTGGTGGTAGTGACCGCTGTACCAGGAGTGCCGCCCCTGGGCCAGGACGATGCCCGCGTGGTCCAGCACCTCGGGAGAGGTGTCGAGGCGCTCGACCACGGTGAAGTCGGGAAAGAGGTCTCGTGCGGTGGGGTCCATCGGGCCAGTGCACCGGAGCCTGTGCGTCGCGGGCAAGGCAATTGTGGGTCGCCCCGGTTCAGCCCGACGGCGAAGAGTGCACCGGGTGCTCTACCACCACGCCCGCTTGAAGCCCGCCGCCTCCGCGTCCTTGCGGCTCTCGAAGCACACGTCGGCCTTGACGTCCCGGAAGTTCCACTCCTCGCCCCGCACGTAGTAGACGTTGGTCGCGCCGTCGATCTGGCGCACGTAGAGGCCCTTGACCTTGCAGTCCTCGGGGATCGGGGCCTGGCTCGGCGTCGCCTCGGGCGTCGGGGGTGCCGGGGCGGGAGGGGGTGGTGCCGCGACGGGAGGTGCCTCGGGCGTGGGGGTCTGCGTGGGGCGCGGCCGGGGCTTCTCGACCGGGGGGACGACGGGGTCGCGGGGCGCAGGGAGCGTGCTGCCGCTCGGCAGCGGCTCGCCCGGGCACGTCGAGAGGACGGCGACGAGTGCCGCCTTCTCGGTGCTGGTCACGCGTAGGCCGTAGGTGTACTTGACGCCCACCTGGCGTGCGACGTACGCGCAGCGGAAGGCCTCGTTCGGAGGGAGCCAGGCCGAGGCGTCCCCGTCGCCCTTCTGCTGGTTGAGGGCGCCGTCGACGACCAGGAGGTTGAGCGGGTCGTTGGCGAAGGCCTCGCGCCGTGCCGCGTCCCACGTCCGTGCGCCCTTGTGCCACGCGTCGGTCAGGGCGACCACGTGGTCCACCTGCACCTTCTCCGAGGACAGCGGGCCGCGCTCGAAGGCGATGTCGGTGCCGCTGTACGGGTCGGCGAGCAGGCCCGTCAGGACGACGCAGTCGTTCGTGCCGGGCCGGAAGGAGACCCCGGACATCGACCGGGTGAGCGCGTCGTTGCGGGTGTCGCACCCGTTGCCGTCCGTGTCGGCGAAACGGGCTCCGAACGCCTCGACCGCGAAAGCGGCGGAGACGTCCCGGTCGCCGACCTCGAGCAGCGCGACCGTCGCGAGCGCCGACTGGGAGGGGGCTGCGGCCACGACGGCGTCGACGTCGAGGGCCGGGACCTCGAGGACGGCCGAGTTGGCCACCTCCAGGTAGTCCGGGGTCCGGTCCTCCGCGGGGTCCTCGACGGGTGGCGGAGCGGTGGTCGTCCTGGAGGTCACAGGGGTCGGCGGGGTGTCCGATCCGCCCTTCTGGGTGAGGGCGACCCCGCTCCCGGCGAGGGCCACGACGAGCACCGCGCCGCCGACCCAGAGCGCGGGCCCGGAGAGAAGTCCTTGCCGGGCGGGTCGCCCCGTCGAGGCGTCCCGGCGTGTCGAGGCTTGCTGGCGTGCCGAGGCGCGGGACGCCGTCGGGCCTGCGGGGGACACGGGCCGAGCAGCCCGTCCCGGCGGGGCAGGGACCGGCGGCAGCGCCCGGACGGTCGACGCGGGCGCGTACGACGCGGGCTGCTCCTCCACGGCCGGGCGGACCTCGGCGAACGGCATGGCGGGGGACTTCTCACCCGACGGGTTCGCCGGGCGGGGGGCGTCGACGCCGAGCGTCCCGACGCCGAGGGGGAGGCGTTGCGTGCTGGTCGGCTGGACCGCGGGGCGCGTGTGCTGGGACCAGCGGTCGCCGTCGAACCACCGTTCCGCACCGGCGGCAGAGGGGTCGGGGTACCACCCCGGAGCGGTGCGACCCATGACGCCTCCTGCTGCTCTGGTCGCCTGCGTGCAACCCGCCGGCGGCGTCCTGGACCGACAGGGCGATCGAAGGCTAGCGGAGAGCGTCGGATGGTCACGAATCGGTCCGGCGTCCACCCGGGGCAGGGTGTGGACGCGGTGTCACGTCGAGGCGACGACGGAGGGTGCGCGTCCTGCTTGACAGCGCTGTCAAGATCGGGTCTACTCGGCCCAGGAGCGCCGGACGGTCCTGGCCGCCCGAACCGCGTCGACCGCGACACGTCGAGGCGGAGCCAGTCGGGGGTGTGGAAGAATCCCCGCCAGTCGAACCGTGCGGGGGTGGGTGCACATGGCCGCAGGAGGCCGCACCGCACGCGGCGGAGGTCGCCCGACCCTCGCCGCGGTGGCAGAGGCCGCGGGGGTCAGCCTCAAGACGGCGTCCCGCGTGCTCAACAACGAGCCCAGCGTCGCCGAGGCGACCCGCCTCAAGGTGCGGGCGGCCGCCGACGTGCTCGGGTTCCGGCGCAACGCCGTCGCGGCGGACCTCGCACGCGGCGGTGGCTCCCGCCTCGTCGGGTTCGTGACCGGGGACATCGCGAACCCCTTCTACTCGGACCTCGCGGGCGGGATCGAGCGCGAGCTGCGCAAGCACGGGCTCCAGCTCATCACCACGAGCTCCGACGAGGACGCGGACCAGGAGCGCGAGCTCATCGACGCGCTGATCGAACGCCGCGTCGCCGCCCTGTTCATCGCCCCCACGGCCACCGACCACTCCTACCTGCACGCCGAGCTCGCGACCGGCGTGCCCGTCGTCTTCCTCGACCGCCCGCCGAGCGGGATCGAGGCCGACACCGTCGTGCTCGACAACCGTGCCGGCGCCGCCGCCGCGACCCGGCACCTGCTCGCGCAGGGCCACCGCCGGATCGCGCTCGCCGGCGACCTGTCCCGGCTGTGGACGTTCCGCGAACGGCACGAGGGCTTCGTCGCCGCACTGCGCGACGCCGGGATCGAGGACCCCGAGCGCTACGTGCGCGACGGGCTGCACGACGCCGCGACGGCCCGTGAGGCGGTCCAGGGTCTCCTCGCTCTCGACGAGCCTCCCACCGCGATCCTCACCGCCAACAACAAGATCACCCAGGGGGCGCTCCGAGCGCTGCGCACCGTCCAGGGCGCGCGCCGCGACGTCGCCCTCGTCGGGTTCGACGACTTCGAGCTCGCGGACGTCCTCGACGTGACCGTCGTGGGCTACGAGATCTCCGCGATGGGTCAGGAGGCCGCGCGCCTCGCGGTCGACCGCATCGAGTCGCCCGGGGGCGCTCCCCGGCTGCGCGTCGTCCCGACCGTGCTGATCCCCCGGGGTTCCGGGGAGATCGCGCCGCGCCTGGCGGCGGTGGAGGTCCCGGCCCGGCGATGACCCGACGGGGGTGAGCGTCAGGCCGGCCGCTTTGTCGTCGTCGTCCTCTTCGACCCCCGCGGATGTCTCTCGCAGGTAACGATTCGGCGTACCTCTTTGACAGGGGGAGAGGTGCGGTCTTAGGTTCGACCTGTTCCTGACAGCGCTGTCAACGACGAAAGTAGGACCCCATGCGTAACGGATTACGCGTCGCCGGGGCACTGGTGGGCACCGCAGCCCTCCTGGCCCTCGCGGCTTGCAGCGGCGACTCTGGTAGCGATTCCACCTCGGGTGGCTCGGGGGATGCCGCAGGCGGTGACGTCGAGGTCTTCACCTGGTGGGCCGCCGGTTCCGAGAAGGCCGGCCTCGACGCCCTCGTCTCGGTCTTCGACGAGCAGCACCCCGACTACACCTTCGTGAACGGCGCGGTCGCCGGCGGCGCCGGATCGGCCGCCAAGGACCTGCTCCAGACCCGGCTCCAGGCCAACGACCCGCCGGACACCTTCCAGGCCCATGCGGGCGCAGAGCTCACGGACTACATCGACGCCGCCCAGATCGAGGACATCTCCGACCTGTACGACGAGTTCGGGGTCACGGACGTCTTCCCGCAGGACCTCATCGACCTCCTCACGGTCGACGGCAAGATCTACTCGATGCCCTCCAACATCCACCGCTCGAACATGGTCTGGGCCAACCCTGCGGTCCTGACCGAGGCGGGCCTCGACCCCGCCGCGACCTACGCGACCCTCGACGACTGGTTCGCCGCCCTCGACGCGGTCCAGGCCACGGGCAAGACCGCCCTCTCGGTCGGCCAGACCTGGACCCAGGTCAACCTGCTCGAGACGGTCCTCATGGCCGACCTCGGTGCCGAGGCCTACAACGGGCTCTGGGACGGCACGACCGACTGGGAGAGCCCCGAGGTCACGGCCGCGCTCGAGGACTTCGAGAAGCTCATGAGCTACACCAACACCGACCGCGACGGCCTGGACTGGCCCGAGGCCACCCAGCTCGTCATGGACGGCGACGCCGCGTTCAACGTCATGGGCGACTGGGCCGTGGCGGCGTTCGAGGAGGCCGGCAAGACGGCCGGCACCGACTTCACCTACTTCCCGGTCCCCGGGACGGACGGCATGTTCGGATTCCTCGCCGACTCGTTCACGCTCCCCGTGGGAGCCAAGAACCCCGACGGTGCCAAGGCCTGGATCGAGACGGTCTCGAGCCTCGAGGGCCAGACGGCGTTCAACAAGGCCAAGGGCTCCATCCCGGCCCGCACCGACGCGAACCCGACGGACTTCTCCGAGTACCAGCAGACCGCCATCACCTCGTTCGCGGACGACACGATCGTGCCGTCGCTCGCGCACGGCGCAGCCGCCTCGGTCGCCGTGCTCAACGCCGTCTCGGACGCGACGAGCAAATTCACCTCCGGCGCCTCCGACCTGGCGCAGTACCAGGCCGACCTGGCCGCTGCCGCCGCCGAGTAGGGCGCGGGGCGGGCCCGTCGCGGAGCTGCTCGCGCAGCCCCGCGGCGGGCACCGCCCGGTCACGTCCCGTACCCGCGGCGTCCCGCCGCACCGCCTCGTTCCCCGCCGCACCGGTCGGCGGGCGCTCCCGCACCCCCGCGGCGAGCGCCCCGGACCGTGCCCGCACCCTTGGAGGATCACCGGTGATCCACTCCGCCCGACGCTGGGGGCCGCCACTGCTCCTCGTCGCCCCGTCCCTGATCCTGGTGGGGGTGTTCGTCTACGGCCTCATCGCGATCAACTTCTCGACCTCGACCACGGACATGCACAAGGCCGCACAGTCCACGGGTCAGGCGCCCGTGTCCAGGGTCGGCTTCCAGAACTACCTCGACCTGCTCGCGAGCCCGGAGTTCCAGCACTCGCTGCTGAACCTGCTGATCTACACCGTGGTCTTCCTGGTGGGCACCATGGTCATCGGCTTCGTCTGGGCCTGGCTCCTCGACAAGCCCGTCAAGGGTGAGGGCTTCTTCCGCGCCGTCTACCTGTTCCCCATGGCGGTCTCGTTCATCGCCTCGGGCGTCGTGTGGCGCTGGCTCCTCAACTCGAACCAGGACGCGAAGGCGAGCGGCCTCAACCGGCTGTTCCAGATGATCGGGCTCGACGCGCTCCAGAACGACTGGTGGAACAACGTCACGTTCGGCATCGCGGCCATCGCGATCCCCGCGATCTGGCAGCTCTCCGGCTACGTCATGGCGCTCTTCCTCGCAGGGTTCCGCGGCATCCCGGAGGAGCTGCGCGAGGCGGCCCGCATCGACGGCGCGAGCGAGTGGAAGCTCTACCGCTACGTGCTCTTCCCGCAGCTCACCCCGATCGCGCTGTCCGCGCTCATCATCGTGGGCCACATGTCGCTCAAGGCGTTCGACCTCATCATGTCGATCTCCAAGCCCTCGAACTACCAGACCAAGGTCCCCGCGGTCGACATGTACGTCTTCAAGTCGAGCTTCGACTACGCGAACGCGGCCGCGGTGGGCGCGATCCTGCTCATCATCGTGGCGCTCGTGATCGTGCCCTACCTGATCTCCCTGAACCGCAAGGAGAAGATCCGATGACCACGGTCACCACCCCCGTCGAGGCGACCGCACCGGGCTCGGGCTCGGGGTCCGGCGCCGCCGGCTCGCGTCGTCGCAAGAAGCCGGTCGAGCGGTTCTCCGTGGCCCGCACGCTGCGCTACGCGCTCCTGATCCTGTTCGTGCTCGTCGTGCTCGTGCCCGTCTACGTCCTGCTCGTCACGAGCTTCAAGGGACCGGGCGACGCGGCGCCGACCCGCGCGTGGAACCTGCCGCAGGTGTGGACCACGGAGAACTGGCAGGCCGCGTGGACCGCGCTGTCACCCGCGATCCTGCGCACGCTCCAGATGGTGATCCCGGCCGCGCTCATCTCGGCGTTCCTCGGGTCGCTCAACGGGTTCGTGCTCTCACGCTGGCGGTTCCGGGGAGCGAACCTCGTCTTCACGCTCATCCTCTTCGGCATGTTCATCCCGTATCAGGCGGTGATCATCCCGCTCAACCAGCTCGTCCTGAGCCTCGACCTGCCGAGCGGCATCCCGACGCTGATCGTGCTGCACGTGATCTACGGCCTGCCGATCACGACGCTGATCTTCCGCAACTACTACCAGACCGTCCCGAGCGAGCTCATCGAGGCCGCGCGCGTCGACGGGGCGGGCATGCTGCGCACGTACTGGTCGATCGTCCTGCCGCTGTCGATCCCGAGCTTCGTGGTCGTGCTGATCTGGCAGTTCACGTCCGCGTGGAACGACTTCCTCTTCGCGGTGTTCTTCTCCTCGAGCCAGAACGGCCCGGTCACGCTCGCGCTCAACAACCTCGCGAACGGTGCGCTGCTGCAGAACTACGGCGTCTCGATGGCGGGGGCGCTGTTCGCCTCGCTCCCGACCCTCCTGGTCTACATCCTGCTCGGCAAGTACTTCATGGGTGGGCTCATGTCCGGGTCGGTCAAGGGCTGAGACGGGCATTCGACGGGCATTCGACGAGCATTCGACGAGCAGAGGCCCGTCCGGGGAAGATCTCGGACAAGGACGACGAACGGGGAACGATGACGGTCATGGACGAGCCGGCACGCACGACGGGCGGGGCCGCGTGGCGTCACGACGAGCTGCGCAGGCTGCTCGCCTTCGCGCAGGCGTCGCTCGGGCCCGACGGCGGGGCGCGGTGGCTCGACGCCGACGGTGTCCCCGACGCACGCGAGCCCGTGCACACGTGGATCACCGCACGCATGGCGCACGTGTACGCGCTCGGGACCCTGCTCGGGGTGCCCGGGGCCGACACGCTCACGGACCGGGCCCTCGACGGGCTGCGCAGCCACCTCGCCGACCCCGTGGACGGCGGCTGGTTCGCCTCGCGCGGGCCGGGCGACATAGTCGACGACACCAAGAGCGCCTACGCGCACGCGTTCGTGGTCCTGGCCGCGTCGAGCGCCACGATCGCGGGACGGCCCGGGGCGCGCGAGCTGCTCGACGACGCGCTGCGCATCCTCGACCAGGAGTTCTGGGAGGCGGACCAGGGCATGCTGCGGGACGAGTGGGACCGTGCCTGGACCGTGTGCGCGCCCTACCGGGGGGCGAACGCCAACATGCACGGCGTCGAGGCGTTGCTCGCCGCGCACTCGGCGACCGGCGACGCCCTGTGGCTCGAGCGCGCGAGCGCGATCGCGCAGCGGGTCGTCGGTTGGGCCGCCGAGAGCGACTGGCGGGTCGTCGAACACTTCGACGCGGCGTGGCGGCCGCAGCCAGAGCTCAACGTCGACCGCCCCACGGACCAGTTCAAGCCGTACGGATCGACGCCGGGCCACGGTTTCGAGTGGGCGCGCCTGCTGCTGCAGCTCGACGCGGCGCAGGACTCCGGGGTCGCCTTCGCACCGGGGGCCCGCCTCGACGCCGCCCGCCACCTGTTCGACCGCGCCGCGGCCGACGGCTGGGACCCCGAGGAGGGCGGGTTCGTCTACACCGTGAACTGGTACGGGCGGCCTGTCGAGCAGCGCCGTTTCCACTGGGTCGCGGCCGAGGCGATCGCGGCCGCCGAGGTCTTCGCCCGGGTCACGGGCGAGGAGCGGTACGCGCGGCTCGCCGACGACTGGTGGGCGTACGCGCGGTCTCACCTCGTCGACGTCGAGCGGGGCTCGTGGCACCACGAGCTCGACGCCCACAACCGGCCGTCGGCCGAGGTGTGGGGCGGCAAGCCCGACGTCTACCACGCGGGGCAGGCGCTCCTCCTCGCGGACGTGCCGGTCACGGGGAGCCTCGCGGAGTCGGTCCGCGCCTGGCGCGCTCAGCGCGTGGAGTAGACCTGCACCTCGGCCGCCTTGACCACGAACCACACGCGTTCGCCAGGTGCCAGGCGCAGGTCGGCGACGGACGTCGGGGTCAGGTCGGCGGCGAGGTGCCCGACGGCGTCGCGCACCTCGCGCGGTCCCGTCGCCTCTCCCCAGGCCCGGAAGAGCTGCCCGTGCGGCTCGAGCGACGTGATCGTCACCGCGAAGGCGTTGCGCGGGCTGCCCGACGGCGCCTCGCGGTGGACGGCGACCGCCCGGGGCTCGAACATCGCTACCGCGGTGTCCCCCGCGACGAGGCCCTCGTCGTCGGCGACGACCCCGGCCACGACCTGCGTCGTGGTGAGGACGGTGCCCGCGCTGCTCGTGCCGGTCGCTGCGTCACCTCCCGCGCCGAGCCGCAGCCCGCCGTCGTCGGTCGCGGTGCCCGCGAGCAGGTTGATCCCCGCCAGGCGCGCCGCGAACCGCGACCGCGGGCGGGTCAGGACCTCGCGCGCCGGCCCGTCCTCGACGACCCGGCCGCCCTCCAGGACGACCGCGCGGTCGGCGAGGAGGAGGACGTCGAGCAGGTCGTGCGTCACGAGCAGGGTCGTGCGGGGGTGCGCGCGCTGGGCGTCGTGCAGGGCGCGACGCACCTGCTGCGCGACCCCGACGTCGAGCGACGCGAGCGGTTCGTCGAGCAGCAGGACGCGGGGGTCGGTCGCGAGCGCTCGCGCGATCGAGACCCGTTGCGCCTGGCCGCCGGAGAGCTCGCGCGGCCGGCGCCCGGCGAGGTGCTCCGCGTCGAGCGTCGCGAGGCGCTCGCGGGCCTGCGCCCGGGCCTCACGCCGGGTCGCACCGCGGGCGCGGAGCCCGAACGCGACGTCGTCGACCGCGTCGAGGTGCGCGAAGAGCAGCGGTCGCTGCGTGAGCCAGCCGACGCCGCGACGCCGAGGGGGGACTGCGGTGCCGCGCGTGGTGTCGGTGAGGACGGTGCCATCGATCGAGACGCGCAGCTCGTCGGGGCGCCCCGACCGGGGGCGGCCCCGGTGGGGGAGGAGGCCGGTGACGGCCTGGAGCAGGGTCGACTTCCCGGCGCCGTTGGGGCCGAGGACCGCGACGACCTGGCCGGGCTCGATCGTGAGGTCGAGGTCGACGCCGCGCTCCGCGAGGCGGACACGCACGCGCACCGGCGCGCCGAGGGTGACGGACCCGCCCGCCGCGGGTGACGCACCGGTCCGTCGGGGGTGACGCGACCCGTCGCCGTCGGCCGAGATCGCGTCCCCCTCGGCCGGCTTCCCGTCCCCCTCGTCGGGGGTCTCGCGGCCGAACGGCCCTCCGTGCACGGCCGCAGTGACGACCACGGCCACGACCACGAGCAGGAGCGACAGTGCGACCGCGGCGTCGGGGTCTGCGCTGCGCTGCAGGTAGATCTCGAGCGGCAGGGTCTGCGTGACGCCCTGGAGCGCCCCGGCGAACGTGATGGTCGCGCCGAACTCCCCGAGGGCGCGCGCGAACGCGAGCACCGCCCCGGACGCGAGCCCGGGCAGGACGAGCGGCAGGGTCACGCGGCGCAGGACGGTCGTGGGGGAGGCGCCGAGCGTCGCAGCGACCTCCTCGTAGCGCGCGTCGTGGGTCCGCAGCGCCCCTTCGAGGCTCAGCACGAGGAACGGCAGCGCGACGAACGTCTGCGCCATGACGACCGCGGTGGTCGTGAACGCGACCTCGATCCCCAGGACGGACAGGTGCTGGCCGATCAGCCCGCGCCGTCCGAACGTGTAGAGCAGCGCGATGCCTCCCACGACGGGCGGCAGGACGAGGGGGAGCAGCACGAGCGCACGGGCCACGCGCTGCCCCGGGAACGTGGTCCGCGCGAGGACGAGGGCCATGGGTGCGCCGAGCAGCACGCAGCACCCGGTCGCGACGAGCGAGGTCCGCACCGAGAGCCACAGGGCGTCGGTCGCGGTCGGTGAGGTGAGCAGGTCCCAGATCCCCCCGAGGCCCCCGGAGACGTCGAGGCGCGCGACCATGGCGACCACGGGCACGACGACGAACAGGGCCCCGAGGATCGCGGGGGCCAGGACCCAGCGGGGGAGCCCGCGCATCAGGTGGCCTCCCTGGTCCTCGCGGGGTCGTCGGGCCTCACGGCGCCCCGAAGCCCGCCTTCGCGAGCGCGGCCTGGCCGACGGGCCCGGTCACGAGGTCGAGCCACTCCTGTGCCAGTGCGGCGTCCGCGGCGCCGGAGGTCACGGCGATCGGGTAGGTGTTCAGGACGGTCTTCGTCTCGGGGACGTCGACCACCTCGACGTCGTCGCCCGCGAGGGTCGCGTCGGTGACGTAGACGAGCCCGGCGTCGGCCTCCCCGGCCGTGACCTTGGCGAGCACGTCCGTCACGCTCGCCTCCTCGCTCACGCGGTGGACGGTGGTCCCGGCGGCGGCCTCGACCTTGGCGGTCGCGGCCCCGCAGGGCACCTCGGCGGCGCACACGACGACCTTGAGGTCCTCGCGCGCCAGGTCCGCGAACGACGTGATGCCGCCAGGGTTCCCGGCGGGCACGACGACCGTGAGGGTGTTGGTCGCGAAGACCACGGGGTCGGCGGCGTCGCCGCCCTCGACGACGCGCTCCATGTTCGTGGTGTCTGCCGACGCGAACACGTCGCCGGGGCTCCCGGCGAGGAGCTGGTCGGCGAGGTCGGCCGACCCCGCGAACGACAGGGCGACGGTCACGCCGTCGTGGTCGGCCTCGAAGCCCGTGGCGAGGTCCGCGAACACGTCGCGCAGCGAGGCGGCGGCGAGCACGGTGAGCGTCTGCTCGGCGGCGGGCGCGGAGCCGGTGTCTCCGGGGTCCGCCGTGCTCGACGGCGCCGCGCACCCCGCGAGCGCGGCCACCAGCAGGGCGGTGGTCCCCGCGGTGAGCGTGCGCAGGGCGGGGCGTGCGGCGGGATGCGTCGTGGTGCGGGGGGTGGCGCGGGGAACGATGGTGCGGGTCACGCGAGGCCTCCTGGCGTCTCGACGATCACGGTGGTGGCCTTGACGACGGCGACGGCGAGACTCCCCGGTTCGAGACCGAGCTCGTGGACGGCCTCGGTGCTCATGAGGGACACGACGCGCTGTCCACCGCACAGCATCTCGACCTGGGACATCACGGTGTCGCTGACGACGCCGGTGACGATGCCGACGAACCGGTTCCTGGCGGAGCGGGCGACGCCCGAGGGGTCGGGCGCGGACTGCGCGGTGCGCACAGCCCACTCGGCGAGCTGCGCGCCGTCGACGACCTTGCGACCGGAGCCGTCGAGCGTCGCGTCGAGGTCTCCGGCGTCGACCCAGCGCCGCACGGTGTCGTCACTGACGCCGAGCAGGTCGGCTGCTTCCCTGATCCGATAGTGCGGCATGAGGACGACTATAGGCCCGCAGATGCGGATTGCCGGACTGGTCGCGTGACGGTTGAGCACCGGTTCCAGCACATATGCCCTATTTGGCGGCCCGGGCGTGGCATGCTCGGGCGGTGCGCACGCACCGGTGCGCGGGGAAGATCGGAGGACTCGTGGTTCGTCGGTACTGGAGCTCGCTCGCACTGATCGTGATCGGCGCCGTCTGGGCGCTGGGCGGTGGGATCGCCGCGCTGACCGGCAAGGACGGACCGCAGTCCCCGATCCTGTTCGTGGTGCTGGGCGGCGTGGCCGTGCTGGTCGGCGTCGGGAGCGCCGTCGTCCGGTCCCGTACGCGCGACGAGGTGTGACGGCGGCGCGGGGCGGAAGCGTCGGTCCGTCCGGAGGCGAACGCGAGAGGCCCCGCACCAGCAGGTGCGGGGCCTCTCGACGTGTGGAGCGGATGACGGGAATCGAACCCGCGCTATCAGCTTGGGAAGCTGAAGTTCTACCATTGAACTACATCCGCGTGACGTGGAACCCTGCAGCTCGCGGGCCGTCTCCGGCCGGTGCGAGCCGGTGAGGAACCGGCGTGCGTCCACGATCATACCCACGTCGGGCCAGGATGCCAGCATCTTGTGCCCGAGCACTGCCTGAGGAGGCGTCTTGTCCGAGAACCCGTACCAGCAGCAGCCCACCGATCCTGCGGCTGGAGCGGACCCGTACGGCACGTACGGTGGGGCGCCGCAGCAGCCCGCGTACGGCGCACCGACCGACCCGTACGCCCAGCAGCCGGCCTACGGCGAGCAGCCCGCGTACGGCGAGCAGCCGGCCTACGGCGCGGACCCTTACGCCCAGCAGCCCGGGTACGGGTACGGCGCGCCTCAGCAGGGCTATCAGCAGGGGTACCAGCAGCCGTACGGCGCGTACGGCGCCCAGCAGCCGGGCTACTACGAGGACCCGAACGCGAAGTCGCGGCTCGCGGCCGGTCTGCTCGGCATCTTCCTAGGGTCGCTCGGCATCCACCGCTTCTACCTCGGGTACACCGGGATCGGCGTGGCGATGCTGCTGATCTCGGTCCTGTCGTTCGGCTTCCTGGCGCCGCTCGTCGGGATCTGGGGTCTCGTCGAGGGCATCCTCTACCTGACGTCCAAGAGCGGTCAGTACTCGGTCGACTCCACGGGCCGCCCGCTGCGAAGCTGACGTACCCCGCGGCCCGATACTCCGCACCGGCGCCCCGCCGGTGCGGAGTACGGTTGCCCCGTGCTCCTCTCCGACCGCGACATCACTGCCGAGATCGACGCCCAGCGGGTCCGCCTGGACCCCTACGACCCTGCGATGCTCCAGCCGTCGAGCATCGACGTGCGGCTCGACAAATTCTTCCGGTTGTTCGACAACCACAAGTACCCGTTCATCGACCCGTCGACGGACCAGCCGGACCTGACGCGCCTGGTCGAGGTCGAGCCGGGCGAGCCGTTCATCCTGCACCCGGGCGAGTTCGTCCTGGGCGCGACCTTCGAGCAGGTCTCCCTGCCCGACGACGTCGCGGCCCGTCTCGAGGGCAAGTCCAGCCTGGGCCGCCTCGGTCTCCTCACGCACTCGACGGCCGGGTTCATCGACCCGGGTTTCAGCGGTCACGTGACGCTCGAGCTGAGCAACGTCGCGACGCTCCCGATCACGTTGTGGCCGGGCATGAAGATCGGCCAGCTGTGCTTCTTCCGCCTGTCGTCGGCCTCGGAGCACCCGTACGGATCGTCGATCTATGGTTCTCGGTACCAGGGCCAGCGCGGGCCGACGGCCTCGCGTTCCTGGCAGAACTTCCACCGCACCGACGTGTGATCCCCAGCCGGCTCGATCGAGCCCGCCTGATCGGACGTCGTCACCGCAGAGAGGCCGAACCCACCGTGTCGCAACCGACCAGCCCGACCCTCCAGCCGTTCCCCGCGTCGTCGGCGCAGGCCCACCAGGCGCGGCACCTGCTCGCGCTGCCGGGGGACGTCGAGGTCGACGAGGTCGAGACCCTTGCCGTGTCCAGGTTCGCGGGCGCGCGGTGGGACGTGGCGCCGTCGGGCACGGACCCCCTGACGCCGGCGCCCCGCACGGCCAGGCCGGGCGAGCCGGGAGTCCTGCGCACCTCGCGGCACACGACGCTGACCGGACCGTACTCGCCGTGGTCGGCAGACGGGGTCAACCCCGGCCTGCCGCCGGGCACGGAGCAGGTGTTCGACGTCGTGTGTCCCCGCGACCGTGGTGACGCCCCGATCCCTGGTGGTGGAGACCGCGACGGTGTCGGGCGGGCCTTCGCGTCCGGGTTGCCGACGCGTGAGGAAGAGCGTGTGATCGCGTGGCTCGTCGAGGTCGCGCGCCGCCTCGGCGGGTCGATCCGGGTCGATGCCGGCAACCCGGTGTCCCCGGCGGTGGTCCTGACCCCGGACCCGGGCGTCGCCGTGAACATGTCGGTGTTCTCGGACGTGTGGCTCGACCCGCAGGCGGCGGTGGCCGTCGTGGGGGCCGTGCACCCCCGGGTGGTGCTCGCGACCGAGGGGAGCCCGTACCAGGGGCCGCCGCAGGGTATCGGGGAGATGCCGCTGTTCCGGGGCGAGAAGTTCGACCCCGAGCTGCGGCGGGCGCTGCACGCGCAGGCGGACGACATCGACATCGCGGCCCTGACGAGCGGCAAGATCCTCGACGGGTACGGGCTCGTGATCGACATGGGCGTCGACGGCCTCGTGGCCGTCGAGGTCGGTGGCGAGGAGCAGCTGCCGCTGCTGCTGCGCAACCTGCCGTGGGCGTCGCAGGGCGCGGTCGCGTACCGGGTGCGCTGGGAGCCGCGGGACCTCGTCGAGGCGCAGATGGAGGTGCCGTCGTTCGAGCTGAAGATCGCGCGCAAGCGTGCTGCCGAGCTCGTCGCGACCGTGACCCGGGCGCTCTACGCGGCCGTGGGCGGGGAGATCGCCGACGAGGCCGACTTCCTGGTGGACCCGCAGGACGTCTGAGGGTTGGTTGCGCTCTCATCCGTGCCCCGCATACCCTCGACCGGCCGGCAGGAATCGGGTGAACAGGGCGAGGTGGGCATGTCGGAGGGTGCAGTGCGCAGCAGCGCGGCCACGGCCCGCCGCCGCGGGAACCCGTTGGCGCTCGCGGTCCTCGCCCAGCTCGGCGACAAGCCCATGCACCCCTACGAGATCGCGCGCGTGCTCAAGGACGGCCGCAAGGACGAGTCCGTCCGGCTGAACTACGGCTCGCTCTACTCGGTCATCACGGCACTGGTGCGCGACGGGTTCATCGAGCCCGCGGGCACCGAGCAGGACGGGAACCGGCCCCAGCGGACCGTCTACCGGCTCACGGGGGCCGGGCGCGAGGAGGTCGACGACTGGATGCGAAGCCTGCTCGAGACCCCGGTCAAGGAGTTCCCGCAGTTCATGGCGGCGCTCAGCTTCATGCAGGTCCTCGCGCCCGACGACGCCGCCACCCTCCTGCGCACCCGCCTCGTGGCGCTGCGGGTCGCCGTCAGCCGGCTCGAGGACGACCTGGAACGCCGCGTCGAGGAGGCCCCGGCCCCCTTCACCGCCGAGACCGAGTACGAGCTCGCGCTGCTCCTCGCCGAGCTGCGGTACACCGAGGTCCTGGTCCGTCGCCTGGGGGACGGCACGCTGCGCGGCCTCGACGCCTGGGGGACGAGCGCGGTCGACGAGGCGGTCCCTGCCCTGTAGCCGGCCTCCGGTGGCTCGTGCCGGTCGGTGGCCGAACCGTGGCTCGCCGGTGCATTCCCGCTGAACCTGTGACATCTCCCACCGGTCCACGGGGCGTCGCGTGGTCTTGAGGGCCTCGTCGAACGGTAAAATACCTACCGGACCCGGTGTGTCTCCGGGCCGTCCTCCACCTGCGCGCCGTCGAGCAGGAACGGTCGGTCCGCGCGGCGCCGGCGGTCCGTGTTCTCGCCCACCCGCCCCCGACCAGGACGGAGCGGACGTGCTCTATCTGCTCGTTGCGCATCTGGCAATGGCACTCGGCGCGCCCGCACTCGTGTCGGTGCTGGGCCGCAAGGCGTTCTTGGTGATGGCCCTCGCGCCCGCCTCCGCCGCTGTCTACGCCCTCAGCTGGACCACGCGCGTCATGGACGGCGTGCACCCCACCGAGGTCACCCAGTGGGTGCCCGGCCTGGGGCTCGAGCTCGCCTTCCGCATGGACACCCTGTCGTGGCTCATGCTGCTGCTCGTCGGTGGCGTGGGCGCGCTGGTCCTCGTGTACTGCTCGGCCTACTTCTCTCCCACCGCCTCGGGACTCGGCCGCTTCGGGGCCGTGCTCACCGCGTTCGCGGGAGCCATGGTCGGCCTCGTCACGTCCGACGACATGCTGCTCCTGTTCGTCTTCTGGGAGCTCACGACCGTCTTCTCCTACCTGCTGATCGGTCACTACGCGGACCGCAAGGCGAGCCGGCGCGCCGCGATGCAGGCCATCGTCGTGACCACGGCCGGTGGTCTGGCGATGCTCGTGGGCGTCGTGATCCTGGGGGTCCAAGGAGGGACGTTCCGCCTCTCGGAGATCATCGCGGACCCGCCGACGGGGGGCGCCGTGACCGCGGCGATCGTCTGTCTCCTGGCCGGTGCGGCGAGCAAGGCCGCGCTCATCCCGCTGCACTTCTGGCTCCCCGCGGCCATGGCCGCGCCCACCCCGGTCAGCGCCTACCTGCACGCCGCGGCCATGGTCAAGGCCGGTGTCTACCTCGTCGCGCGCTTCGCCCCCGCGTACTCCGACACCACGGTCTGGCGCACGATCGTCATCGTCCTGGGCGTCGGCACGCTGCTCCTGGGCGGCTACCGGGCGCTGCGCCAGCACGACCTCAAGCTCGTCCTGGCGTTCGGCACCGTGAGCCAGCTCGGCCTGATCGTCCTGCTCGTGGGCCTCGGGACGCGGTCCGCCGCGCTCGCGGGCCTCGCGATGATCGGCGCGCACGCCATGTTCAAGGCGTCGCTCTTCCTCGTGGTCGGCGTGGTCGACGCCGCGACGGGTACCCGCGACCTGCGCCGGTTGACGGGCGTCGGGCGCGCGCTGCCCCTGACCGCGCTCGCCGGCGGGCTCGCGACCGCGTCCATGATCGGCCTGCCCCCGCTCGCGGGGTACGTCGCGAAGGAGGCCGCGCTCGAGTCGCTCCTGCACGGCGAGGGGCCGGCCTGGGTGAACACGGTCGTGCTGATCGGCGTGGTCGTGGGCTCGATGTTCACGGTCGCGTACGGGGTGCGGTTCTTCTGGGGAGCGTTCGCGACCAAGCGGCACGTCGCCGCGGCGGTGGCTCGTGCCAACGAGCACGTCCGGGTCGAGGCCGTCACCAAGGACGCAGCCGCGCAGGGCTCGTCCACGCCGCCGGCTGCCGCCATCCAGCGCGGCCCGGGACTCGCGCCCGACGACGCCCCGATCGACCCCGCGCGCATCCACCGGCAACCGGCGCTCCTCGTGTGGCCGGCCCTGGTGCTGGCCCTCCTCGGACTCGCGACGGCCCTCGTGCCGCACTTCGGCGAGGACCTGCTCGCGCCCTACGCCGACACGTACCCGGTCGGCGAGCCGGGCCACCTGGTCCTCTGGGCGGGCTTCACCCCCGCCCTGGGGCTCACGGTCCTGATCCTCGGGGTCGGTGCCGTGCTGTTCTGGCAGCGCAACGCGGTCGAGCGGTTCCAGGCGTCCCTGTGGACGGGCCCCGAGGCCGACCGCACGTACCGCCGGATCATGCGCCGTCTCGACGAGGTCGCGGCCGACGTCACCGCGGTCACCCAGCGTGGTTCGCTGCCGTTCTACCTCGGTGCGATCCTCGTCGTCCTGGTCGCCGGACCCGGTCTGCTGATGTTCGTCGGCGGGCAGTGGCCCGAGCAGGTCAAGCCCTGGGACCGCCCGGCGCAGGTCGCCGCGGTGGCCGCCATCTGCGTCGCGTCGATCCTCGCCGCCCGGTCCCGTCGCCGCCTCAAGGCCGTGATCCTCGTCGGGATCGCCGGGTACGGCAACGCGATGCTGTTCCTGCTCCACGGTGCGCCGGACCTCGCGCTGACCCAGGTCCTGGTCGAGACCATCACGCTCGTCGTCATGGTGCTCGTGCTGCGCCGCCTGCCTCCCTACTTCTCCAACCGCCCGCTCGTCGCGTCGCGGTGGGTACGCCTGGGGCTGGGCGTCGCGGTGGGCGTCGTCATGATGGGCTTCGCCCTGACGGTGCCGCTCGCCCGCGTCGCGAGCCCCATCTCGCTCGACTTCCCTGCCGAGGCCTTCATCCACGGCTACGGCAAGAACATCGTCAACGTGACGCTCGTGGACATCCGTGCGTGGGACACCATGGGCGAGATCTCGGTGCTGCTGGTCGCGGCGACCGGCGTCGCGTCGCTCGTCTTCCTGCGCACCCGCAGCGGCGAGATCCTGCGCGAGCGCGACGCGACGTCGTCGGGCGCGACCACCCCGGGCATCTGGGCCAACGAGGAGGACCCGGGGGCCGCGCTGCGCCGTCGCGGGGTCGACCAGGCCACCGAGGCGGGCAAGCAGCCGCGCATGCTCGTGTGGCTCAGCGCCGGGCGGACGCTCGCCCCGCAGCGGCGGTCGGTCATCTTCGAGGTCGTCACGCGCGTGCTCTTCCACTCGATGATCGTGTTCGCGATCTTCCTGCTGTTCTCGGGGCACAACGCACCCGGTGGCGGGTTCGCGGCCGGGCTCGTCGTCGGGATCGCGCTCATCGTGCGATACCTCGCCGGCGGGCGGTACGAGCTCGGCGAGGCCGCGCCGGTCCACCCGGGCCTGCTGCTCGGCACCGGGCTGTTCCTGTCCGTGGGGGTCGGGCTGATCGGCCTGTTCATGGGCAAGAGCGTCCTGCTGAGCACCGCGATCGACATCAGCCTGCCGCTCATCGGGACCGTCCACCTGGTCACGTCCCTGTTCTTCGACGTCGGGGTGTTCCTCGTCGTCGTGGGCCTGGTGCTCGACATCCTGCGCACCCTCGGCGCAGAGATCGACCGGCAGGCCGAAGCCTCCGCCCGGGAGGACGCAGGACCCATGGAAGCGATGGAACCGGACCAGATCGGAGGGGGGCGACGATGAGCCTGACGAACCACCTGCTCGCGCCGCTCCTGCTGCCCGCCGCGGACGTCGACCCCGCCGACGTGGCGCGGACCACCGACAGCATCGACATGACGCCGAGCCTGATCCTCGTGCTCGCGATCGGCGTGCTGTTCGCGACCGGTGTCTACCTGCTCCTCGAGCGCAGCCTGACCCGCGTGCTGATCGGGTTCATCCTCATCGGCAACGGTGCGAACCTCATGTTCCTCGTCGCCGGTGGGCGCGCCGGTGGCGCACCCCTCATCGGGACGACGCCCCCTGACCAGATGAGCGACCCGCTCGTCCAGGCGATGGTGCTGACGGCCATCGTCATCACCCTGGGCCTCACGGCCTTCGTGCTCGCCATGGCCTACCGGTCGTGGCAGCTGCACGGTCACGACGAGGTGCAGGACGACCTCGAGGACCGCCGGGTCGCGCGCCACGCTGCGCGCAACGCCCCGGCCTTCGAGGACTCCGACACCGAGGAGAGCGGAGAGACCCTGGACGACGAGGCCTCGCAGGTGTTCGACGAGACCGACGGCGACGGGGACGGGGAGACCGACTCCCGCGGCGAGCGTCCGAGCGAGAAGGACGCCCCGGCGTCGGGCAGGCCCGGCACCGGAGGAGGTGAGGGCCGATGAACCTCACCTACGGCTTCGCGACCCTCGTCCCGCTGCCCGTGGTCCTGCCGCTGTTCGCGGCGGGCCTCGCGCTCGCGCTCTGGCGCCACCCGCGCGCCCAGCACATCATCTCCGTCGCCGCGCTGTCCCTGGTGCTGGCGGCCTCCATCGGTCTGCTCGTCGGGGCGGACAACGGCCCCATCGTGGTCGACGTCGGGGAGTGGGCCGCCCCTGTCGGCATCGACCTGGTCGCCGACCGGCTCTCGGCGCTCATGCTCACGGTGTCGAGCTTCGTGCTGCTGTGCGTCCTGCTCTACTCGCTGGGGCAGGGCGTCGCGGACGGGCACGACAAAGCACCCGTCTCGATCTACCACCCGACCTACCTGGTCCTCGCCGCGGGGGTCGCGAACGCGTTCCTCTCGGGTGACCTGTTCAACCTCTACGTGGGCTTCGAGATCCTGCTCGCGGCGTCGTACGTCCTGCTGACCCTGGGCGGGACGGGCGAACGCATCCGCGCAGGGTCGATCTACGTGGTCGTCGCACTCCTCTCGTCCGTGATCTTCCTCGTCGCGATCGCGCTCACCTACGCCGCGACGGGCACGGTCAACCTGGCCCAGCTCGCCGAGCGCCTGCCCGACGTGGACCCCGGGGTCCGCATGACGCTCCAGCTCCTGCTGCTGCTCGCGTTCGGGATCAAGGCCGCGATCTTCCCGCTCTCGGCCTGGCTCCCGGACTCGTACCCGACGGCGCCCGCGCCCGTCACGGCCGTGTTCGCGGGGTTGCTGACCAAGGTCGGCGTCTACGCGATCATCCGCACCCAGACGCTGCTGTTCCCGGACAACCGGCTCGACACGGTCCTCATGTGGCTCGCGCTGCTGACCATGGTCATCGGCATCCTGGGTGCCGTGGCGCAGAACGACATCAAACGTCTGCTGTCGTTCACGCTCGTGAGCCACATCGGGTACATGATCTTCGGCATCTCGATGGCGTCGGAGGCCGGGATGGCGGCGTCGATCTTCTACGTCGTGCACCACATCACCGTCCAGACCACGCTGTTCCTCGTGGTCGGGCTCATCGAGCGGCGAGGCGGCTCCACGTCCCTGGACAAGCTGGGCGGTCTCGCGAAGATCGCCCCGGGGCTCGCGATCCTGTTCTTCGTCCCCGCGATGAACCTCGCGGGCATCCCGCCGCTGTCGGGCTTCCTCGGCAAGGTCGGGCTGCTCCAGGAGGGCGTCGCCCAGGGCACGCCGCTCACGTGGGCGCTCGTCGTGGGCAGCGTCGTGACGTCGCTGCTGACGCTCTACGCGATCGTGAAGGCGTGGAACAAGGCGTTCTGGCAGACGGCCCCGGTCGAGCTGCCGTCGACCGGCACGCCGCGCGGCATGGTCGGGCCGACGACGGCGCTCGTCGCCTTCGGCCTGGCCCTCACGTTCGCCGCCGGGCCGCTGTACTCGTACGCCGAGAGGGCCGCCGGGAACCTCATGGAGCCCTCGACCTACGTCGACGCGGTCTTCCCCGACGACTCCGGTCGCGGGCAAGGGGTCTCGAGCGACCTCGTCGAGGAGGAGCAGGGAGGTGAGGGGTCATGAGCCTGCACCGTCGTAGAGGCCCGCTCGCGGGCGGCTGGTTCGGGCGCCTCACCGCGCAGTGGCGCACCGTCGTCTGGCTGACCGTCGTGTGGGTCATGCTGTGGGGCGAGCTGTCGTGGGGCAACGTCCTCGCGGGGATCCTCCTCGCGAGCCTGCTCATCACGTTCATGCCGCTGCCGTCCATCGCGACGAGCGGCACCGTGCGCCCCTGGCCCCTGCTCGTGCTCGTCGCCCGGTTCGTCGCCGACCTCGTGGTCGCGTCCTTCCAGGTGAGCATGCAGGCGTTCAAGCTGCGCCACACCCCGCACGGGGCCGTGGTCGGCGTGCGCCTGCGCAACCCCTCGGACATCTACATGACCATCACGTCCGAGCTCAGCTCGCTCGTGCCCGGCTCGCTCGTCATCGAGGCGCACCGCCTCACGGGGATGCTGTACCTGCACGTGCTCGACCTCGACGCGGCAGGCGGCGCGGACAAGGTCCGTCAGGACACGCTCGACCTCGAGGCCCGCGTGCTGCGCGCGTTCGCGTCCAACGACGAGCTCAAGGCTGCCGGGCTGTACCACCACCCGGGCGAGACTCCCGAGCCCGCGGGCGCGACGGCGTCGGGCGGGACCACCGGGGCACCCGGGGCCGACGGCGCCGCTCGCCGGACCGAACGTCGTACCGACCGAGGGGAGGGGCAGCGATGATCGTCGTCGTCCTCGTCTGCGCCGTGCTCCTCGCCTCGGCCGCGACGCTCGCCGTCGTCCGGGCCGAGAAGGGCCCGTCGATGCTCGACCGCACCATCGCGCTCGACGTCTTCACGACGACGCTCGTCGGCACCATCGCGCTCGAGGCCGCCTGGTCCCGGCGCACCGAGACCATCCCGATCCTCGTCGTCCTCTCGCTCGTGGGCTTCGTCGGGTCCGTGACCATCGCGCGGTTCGCGTCCGTCGAGCCCGAGGGCGAAGGGCGCATCAAGACCCGCGAGGAGATCGCCGCCGAGGAGGCCGAACGCCTCGCGGCCGAAGAGGGCGAGCAGGACAAGGCCGCCGACCCCGAGCACGGCGCCGAGCACGAGCCCGACGCGCTGCACGAGGTCGAGGAGGCCGCGGCCCCCGAGGTCGGCGGCTCGACCGGACCCGAGGAGGCACGCTCATGAGCTGGACCCTGGTGGCCGACGTCGTCGCCGCGATCTTCCTGCTGTGCGGGGCGTTCCTCGCGTTCGCCGCCGGTGTGGGCGTCGTGCGGTTCCCAGACCTGCTCGCGCGCATGCACGCCGCGACCAAGCCGCAGGTGCTGGGCCTGATCCTCGTGCTGATCGCGCTCGGGCTGCGGCTGCGGAGCTGGTCGGCCGTGGGCATGCTCGTGCTCGTCGTGATCTTCCAGCTCATGACGTCGCCCGTCGCCGCGCACATGGTGGGCCGTGCGGGCTACCGGACCGGGAAGGTCCGCCCCGACCTGCTCGTGCTCGACGACCTCACGGCGGACCAGGAGGCGGCGGACCGCGAGAAGGACGTCGCGGACCGCGAGAAGGCGGACGGCAAGGGGCCCGCCGAGGGTGACGCCGGAACCCTCCGAGGGTGACGGCCGCGCCCGCCGAGGGCGATGCGTCCCCGCGCGTGGCGACGGGTCCGGTGATAGACCCGCTACATGACCTCGTCGCCCCGTGCGCAGCCCCCCACGCGGCCTGTGGCCGACAGCCCGCGCGTCGTGAAGACCGAGGAGCACGCCGAGAGCGCGCTCACGGTGATCGTCGCGTTCGGCGCGAACCTCCTCATCGCGGTCGCGAAGTCGGCCGCCGCGGTGCTCACCGGCTCGGCCTCCATGGTCGCCGAGGCCGTGCACTCGTGGGCCGACACGGGCAACGAGGTGTTCCTGCTGCTCGCGAACAAGCGGTCGCGCAAGCCCGCTGACCACGACCACCCGCTGGGGTTCGGGCGCGAGGCGTACGTGTGGTCGATGTTCGCGGCGCTCGGGCTGTTCGCGGTGGGTGCGGGCGTCTCGATCACGCACGGCATCCAGGAGCTCGTCCACCCCGAGCCCGCGGACGACTTCGGGATCGCGTACGCGGTGCTCGGCGTCGCGTTCGTCCTCGAGGGGGTCTCGTTCCTCCAGGCGAACCGGCAGGCCCGCAAGGAGGCGAAGAAGGCCGAGCGCGACCTGCTCCAGCACGTCCTGGTCACCTCCGACCCGACGCTGCGGGCCGTGTTCGCCGAGGACGCCGCAGCGCTCATGGGCCTCGTGGTGGCCTTCGTCGGCATCTTCCTGCACCAGGTCACGGGGTCGCCCGTGCCCGACGCGATCGGCTCGATCGTCGTCGGCCTGATCCTCGGTGTCATCTCGTGGATCCTCATCGACCGCAACCGGCGCTTCCTCGTGGGCGAGCCCGCGGGGGTCGGGACACGTGACGCGGTGCTCCGCGAGCTGCTCGCCGACCCCGAGGTCGACCGGGTCACGTACCTGCGCCTCGAGTTCGTCGGGCCGCGGTCGCTGTACCTGGTCGCGAGCGTCGACCTCGTGGGGGACGACGACGAGCACGTGGTCGCCGAGCGCATCGACGCGCTCGAGCGCCGGGCGACCGCGGCGCCCGTGATCGCGGGGGCCGTGATCTCGGTGTCACCGGCGAGCGAGCCGTCCCTGGTGCCGTCGGTGTCGTCGGCCCCAGCGGTCCCGTAGGGCGGCGCGCGTCGCTCTTCGGCGCCGGGCAGGTCAGCCCGGCAGCCGCTCGTCGAGCCACGCGAAGACCTCGTCGAGGAACGCCGTCCGGGCCGGCTCGGGGGACAGCACGAGGTCGTGCGCGCCGCCCTCGACCTCGACGAGCGTCACGTCGTCGCCCAGCCCGGGCGCTCGGTCCTTGATGTGCTGGACGTCGAGCACGCTGTCGGTCGTGACGACCTCGGGGTGCCAGCCCTTGTTCGGCCCGGACCGTGTCGAGGTCAGGACGAGCACGGGGCACTGGACGTGCAGCCCGCGCGCGACCTGCGCGTGCCCGCGCCGGATCTCGCGCAGCCAGCCGGCCCGGACGGGGAAGCCCTCGTGCGGCTTCCAGCCGAGCTCGTAGGTCCACTCGCCGCCGGTCCCGGTGTGCAGGGCCTGCCCGTAGGCGTCGTCGAGCGCGCCCACCACGAGCCGCGGGGCGAAGCGCCCGACGACGTCGATCACCCGGGTGGAGATCACACGGTCGAACCAGGACGAGTTGAGGTCGAACCACGGGCTGTTGAGGACGAGCGCAGCCACCTTGCCGGGGCGGGCGTTGGCCCACAGGCTCGTGACGAGGCCACCCGTCGAGTGTCCGACGACCACGAGCTCGTCGTGCCCCTCGGCCCGGATCACGGCGGCTGCCGCGTCGAGGTCCTGGGCGTAGAGGCTCAGGTCGTCGACCATGTTGGGGTCCTTGCCGGCCTCGGTCCAGTGCGCGAGCGACCGGCCGTACCCGCGCAGGTCGACCGCGTAGAACGCGTAGCCGTGCTCCTCGAAGGCGTCGCCCAGGTGGGTCTGGAAGAAGTAGTCGACGAACCCGTGGACGTACAGCACGGCCCGACGGCGTCGCGCGCCCTCCGGGCTCGTCGCCTTGCGGACGAGCGTGGCCGTGTCGCCACCGGGGAGGTCGAGCGTGCGGGCGACCCAGTCGGGTCCGAGGACGTCCTGCTGCCAGCCGTGCGTCATGGTGCTGCCCTTCGCGCGCGGACTCGGGCGGTGCCGCGGTGCCGCCATTGTCCACTGCGGGGGCGGGCCTGTCAGAGCGAGCGTGATCCCTGGGCGTCGCTCGCCCTGACCGGACGTGCTGTGGCTCAGGCGGGCGGGGCGAGGCCTGTCGGGGGCGACGGCGGGACCGCGGGAGCCGGGGGTGCTGCGGGCGGGGCGGGGCGGACGTCCTCCCGAAGGCGGGTCGACTCGTCCATCTCCGAGTCGTCCACCTGCTCGGTCCCGGGGTCGGTGACCTGCGCGGTCCACGTCTGGGCGGCCGCGACGGGGGCGCCGGACGAGGCGGCCGGGGCGGGCGGGGCGGGCGGGGCGCTCGGCGGGCCGTACGGGTGCGCGGCGCCCTGGGGCGGGGCCGGTGGCTGCGCGGGGTACGCCTGGTACGGCGGCTGGCCGCTCGGGACCACGTGGGGCTGGGCGGGCGGGACGGCGTGGCCCGGGTACCCGTTCGGCGCGGGCTGGCCCGGGTAACCGGCCGGCGCCTGCCCCGGGTACCCGTCGACCGGTGCGCCGTACCCGTAGGGCTGCGGCGCGGGCACCTTCTTGGGGCGCAGCAGGAGCCACGCGACGACGCCGATCACGACGAGACCGACCAGGACGACGGCGAGGACGAGCAGGAGCAGGATGCTCATCGCGGGCCACCGTCCGGCGCCGTGGTGCGGTCGGTGTGGTCCGGTGCGATGGTGGCAGGAGGTTCGAGCCGTCGTGTCTTCACGCCCCACAGCATCCCGTGGATCGACGTCGGTGAGAAGGGGGTGCCACCCGTTGGTACCCGGACCTGACGCCGCACGGCTGACATGACGGACAGAGTTGAGTGGAATAGGCTCAAGTCAGGCCCTGTTGTTCCAGGTAGACCCAGACCCTGAAGTATCCGGAGACCCCATGGACACCAAGTTCACCACCATGTCCCAGCAGGCCATCGGCGAGGCCATCCAGACCGCCTCGGCCGCCGGCAACCCCCAGCTCGAACCCGTCCACCTCCTCGCCGCGCTCCTCACGCAGGAGGGGGGAGTCGCCGTCGGGCTGCTCGACGCCGTGGGCGCGAACGCCCAGGCCATCGGCCAGAAGGTGCGCGCGGCCCTCGTCGCGCTGCCCACCGCGAGCGGCTCGGCCGTCGCCCAGCCCACCGCGTCGCGCAGCACGTCCGCCGCGCTCGACCTGGCCTCGAAGGAGGCCCAGGGCATGGGGGACGAGTACGTCTCGACCGAGCACCTGCTCATCGGGATCGCCGCGGGCTCCTCGCCCGCCGCGCAGATCCTCGGCGACGCCGGGGCGAGCGCCGACGCGCTGCGCTCCGCGCTGCCCGCGGTCCGTGGCTCGGGCCGCGTGACGAGCCCCAACCCCGAGGGGACCTACAAGGCGCTCGAGCAGTACGGCCAGGACCTCACCGCGGCCGCGGCCGAGGGCAAGCTCGACCCCGTGATCGGGCGCGACTCGGAGATCCGCCGCGTCGTGCAGGTCCTCTCGCGCCGCACCAAGAACAACCCCGTCCTGATCGGTGAGCCCGGCGTCGGCAAGACGGCCGTCGTCGAGGGGCTCGCCCAGCGCATCGTCGCGGGCGACGTCCCCGACTCGCTCAAGGGCAAGAAGCTCATCTCGCTCGACCTCGCGGCCATGGTCGCGGGAGCCAAGTACCGCGGCGAGTTCGAGGAGCGCCTCAAGGCCGTCCTGGAGGAGATCAAGTCCTCCGACGGCGAGGTCGTGACGTTCATCGACGAGCTCCACACGGTCGTCGGTGCGGGTGCGGGCGGCGAGGGCGCCATGGACGCGGGCAACATGCTCAAGCCCATGCTCGCCCGCGGCGAGCTGCGCCTGGTCGGTGCGACGACCCTCGACGAGTACCGCGAGCACATCGAGAAGGACCCCGCCCTCGAGCGCCGTTTCCAGCAGGTCTTCGTGGGCGAGCCCTCGGTCGAGGACACGGTCGCGATCCTGCGCGGTCTCAAGGAGCGCTACGAGGCGCACCACAAGGTGACGATCGCCGACTCGGCGCTCGTGGCCGCCGCCGCGCTGTCCGACCGCTACATCACGGGCCGCCAGCTCCCCGACAAGGCGATCGACCTGGTCGACGAGGCTGCGTCGCGCCTGCGCATGGAGCTCGACTCCTCGCCCATCGAGATCGACGAGCTCCAGCGCGCCGTCACGCGCCTGGAGATGGAGGAGGTCGTGCTCTCCGAGTCCGACGACCCCGCCTCGCGCGAGCGCCTCGAGAAGCTGCGCGCCGACCTCGCGGACCGTCGCGAGGAGCTGTCCGCGCTGACCGCGCGCTGGGACGCCGAGAAGGCGGGCCACAACCGCGTCGGCGACCTGCGCGCCAAGCTCGACGAGCTGCGCGTCCAGGTCGAGCGGGCCATCCGTGAGGGTGACCTCGAGACCGCGGGCCGCATCCAGTACGGCGAGATCCCGCAGCTCCAGGAGCAGCTCCAGGCCGCCGAGCAGGAGGAGGCGTCGATCGACAGCGACGAGTCCGCCACCGCGCCGCAGGCCCCCATGATCGCCGACAAGGTCGGCGCGGACGAGATCGCCGAGGTCGTCTCCGCGTGGACCGGCATCCCCGCGGGCCGCATGCTCCAGGGCGAGTCCGAGAAGCTCCTCCACATGGAGGACGTGATCGGCAAGCGACTGATCGGCCAGAAGGCAGCGGTCGCGGCGGTCTCGGACGCCGTACGGCGTTCTCGTGCGGGCGTCGCCGACCCCGACCGCCCCACGGGCTCGTTCCTGTTCCTCGGCCCCACGGGCGTCGGCAAGACCGAGCTCGCGAAGGCGCTCGCTGACTTCCTGTTCGACGACGAGCGCGCCATGGTGCGCATCGACATGTCGGAGTACAGCGAGAAGCACAGCGTCGCACGCCTGGTCGGTGCCCCTCCGGGGTACGTCGGCTACGAGGAGGGCGGCCAGCTCACCGAGGCCGTGCGGCGCAGGCCGTACTCGGTCGTGCTGCTCGACGAGGTCGAGAAGGCGCACCCCGAGGTGTTCGACATCCTGCTGCAGGTGCTCGACGACGGCCGGTTGACCGACGGCCAGGGCCGCACGGTCGACTTCCGCAACGTCATCCTGGTGCTGACGTCGAACCTGGGCTCGCAGTTCCTCGTGGACCCCATGCTCGACGACGCGGCCAAGCGCGAGGCCGTCATGTCGGCGGTCCGGTCGAACTTCAAGCCGGAGTTCATCAACCGGCTCGACGACGTCGTGATCTTCGACCCGCTGAACCTCGACGAGCTGGGGCGGATCGTGGACATCGCGGTCGACCGGCTCGGCGAGCGCCTCGCGGACCGTCGCCTCACGCTCGAGGTCACGCCCGCCGCGCGCGAGTGGCTCGCGCTCGAGGGCTTCGACCCGGCATACGGGGCGCGCCCGCTGCGCCGCCTGGTGCAGCGCGAGATCGGCGACCGCCTGGCGCGAAAGCTCCTGGCGGGCGAGGTCGCGGACGGCGACACGATCGTCGTCGACCGGTCGGTCACCGAGGGCGAGGGGCTGGAGCTGACCGTCCAGCGTTGACGCCGTCCGCGGGGTGGCGCGCCGTCGGGCTGGAGCTCCTCCTGCCCGACGGCGCCGCTCACCTCGCGGTGGAGGGCCCGGTCCCGGAAGGGGCCGGGCCTTCGTGCGTCCCGGCGACGGGTGAGGTGCTCGTGCGATCGGCCCCGGGGCAGCGCCCCGCGAGATCGGGCCGGTTGTCGATTCGCTCGGCCCAAGGCGACAACGGGCCCGATCTCGGGCGGGGCCGCACAGACGCCCGGTCCTACCGGGTGCCTGGTTCTCACCCGCAGTGTCGGGGCATACTGGGCAATCAGCCCACATTCCACCGACGGAAGGTCGCTCGTGCCGCCGGAGTCCCCGTTGCCCGACCGCCTTCCTCAGACCCGCGCCGCGCGCCGCCTCGCCGAGCAGGCCGCCGCCTCGCCGTCGCGGGCGCAGCGTCGCCGGCGGCGCGCCGAGGCCGTCCGGCACGCCCGTTCGACCGGTACCACCGGCTCCACCGGCAGGGCGCGCGGACCTCGTGGTCTGCCGCAGGTGGCGGTCGTGACCCTCGGCCTCGTGGGCGGGCTGCTCGTGGTCCCGGCGACGCAGGAGCTCGGCGGCGAGGGACCTGGCCTCGAACCGATCGGTGCCCGCTGGGACGCCGCGCTCGGCCGGGGGGACGACCGCGCCAGCCGCAGCGCGGACGGGCGCGAGCCGCTGCTCACCCAGGCGGGCAGCAGCGGGACCGCCGGAACCGCCGGAACCGCCGGGAAGGCCGCGCAGCAGCCCACCGCCGCCGCCGAGCAGCCCACCGCCGCGGCCCCGGCGCCGGAGCCTTCCGCCGACGAGGCCCCGGTCCCGGTACCCGCACCCGCCCCGGAGGCCCCCGCGGCACCGCCCCAGCAGGGCGCGACCGGGCCCGAGGTCCAGCAGGTCCAGGAGCGCCTCCAGGCGCACGGGGCCACGGTGCCGGCCGACGGCGTGTTCGGGCCCGGGACCGACCGCGCGCTGCGCACGTTCCAGGACGCGAACGGCCTCGAGCCCGACGGGGTCGCCGGCCCCGCGACCCGGGCCGCGCTGCTCGCCGACCCGACCACGACGCCAGGTGCCACCGGGAGCGCGGGGGGAGCGACGTCGTCGGGCGGGGGAGACACCGCGGGCGACACGGCCGCCGCCCTCGCGCTCGTCAACACGCACCGCGCCGCCGCAGGCTGCCCCGCGCTGCGCGCCGACGACCGGCTCGGGCGCGCCGCGACCCTGCACGCCCAGGACATGGTCGCGCAGGGGTACTTCAGCCACACGAGCCTCGACGGGCGGACGTTCGGCGACCGCGTCACGGCCCAGGGCTACGCACGACCGGGCGGCGAGAACATCGCCGCCGGGCAGAAGACCGCCCAGGCCGTGGTCGACGCGTGGATGGCGTCCGAGGGGCACCGTGCGAACATCCTCGACTGCGACTTCACGACCATGGGGCTGGGGCGCGCGGGCAACACCTGGGTGCAGGTCTTCGGGTACTGAGGCGCCCGGAGTGCCCGAGTCGTCCCCGTGTCGGGCGAGCGGGCGCGGCGCACGACATACTCAGGTGTGAACCCGTCCCAGGAACAAGCGCCCGAGCCCGCCGCCCAGCACCGCCTCGACCACGCGCCGCTCCGCTCGGCCGTGATCGTCAACCCGAACCGCGTCGAAGGGCTCGACGAGCTCCGCCGCACCATCGAGACCCAGCTCGCCGACGCCGGCTGGCCCACCCCCGCCTGGCTCGAGACGACCGCGGAGGACCCCGGCACGGGTCAGGCCCGCCAGGCCGTGGAGGACGGTGCCGAGGTGGTGTTCGTGAGCGGCGGCGACGGCACGGTGCGTGCCTGCATCGAGGGCCTGGTCGGCACCGACGCCGCGCTCGCGGTCCTGCCCGGCGGCACGGGGAACCTCCTCGCGGGCAACCTCGGCATCCCGCCCCGGCCCGAGGACGGCATCCGCCTCGCGCTCGACCGCGGCCGCCGGGCCGTGGACATCGGCGAGGTCGACGGGCAGGCCTTCGCCGTCATGGCCGGCATGGGCCTCGACGCCGCGATGATGGAGGACGCCCCGACCGCGCTCAAGGCCAAGGCCGGGGCGCTCGCGTACGTCGTCTCCGCGTTCAAGCACCTCGCCGACGACGAGATGAAGGTCGAGGTGCGCGTCGACGACCGGCCGGTGCTGCGCCGTCGGGCGCGGACCGTGGTCGTCGGGAACGTCGGCAAGCTCCAGGCGGGCGTCAACCTGCTGCCCGACGCCGAGCCCGACAACGGCCAGATGGACGTCGCGATCATCGCGCCCCGCAACCTCGGCCACTGGGTCCAGCTCCTCGTCGGCGTGCTGCGCGGCAAGGGGCGCGTCCCCAACATGGAGGTGCTGCGCGGGTCGCGGATCTCCGTGATCTCCGACCGGCCGCAGCCGCGCCAGCTCGACGGCGACGTGATCGAACCGTCGAAGAAGCTCGAGGTCAGCGTCCGCGCCGGGGCGCTGTGGGTGTGCGTGGACCAGCCCGACGCGTCGGACGACATCGCGGAGGGGGCGCCGGCCGAGGGCTGATCCCCTCCCCGAGCGGTAGGGCGCGTCAGGGCGTGAAGACGGCAGGACAGGTGTGGGCTGAGTGGAGGCCGGACGGCACGGCGGGCACGGGGAGACGCGCCCCCCGGGACGTGCTGAGGCGGGTGGAACGACGGCGTACGACGAGTCATGGGCGTTCACCCCGCCGAGCCCGGCACGGTGCGGTGCCGAGCCCGACGACCTGGGCGTGTCTGCGTGGTTACCAGGTCGTACGTCCAGTTCAGATAGTGAGAAGTCCTGACGAATCCCTTGTGGGATGGTGCCGGGTCCTGCCAGCCTGGCTCCGCAGGGGCTTCTCAAGGGGGGGGAGGCCTGCAGAGGGGGAACGCAATGAAGCGAAAGATCATGGCCGTCCTGACAGCCACTGTGGTGACGTTCGGAGGCGCCGTCGTGGCTGGGGCTCCGGCGCAAGCGGCGTCGTGCTCCGCGTACCTTCACCCGGGTGAGAACACGCCCGGGTACGCGCTGGTGACGAACTACACCTGCGGGGGTGCGAAGGCTGGAATGACCTACCAGAACCCCGCCACCGGCACCAAGGTCACGACGTGGCCGGCACTGTGGGCGGGTCCGGGCCAGAACTCCAAGACCGGCACTGTGAACTCGTCCTGGGTGACCAACCGGCTCGTTGCATTTGCCTGATTCACCAGCAGTAGCTGAGTTGGCGTAGAGGCGGCCGACGCGCCCAGGGGTGCGTCGGCCGCTCCAGGTGTGGATGGAGTGGTGATCTGAGTGCAGCGAATGTGTTGGACAGGGGCAGCGATAGCGACGGTCCTGATGCTGGGGGCGTGCTCTACTGACGGCACGTCCGAGGGCCCTGAGGCTTCTCCGTGGGAGCCTGATGTTCGTGCGCTCGCGGAATCCACGTCTATCGATCTGGTGCGCCACATCGCCCAGGACGGAACGCTCGAGGAGCACGAGTACCGGGAGGTCCAGGACGCGTTCATCGCCTGCATGGGTGACCGTGGGCTTGCGGTCGAGACCTGGGTTGACGAGTTCGGTGTGGAGTCATATCAGACCGAAGGGGAATACACCGAGGAGCTCAAGTCCGTCCAGGACGAATGTGAGATCAGTGTGGGTCTCCGGGAGGTCGTGCCGCTCTACACGGTGATCACGACAAACCCGAACAGGGTGGACTTCAACGAGCTCATCGCGCAGTGTCTCCGCGAGTTCAAAGTCGTTGACGAGACGTACACCGGTGAACAGTACGCACAAGACCTCAAGGACCAGAACCTGCCGGGCACGGGTTCGCCAGAGTCGTCGCTATGCCTCACCGATCCCCTGCAGGCGATGGAAAACCGAGAGTGATCCGTGGGCGGCGACGCCCACGGGGCAGCGGGCCGGAGGCGCAGGCGGGCGTGAACCTGCAGCGGGCGCCTTGGAGAGCTTCAGAAACCAGACGGTCAGAGACTCAACGCAGATGAGGGTGTTGGGCTGGTTGGCTGAGTCGGGTCGGGGAGGGGACGAGGTCCCCCAGGATGCGGGTTCTCACACTGCCCGTCCGGAAGACCTCGACGTACCTGACGCGAATACTGGCAGGCTCGCGGGAGCCCGCAGAACGAGGACGTGCCGCAGGTAATCGCGGACTGCCCGGTCTGCGGTGGGCAAAGGGACACAACAATGAGGAGGCGAGTCCAGAGCAGTGAGGCCTCCGGCGGCGCCTCGGGGGGCGGAGCGCGATGGAACCGTCGGCCGCCATCGTGCGTGCTCAAAGCAGCGGGCAGCTTCCGCTCGCAGGGGTCGCACAACTGGGGGGAAAGCACATGATGAGGACTGTTCGACGACGGGGGGCGGGGGCGTCGCTGGGGACCGCTCTGGCGCTGGCCTTGGTGACCGGGTGTTCGGGTGAGTCCGAGGTGCGCAATCCTTACGCGGCCGAGTTCGCCAAGGCCCGCGATGAAGTCACCGCAGAGGTTTCCCGAGCGATTCTCGAGGACGACGTCATCACCGCCGCCGAGTACGACCAGGTCAAGGACGAGTCGGTCCAGTGCATGCGGGACCAGGGGCTCGCGGCCAGTCGCACCCAGGAAGGCGGGGTCAAGGTCGAGGGCGTCGGCTCGACCTGGGACACCCCGCAGGACCAGCTCGACGCGGATCGCGCGCGCAGGGAAGCGATCATGGCCGAGTGCGAGGAGAAGGTCGATCTCTCCGTGCTTGAGGCCCTCTACTGGGCGGTGGCCGACAACCCGGAGAACACGGATCTGATGCAGGCCGTCGCCGACTGCCTGGTCCGCGGCGGTCATCGCGACGAGGGCTATGACAAGGCGGACTACATCGAGGAGATGTCGAGCTACGGGACCGGCATGAACGTCGCCGACGACGGTTCGACGACAGAGACTCCGGGAGCGCTGGCCGGGCAAGCGCCACCTCTTGAGATGACGGCCTGCGAGCGGGACCCGGAGCAGTAGTCCCCGACATCACGACGTCGACATCACGACGTCACACACCCCGGCAGCAACCACGCATGCGCACCACCCGAGGAGCAGCAGTGACCAGAGATCGACGCCCCGCCCGGCCCAGGGCCGCAAGCTCAGGAGCGGCCCGCGTGGGCGCGCTGGCGCTCGCGGCGGTGGTGCTGCTCGCGGGGGGTGTCACGGCGGGCATGGCGTTGGCGCCGCAGGCGGAACCGCAGAGCGTGCGGAGTGCGACGCCACCCGCAACCGTTCCGGTCTCGCGTCAGGTGTTCGACGACGCCCGCAAGGTCAAGGTCACCCCGGTCGTCGCGGAGGAGGGCACGCTGTCCGTCGCGGACCAGGGCAAGGTCACGCGCTCGGTGTGCGCCCCGGGGGCCGTGATCGAGTCGGGATCGAGCCCGGCTACGGTCGACGACCGTCCGGTCGTGGCGCTCGCGACGTCGATCCCGTTGTGGCGGGACCTGGCTCCCACGGCCAAGGGCGACGACGTGAAGGCCCTGCAGGTCGAGCTCACTCGCCTCGGGCACAAGGTGAGCGCGGACGGCACCTACGGCGACACGACCAAGGCCGCCGTGACCAAGCTGTTCAAGGCTGCGGGCGTGGCCAAGCCGACCGGGGACCTGCCGGTGGCGTCAGTGCTGTGGCTGCCTGCGTCGTCGGTCACGGTCAAGGCGTGCGAGGTGCCCGTGGGAGCCGCGACGTCCGAGGAGGCGTTCGCGACGACCGCCGGGACGCTGGTCTCGCTCGGCCTGTCGGACACTCTCTCCAACGTCACGCCCGGGGACCGCGTGCTGCGCCTGGGCGAGCTGAGCGCACCGGTCGGGGAGGGCGGTGTGGTCACGGACCCGACGTTCCTCGAGGCCGTGCGCGGCAGCATGGAGTTCGCCGGGTGGCAGCGCACCGAGGGGTCCGAGCCGTTGACGCTCGAGTACGTGCTGGCCGCGCCTCTCGACGTGTCGGTCGTGCCACCGGGGTCGCTGTTCGCGCTGAGCGGTGCGAGCGGTTGCGTGAGCGCGGACGGCACGGCGTACCCCGTGACGGTCGTCGCGTCGAGCCTGGGGCAGACCCTCGTGACGTTCGACGGCCTCGACGCGGCGGCCGCTCCCACCGAGGTCGAGCTCACCTCGCAGGAGGAGGGCCAGACGTGCCGGTAGGGGGCAAGCGGCTGGTCGGGGCCGGGTTGGGGCACGCGTTCCCCGGCACCGGGCTGCTCTTCGCCGGACTGGACCTGGAGATCGTGGCGGGCGAGGTGGTCGCGCTCGTCGGGCCCTCGGGCAGCGGCAAGTCGACGCTCCTGAGCATCGTCGCGGGCTGGGAGCGCCCCACGCAGGGGCAGGTCGAGCGCGTCGGGGTCGCCACGACGGGGTGGGTCTTCCAGAACCCGCACGGTGTCGCGCGTCGCGCCGCCCTCGACCACGTGGTGCTGCCGCTGCTGGCGCGCGGACTGCGCCGCCCCGACGCCGAGGACCGGGCTGCCGAGATCCTGGCGCGCTTCAACCTGACGTCGGTCGCCGACCGACCCTTCCGGGCGCTGTCGGGCGGAGAGGCCCAGCGGCTCATGCTCTCGCGTGCCGTGGCCCTGGCCCCGGATCTGCTCCTGGTCGACGAGCCCACCGCGCAGCTCGACCTGCGCACGGCCGCGACAGTCAACGAGGTCCTGGCCGGCATCGCCCAGGACGACTCGATCGTCGTGGTCGCCACGCACGACCCGCACACGCGCGACGCCTGCACGCGCGTGATCGACCTCGCCGACTTCCAGTCCGCGGAGGTCGCGGCGTGACCGCCACCGAGCAGGGCCCCGTGCCCGACGGCGCGGCGGGACCCGGCCTGGCCACGTCCCCGGGCGCCTCGCACCGTCCCGTTGGCGCACAGCCCCTCGGTCAGGTCACGGGTTCAGCACCCCCCACCGTGCCCGACGGCGGAGCGCACCTCCGCGCGGAGGCGAGTGGCGGCGTCGGGCCGGGGGAGAAGCCCGCGCGACCAGTGCGGGCGCGTGCCATGCGGGCCGCGTCCGTGGTGTCCGAGGCGTGGCGGAACGTCGGGTCCGGCACGACGCGCGCGACCTTGTTCGCGGCGGTGCTCGTCGTGGTCGTGGGGGCGCTCGCCGCGGTCGACGTGCGTGCGGTCGCGGGCGTGATCGAGGGCGCCCGTGAGTACCGGGACGCGGGCGCGAGCGTGCAGATCCTCGAGGCCACCGGGCAGGTCGACGGGGCACGCTGCGAGGCCCTCGCAGGGGTCGACGGCGTGAACGCCGCCGGAGCCCTGCGGACGGGGGATCCCGTGCGGGCGCTCAACCTGCCGTCGAGCGAGCTGACCGGCTTCGAGGCGACCCCCGGGCTGCTCGGCGCGCTCGACCGCGGCCGGGTCGCCGGGGCGGGACTGTGGCTGTCCGCGGACCTGGCCGAGGCGCTCGGCGCGTCCGCCGGTGACTCGATCGCGACGATCACCGGTCCCGCGCGGGTCGGCGCCGTCTACCCGTACCCCGACGACGGGCGCGACCGCGCGCTCGGTTACGCAGCAGTCGCGCCGGTGCCCGCGGCGGGACTGTTCGACTCGTGCTGGGTCGAGATCTGGCCCGTCGAGCCCGAGACGGCGACGCTCCTGCGCACGACCATCGTCGCCGACTCAGCCTCCGAGGTTCAGCCCACCCAGAAGCAGCTCAACGGCCGGCTCGGCGCGACGTACGACGCGAGCGCCGAGTTCAGGGATCGTCTGACGAAGCCCGCGCCGATCGCCGCCGCCTTCCTGGGGTTGGCCCTGGGCTTCGCCGTGATTCGTCTGCGCCGCCTCGAGCTCGCCGCAGCCCTGCACGCCCGGGTCCCCCGCTCGGCGCTGACCTGGCAGGTGCTCCTGGAGACCGCGGTGTGGACCGGTGCCGCCGTGATCGTGACCGTTCCGGTGCTGTGGTGGCTCGCCGCCGATGCCGGCCTTCCCGCCGACCACCTCAGCACCTGGGTCATCGGCATGCGGACCGTCCTCGCGGGAGCGGGCGCGGTGCTCGTCGGAGCGGTCGTCGGGGCGCTCGCGACCCGGGAGAAGCACCTGTTCAAGTACTTCAAGGAGAGGTGACGGACCTCGACGCTGGGTGAGCCGGGCTGATCGCGGGACGCCCGCGCCGCCGTCGTGCAACCTGCGCTACGGTGGCCGCGCACCACCCAGCACCACCAGTACCACCCACAACTCCACACCCACGGGAGCTCGCAGCAGCGAGCTGAGAGGGCGGCTCAGCGCCGCCGACCGTTCGAACCTGTTCGGATCATGCCGACGTAGGGAGAGAGCAATGAGCTCTGAGACCGCTGTGCCCGCGCACACCATCACGACCGGACCCATCGCGGGGTCCGCCAAGGTGCACCACCCCGTCCCGGGCGCGGAACACCTGCGCGTCCCCGAGCGCCGCGTGCTCCTGAGCAACGGCGAGCACCTGGACCTGTACGACACCTCGGGCCCGTACACCGAGGTCGACGACCCGGCCGCGTTCGACCTCGCGGGCGGGCTGCCCGCGCTGCGGGCGTCGTGGCTGCGGCCCGACGCCGTCCCCACCGAGCACGGCACGGGCGGCGCCCGCACGCAGCTCGCTTGGGCACGGGCCGGGGTCATCACCGACGAGATGCGGTTCGTGGCGGCGCGCGAGGGCGTGGACGTCGAGCTCGTGCGGGACGAGGTGGCCCGCGGCCGGGCCGTGATCCCGGCCAACCGCCGGCACCCCGAGATCGAGCCCATGATCATCGGCAAGGCGTTCGGCGTGAAGATCAACGCGAACATCGGCAACTCGGCCGTGACGTCCTCGATCGAGGAGGAGGTCGAGAAGATGGTGTGGGCCGCGCGCTGGGGCGCCGACACCCTCATGGACCTCTCGACGGGCAAGGACATCCACGAGACCCGCGAGTGGGTGCTGCGCAACTCCCCGATCCCCGTGGGGACGGTGCCGCTCTACCAGGCGCTCGAGAAGGTCAAGGGCGACCCCGCGAGGCTCACGTGGGAGATCTACCGCGACACCGTGATCGAGCAGGCCGAGCAGGGCGTCGACTACATGACCGTGCACGCGGGCGTCCTGCTGCGCTACGTCCCGCTGACCGCGCGCCGCGTCACGGGCATCGTGTCCCGGGGCGGCTCGATCATGGCCGCCTGGTGTCTCGCGCACCACCAGGAGTCGTTCCTGTACACGCACTTCGCGGAGCTGTGCGAGATCCTGCGCGACTACGACGTGACGTTCTCCCTGGGCGACGGCCTGCGACCGGGGTCCATCGCGGACGCCAACGACGCAGCGCAGTTCGCCGAGCTGCGCACGCTGGGCGAGCTGACCAAGGTCGCGAAGTCCTACGGCGTGCAGGTCATGATCGAGGGTCCGGGGCACGTCCCGATGCACAAGATCGTCGAGAACGTTCGTCTCGAGGAGGAGCTGTGCGAGGAGGCGCCGTTCTACACGCTCGGCCCCCTCGCGACCGACATCGCGCCCGCCTACGACCACATCACGTCCGCGATCGGGGCCGCGATCATCGCCCAGGCCGGGACCGCGATGCTCTGCTACGTCACGCCCAAGGAGCACCTGGGGCTGCCCGACCGCGACGACGTCAAGACGGGCGTCATCACGTACCGGATCGCGGCGCACTCGGCCGACCTGGCCAAGGGGCACCCGCGCGCGCAGCTGCGGGACGACGCGCTGTCCCGTGCCCGGTTCGAGTTCCGCTGGCACGACCAGTTCGCGCTCTCCCTCGACCCCGACACCGCGCGTGCCTTCCACGACGAGACCCTGCCGGCCGAGCCCGCCAAGACCGCGCACTTCTGCTCGATGTGCGGGCCCAAGTTCTGCTCGATGCGGATCTCCGCGGACGTGCGCGAGTACGCCGAGAAGAACGGCCTGACCTCGGTCGAGGCGATCGAGGCGGGCATGGCGGAGAAGTCGAGCGAGTTCACGGACGCGGGCGGCCGGGTGTATCTCCCCGTGACTCCCGCCCAGCCCATGACGCCGAGGTAGAACGTTCTGCGCGAGGTAGTGCGCGCTGCGTCCTATCTCGCGCAGAACGTTCTACCTCGGCCGGATCACCGTGGCGACGGCGCCGCGATCCCGTGCTCGTACGCCCACACCACGAGCTGGACGCGATCGCGCAGGCCCGTCTTGGTCATGATCCGGCTCAGGTGCGACTTCACGGTGCTCGCCTCGAGGAACAGTGTCGAGGCGATCTCGGCGTTCGACTGCCCCCGGCACAGCAGCGCCAGGATGTCGTGCTCGCGCGAGGTGAGCAGACCTGAGGCGACGTCGTCCGGGGACGCGGGGGACCGCCGTCGGGCGAACTCGTCGATCACGCGCCGCGTGAGCGTCTGGTCGACGAGGCCCTCGCCCGACGCCACACGCCGCACCGCGTCGACCAGGACGTCGGGCTCGGCGTCCTTGAGCAGGAACCCGCTCGCCCCGGCCTCCAGGGCGCCGAACACGTAGTCGTCCAGGTCGAACGTGCTCACCACGAGCACCGGGACCGGGTCGACGACGCCGGGACCCGCGAGCGCGCGCGTCGCCGTGATGCCGTCCCCGCCGGGCATGCGGACGTCCATGCACACGACGTCGGGGCGCTCGCGGCGTGCGACGCGCACGGCGTCGGCCCCGTTCGACGCTTCGCCGACGACCTCGAGGCCCTCGCTCTCGAGGATCACGGTGAAGCCTGCGCGGACGACGGCCTGGTCGTCGACCAGCACCACTCGGGTCATGGGGCCTCCTGCCCGACGGCGGAGCCCGGCTCGTCCGCGGACGTCGCCGAGCGCTGGGGGATCGTGGGAGACACGGGGTCGACCGGCCGGGGGACCGTGAGCCGGACCCGCCAGCCGTCGCCGGGCACGGGGCCGGCGTCGAGCGTCCCGCCGACGAGGTGCGCGCGCTCGGTCATGCCGATGAGGCCGTGGCCGGGCGGGGCCGGGGCAGCAGGGGCGCCGTGCTCTGGGCTGCCCGGCCCGGGCTGCCCGGCCCGGCCACCCGAGCCGATCGCCGCGACGGGCAACCGGTTGGTCACCGTGACGACGAGCGCGGCCTGCTGGTGGTCGGTGACGACCTCGATCGCGCGCCCGGGCGCGTGCCGGCGCGCGTTGGTCAGCGCCTCCTGGAGCACGCGGTAGACCGTGAGCTGGACGGCGGGGGACAGGTCGAACGGCTCGCCGAGCCGTACGTCGCGCACCTCGGCGCCGGCGCTGCGCGCGAGGTCGAGCAGCTCGCCCGCGTCGTCGAGCGTGGGCTGCGGTGCGGCCGGTGCCTCCTCGCCCGGCTCGCCGGGGCCGGTCTGCGACGAGCTGCGCAGGATGCCGACGACCAGGCGCAGGTTGTCGAGCGTCTCGCGTCCCTGGGTGCGGATCCAGCGCATCGACTCCTTGGCGCGCTCGGGGTCGCGGTCGACCAGGCGCTCGGCCGCGGCCGCCTGCACGACGATCCCCGACAGGTGGTGCGCGGCGACGTCGTGCAGCTCGCGGGCCATGCGGCCGCGCTCCTCCAGGACGGCCTGGGCCGCGAGCATGTCGCGCTCGCGCTCGGCCTGGGCGACCCGCCCCCGGAGCTGGGCGAACAGCTCGCGGCGCGTGCCGACGTACGCGCCGACGAGCGCCGAGGCCACGTACGTCAGGAGGGCCGAGGCGAGACCTCCCCAGACCTGGACCGCGACCGGCGTGGGGCCCGCCGAGGTGATCGGCACGGGGCCGCCGAGCACGAAGCCCAGGAGGACCTGCACGCCCGCGGCCGCCGCGGCCGCCCACAGGGCCGTGCGGCGCGGCGCGTACGCCCCGACCGAGTAGGCCGCGAGGAGCGTCGCCGGGGCCTGGAACGAGACGAGGGCGGGAAGGACGGGCACGAGCGCGACCTGGCCCACGACGACCAGCGCGAGCGCGAGCAGCGGTGCACGTCGGCGCAGCGCGAGCGCCATGGCCTGCGCGACGACGATCACGATCGCCGCGACGCGGCCACCCGTGGAGAACCGCAGGGAGTCGGGCGCCCCTTCGACCAGGATGCCGAGGTCCGTCAGCGCGACGCGCTCGATCACCAGCAGGAAACCGACCGTGAGGACCGCGACGACCGCGCCCAGCAGGGCGTCGCGGCCCGTCTCGGTACGGATGCCCAGGGCGGCGAGCCGGCGGTGCAGGGCGTCGAGCACGAAGGTTCCTCTCAGGTCCGGGCGGGCGGTGTCGGCGGCGCCGTCGGGCACCACGGTACGTGGCCGGGGCGCCCGACGGGCCGCCCCTTCGGACGAGACGTCAGACGAGGTCGCGGCGGCGGAACGTCACCGCGCCCGACCCGAGCGCGACCGCGACCCAGGCGACCAGTCCCAGCACCGCGACCCCGACGCCCATCGGGGCGAGGCCGCCCAGGACCGACGTCGCGCTCTGGCCGGTCGACGCGAGCGACCCCAGGCCCAGCGGCAGCCACGCCGCGGCGCTCGACGTGCCACCCGAGAGCAGCACGACCGCGGCCTGGACCAACGGCTCGACCACCACGAGCCCGACGACGACCAGGATCGCCGCGACCTGCCCGCGGATCAGCGTCCCGATGCCCAGCCCGAGCCACGCGAACAGCACGAGGACCAGCAGTCCGCGCCCCCACACCCCCAGGACGTCGCCCGCGTCGACCATCAGCTGCGCGCCGGGCGTCGACGCGACGGCCGCGAGAAGGCCCAGGGCCGTGAGCACCGCGAGCGCGGCGCCGATCACGAGCGCGACGACCGCGGTCGCCCCCGCCTTGCCCGCGAGGACGCGCAGGCGGGACGGGACGACGAGGGCCGTGGGGACGATGCCGCCCGTGCGGAAGTCGGTCGTGACCGCGAGGACGCCCAGCAGCAGCATGCAGATGACCGAGACCCCTGCGGAGCCCGAGCCCGCGGGGCCGTTGCCCAGCAGGTCCAGCATCGCGCGCTGCACGGGCGCGGCGCCCAGGTCGGTCAGCCCCGTGAGGTCCGGGGCGAGGTCGGCCGTCATCTCGGGCGAGGCCTGGAGGCCCACGGTGGCGCCTCCTCCCAGCCCCTCGAGGCTCGACAGGACGCGCGGCAGGGCGATCGTCAGGGCCTGGACGAGGATCATTCCCGCGAGGGCGACGATCCCCAGGACCCAGGGCGTGCGGGTCGTGCGTAGCTTGAGCAGCTCGGCGCGGAACATCAGCGCACTCCTTCGGTCTCGGCGGTCAGGTTCAGGTAGAAGTCCTCCAGGGACTCGCCCCGGACGAGGTCCGTGAGCGGGCCGTCGGCGATGACCTGGCCCTGGCCGATCACGACCAGGTCGTCGGCCACCTGCGTGACCTCGGCCAGGACGTGGCTCGCGAGCAGCACCGCCCCGCCGCCGTCGGCGAACGAGCGCAGGACCTCGCGCATCCACCGCATGCCCGCGGGGTCCAGGCCGTTCGCGGGCTCGTCGAGCACCAGGACCTGCGGGTCGCCCAGGAGCGCCGCGGCCAGCCCGATGCGCTGACGCATCCCGAGCGAGTACGTCCGGACCCGCCGGTCGGCAGCACGGTCCATCCCGACGAGCGCGAGCACCTCGTCGACCCGCCGGCCCCCGATCCCGCCCGCGGTCGCGAGGACCCGCAGGTGGTCGCGGCCGCTGCGGCCCGGGTGCAGGCCGCCCGCGTCGAGCAGCGCGCCCACGGTCGAGGCCGGCTTCTCCAGGGCCGCGAACGGGCTGCCCTGGATCGTCGCCGTCCCGGCGCTCGCGGACGCGAGCCCCAGCAGGACGTCGAGCGTGGTCGTCTTGCCCGCGCCGTTGGGGCCGAGCAGCCCCACGACCCTCCCGGGCTCGACGACGAAGCTCACGTCGCGGACGGCGTCGAACGTCCCGTAGGACTTGCGCAGGCCCACGATCTCGATGGCTGGCATCGGGGATCCCTTCTCCTCCGGTCGCGCGGCGGGGTGCCGCGCGCCGTGCCTCCAGCCTGTCTTCCGGGCGGTGGCGGGCGCTTCTGGCGGAAGGGGGAAGGTGGGTTGCGACTTGCGGTGGAACGGCGGTGGCGGCGGCGGGCACCACGGGTCCGGCAGACGTGCCCCCTGAGAGCGCTCACACCGACACGGCCTCGGGGCGGTGGTCCCTGAGTCACCCGGCGTCGAGAGTGGAACGCGACGGGTCGCCGCCGTCGGCGGCGCTACGCTCGCGGGGAATCACACTTCATGGGGGAGGGCACATGCCCAGCACGACGTCAGACCTGCACGCCCGCGGCCCGGCCCGCCCGACGGCGGAGCCAGCCTCCCGGGGGGACGCCCGCCGCGACGGCCCCGGCCCGGGAACCGGCGCAGCGCCTCGCGGCTATGCGAAGGGGCGCGCCAAGCGCGACGAGATCATCGAGGCCGCGACGGGGCTCTTCGGCGAGGTCGGCTACCACTCGGCCTCGCTGCGCGAGATCTCCTCGCGCGTGGGGATCTCGCACCCGGGCCTGCTCCACCACTTCCCCACCAAGGAGATGCTGCTCCAGGCGGTGCTCGAACGTCGTGACGAGGCGGACTTCGCCCTGTTCGCCCAGGACCGCGAGGAAGGGCTCGACTACTTCGAGTCGCTCGTGCGGGTCGTCGAGCGCAACGCGGCCCGACCGGGCATCGTCGAGCTCTTCTGCATCCTCTCGGCCGAGGCGACGTCGCCCGACCACCCGGCCCACGCGTACTTCCAGCGACGCTACGACGGTGTCCTGGCGCGCATCCGGGACGAGGTCTCCCGTCGCGCCGCGGAGGGACGACTGCGGCCCGGGATCGACGTCACCGCGGTGTCCAGGGCCCTCGTCGCCGTCATGGACGGGCTGCAGGTGCAGTTCCTGATCGAGCGCGGGACGCCGCGTCCGCCCGTCGACATGGTGGCCGGCCTGCGCTCCTACCTCGCGCTGATCCACGTGGACGAGGACCCCGTGCCCGAGGACTGACCTCGCCGGGCACACGGGTGGGTCTCCTCCGCGGGGCGTCAGCCGATCAGGGAGCCCTCGGTGAGCGCCGCGGTGCTCGCCACGCACAGCCCGGTCCGGTCGCCCTGCGCCCAGGACGCCTCGGACGGCGACCACACGACCAGCTCGACGCCGTCCGTGGGCGCGTCCGCCGACAGCACCGCGGGCGAGCACACCCGGGACACCCGGGCGTCAGCCACGTCCTGCCCCGGCCACCCCGCGTCCGCGGCGAAGTCGGTCCGCGCGACGACCTGTGCCTCGTGCGGGTCCGCGCAGGGTACGACCCGCACCGTGGCGACCTCGCCGTCGTCGGGCAGCTCGGCCAGGCAGTTCCCCAGGACGAGCTGGCGCGCGTGCGCGGACCGGGGCTCGCTCACGTCGGTGGGCAGCGGTGCTGTCGCGGCCTTGCCCACGAACAGCGCGACGAGGACCGCGACCGCCGTCAGCGTCACCGCGACCCCCAGGGCGATGCCCGCCCAGGCGAGGCCCACGCCACGGGTCCCGTCCCGCCGGATGCGCGCGAGCGCGGCCGCCCCGACCCCGACACCGACCGGGCCGAGCAGCAGCCCCGTCGGCACGGCGGCGACGGCCAGCGGTTCGGTCCGCGGGGCAGGGGGCTGCCAGCCGGGTGCGTAGTAGACGTCCGGGTCGTACTCGTGCGGGGAGGGCGGGCTGCTCACCAGGACCCCATCATCGCGAAGAGCCACAGCACCACGAGGGCGGTCGCGACGGCGCCCACCGCGATGCCCGTGATCGCGAACCCGCGGCCGGTCGTCCCGTCGCGCGAGATCTGCTGCAGCGCCACGATGCCCAGGATCAGCCCGACGACCCCGGGGACCATGCAGAAGGCCAGGCCTACGAGCGACGTGATCATCGACGCGAGCGCCAGGCCGTTCTGCCGTGGCGGGGGAGCGAACGAGGCGTCCCACGACGGGGTCGGCCAGCCCGGCTGCTGGCCGTAGCCGGTCGGGTGGCCGGGGCCGTACGCGCCGGGGTAGCCCGGCGGGTACGAGAGGGCGGACGGATCGGTCCCGTACGCCCCCGGTGGGCTCCCGTAGACGGGGGTCCCGGGGGCCCCGTACGGACCGTAGGCCGGGGTGCCCGCGGGCGGAGGCGTCGTCGGGGACCCCGGGGCCGGGGGCGCGTACGGGTCCGCCGGGGCGGGGGCGTCGTCCGACCCGGTCGGGAGGCGGTACGGCACGAGCGGGGGTTGGCGTGACGCTCCGCCGGGCGAGTACGGGGGGACCGGTGGTGCGAACGGATCCTGGTCCGGGGTGTCCGAGCCCTGCGGTGGAGGTGACGTCATGGGAGAACCGTAGCCATGACCCGCGACCGCTGCCGAGACCCCCCACTGGGCACGGCCTCGTCGGTGCGCGCAGGTTCCGGACGAATATTTTGTGAGGATTCCACCCCAAAGCCCCCGGAGGCCTTCGGGAGGGCCGTTGGCGCGTCTATGATCGGTGGTGGTACCGGGCTTCCGCGGACCCTCGCACGAGGGATTTGGAAGGAGTCGTGCTTTTTTCGCTCGTCTCTCTGGTGCCCTACCGAGCGTGGTCTGCACGGGCCGCGCACGACGCATCACCGAGCAGTGAGGACGTCATGACCCTGCCACAGGCCGCACAGGCTCCCGCCACCACGAACGATCGAGCGGCGGTGGTCCTCGCCGCAGGCCACGACGACGCCTCGCGCGAGCTCATCACGCGCCCGCTCGGAGACGCGACGGTGGTCGAGCTCGCCGTCGCGAACGTCCGCAAGGTCGTCGCCGACGACCGCATCGTGGTCGTCGTGGCCCCCGGCGACACGACGGTGCGGGGACTGCTCGGCGAGGGGCTGCGGTACGTCGAGCAGCAAGACCTGCCCGGGACGGGCGGTGCCGTGCTCGCGGCCCGTGCCGCGGTCGAGGCGCTCGGGCGTCCCGCGAGCGAGGTCCTCGTGGCCTACGCCGACACCCCGCTCCTGCGGTCCGAGTCCCTCCTCGGGCTCCTGACGCGCCACACGCTCAAGGCCGCCGACCTGTCGCTGCTCGCGGCCGTCGTGACCGAGGACCTCCCGACCTACGGGCGCATCGTCCGCCACGACGGCGAGATCACGGCCATCCTCGAGGAGGAGGACCGGCCCGCCGACGCGCACCCCGACGGGGAGCCCATCGAGGTCAACGTGGGCGCCTACGTCGCAGCCCCCGACCTGCTGTTCTCCGAGCTCGAGGCCATGGTCGCCGGAGGAGAGCACCGGCTCACCGAGCTCGCCCGCCGCGTCATCGCCAAGCACAAGAGCATCTCGTCGTACCGGATCTACGACACCGACGAGGTCCGGGGCATCAACACCCCCGAGGAGCTCCAGGAGGCCGCGGACATCCTCCTCAAGCGCCTGTTCATGCCCAAGAAGAACACCGACACCAAGATCGTGTTCGGCACCGGCGGGTGGCGCGCCATCATCGGCGAGGGCTACACGCTCGCCAACGTGCGTCGCCTGTGCCAGGCCATCGCGAACGAGACGGTCCGCAAGGGGATCGACGGCCTGGGCGTCGTCATCGGCGGCGACCGCCGCTTCCTCTCGCGCGAGTCGGCCATCGCGGCGGCCGAGGTCTTCGCGGGCAACAACATCCCGGTCACGCTCCTGCCCGACGACGTCCCCACGCCCCTCGTGACGTTCGCCGCCCCTTACCTCGGCGCGGCCTACGGCATCATCGTCACCTCGAGCCACAACCCGCCCGAGTGGAACGGCATGAAGGTCTTCCGCCAGGACGGCTCGCTCCCCCTCGACGACGAGACGGACCGCTACCAGGACGAGGCCAACGCGCTCAGCGTCGACGACGTCATCACGCTCGACCTCGCGGTCGCCCGCAAGGCCGGGCTCGTCGTGGACAAGGTCCTCACCGAGCCCTACGTCGACGCGATCGAGAAGATCGTCGACGTCGACGCGGTGCGCGGCTCGGACCTGCGCGTGATCGTGGACCCCATGTACGGCACGAGCCAGCTCACGCTCGGCACGATCCTCAACGACATGCGCGTGCGCTCGGAGTTCATCCACGCGTCGCACAACCCGCTGTTCGGCGGCATCGCCCCCGCACCGGACCTGCAGCGTCTGTCGACCCTGATCTCGATGATCCAGCAGGGTGGCGGCCGCTACGACCTCGGCATGGCGACCGACGGTGACTCGGACCGCATCGGGATCGTCGACGAGACGGGCGAATACATCTCGACCAACGACCTCCTGCTCCTCCTGTACTGGTACCTGCACGAGTTCCGCGGCGAGAAGGGCGGCGTCGTGCGCAACCTCGCCACGACCCACCTGCTCGACCGGCTCGCCGCGCACTTCGGTGAGGAGTCCCGCGAGGTCAAGGTGGGCTTCAAGCACGTCACGGCCGGCATGGAGGAGATCGGCGCCGTGCTCGGCGGCGAGTCCTCGGGCGGCCTCACGGTCCGTGGCTGGATCCTCGGCAAGGACGGCATCTTCGCGTGCGCCCTGGTCGTCGAGATGCTGGCCCGCACGGGCAAGAAGATCTCGGAGCTGCGCGAGATGATCTACGAGATCACGGGGCGCCTCTACACGCTCGAGGCAGGCGTGGACTCCACGCCGGAGATGCGGGTGGCCGTGCCGCGCCGCCTCGAGGCGGACCCGCTCACGCACATCGGCCCCTACCCGGTCGTGAGCATCTCGCACCTCGACGGCACCAAGATCGTCCTCGAGAACGACAACTGGGCGCTCCTGCGGTTCTCCGGGACCGAGCCCGTGCTGCGCATGTTCGTCGAGGCGGACTCGCCCGAGAAGGCCGCCGAGCTGCTCGACTGGCTCAAGGGCTTCGTCACCGCAGGCGTCTGAGTCTCCGGGGTCCTCGGACCCCGGAGGGTCGGCCCACCCCCACCCCACCCGCACCTCTCACCGACAGGAACCGACCCGACGATGCGCTACGGCCACTTCGACACCGCTCGTGACGAGTACGTCATCGAGCGCCCAGACGTCCCCGTCTCGTGGACGAACTACCTGGGCACCAAGGACTTCTGCACCGTGCTCTCGCACAACGGCGGCGGCTACTCGTACTACAAGTCGGCGCAGACGGGCCGCATCTCGCGGTTCCGCCAGAACGGCGTCCCGCTCGACCGCCCGGGGCACTACGTGTACCTGCGCGACGAGGCCGACGGCGACTTCTGGTCGGTGTCGTGGCAGCCGGTGGGCAAGCCGCTCGCGGCCGACGGCGACCCGATCGACCCCGCGGGCGGTGCCGGTCGCTGGACCACGCGCCACGGCCTGAGCTACTCGACGTTCGAGGCCCAGTACAAGGGCATCGACGCCCAGCAGACGATCTTCATCCCCGTGGACGACGACGTCGAGATCTGGGACGTGCGCCTGACGAACACGACCGACGAGGTCCGTGAGCTGACGGTCGGGTCGTACGTGGAGTTCTCCTTCCACACGATCACGATCGACAACCAGAACCTGCAGATGTCGCTCTACTCGACGGGGTCGTCGTACGAGGACGGCATCATCGAGTACGACGCCTACTACGAGCCGTGGACGTTCCACTACTTCGCGTCGAGCGAGGCGCCGTCGTCGTACGACTCGCTGCGCGACAACTTCATCGGCCCCTACCGCTCCGAGGCCAACCCGATCGCGATCGAGCGCGGGCACGGCTCGAACGAGAGCGCGACGACGCAGAACCACTGCGGCTCGCTCCAGCACAAGATCACGCTGCAGCCGGGTGAGACCAAGCGCCTCGTCTACATGCTCGGCTACGGCTCGCGCGCCGAAGCCGGCCGCGCGATGCAGGCCAAGTACGCGGACGTCGCGACCGTCGACGCCGAGCGTTCCCGCCTGGCCGCGTACTGGAAGGCCAAGCAGGACAAGCTGCGCATCCGCACGCCCCACGAGGGCATGAACACCATGATCAACTCGTGGACGCTGCTCCAGGCGGAGACCTGCGTCGTGTGGTCGCGCTTCGCGTCGTTCGTCGAGGTCGGCGGCCGCAGCGGCCTGGGCTTCCGCGACACGGCCCAGGACGTCATGAGCGTCATCCACACCAACCCGACCAAGACGCACCAGCGCATCGTCGAGCTCCTGCGGGCCCAGACGGAGGCGGGCTACGGCCTGCACCTGTTCGAGCCCAAGGCGTTCGACCCGGACGCGCCCAAGCTCCCCGACGTCCCGTCGCCCACGATCGTCCCGACGCCCGACCCGAAGGACCTCATCCACGGGCTCGAGGACACGTGCTCGGACGATCACCTGTGGCTCGTGCCGTCGGTCGTCGAGTACGTCAAGGAGACCGGTCGCCTGGAGTTCCTCGACGAGGAGATCCCGTTCGCCGAGGGCACGCCCGCCACGGTGTACGAGCACCTGACGCGCGCGCTCGACTTCTCGAGCGAGCAGATCGGCCAGAACGGCGTGGCCCTGGGCCTGCGTGCGGACTGGAACGACTGCCTCAACCTGGGCGGCGGCGAGACCTCGCTGGTCACGTTCCTGCACGCGTGGGCCATCCAGGCGTTCCTCGAGGTCGCACGGCACCGTGCGGTCGCCGGGGACGAGAGCGCGGCCGCCGACGTCGCCAAGTACGAGGCCGAGCTCGAGCGCATCGCGAAGGTCGCCGACACCCAGCTCTGGGACGGCGCCTGGTGGATCCGTGGGTACACGCGCGACGGCGTGAAGATCGGCTCGAACGACAACGACGAGGGCAAGATCTTCCTCGAGCACCAGGCGTGGCCCGTCATCGCGGGCATCACGACCCAGGAGCGCGGCGAGGCGTCGATGGACTCGGTGCGCGAGCTCCTGGGCTCGGAGTACGGCAACCACCTGAACTGGCCGGCGTTCACCAAGGTCGACGACACGGTCGGGTTCGTGACGCGCGTGTACCCGGGCATCAAGGAGAACGCGGCGATCTTCTCGCACCCGAACGCGTGGCCGATCATCGCCGAGGCCATGCTGGGCCGCGGCGACGAGGCGGTGCAGTTCTACGACGCGATCCTGCCGTACAACCAGAACGACAACATCGAGGTCCGCGGGGCCGAGCCGTACGCGTACGTGCAGTTCCTGTACGGCCGCGACCACGAGTGGTTCGGCAAGGCGCAGAACCCGTGGCTCACGGGCACGGCGGGCTGGATGTACACGGCCGCGACGAAGTACATCCTCGGTGTGCGCCTGGCCCTCGACGGCCTGGTCGTCGACCCGTCGATCCCCAAGGACTGGGACGGCTTCGAGGTGCGCCGTGAGTGGCGTGGCGCGGTCTACGAGATCGAGGTCCGCAACCCGGACCACGTCTCGAAGGGCGTGAAGTCGGTGACGCTCGACGGCGAGGACCTCGACCCGACCAAGCCGGTCCCGGTCCAGCCCGCGGGCTCCGAGGTCAAGGTCGTCGTGACGCTGGGCTAGCTCTTCGTCGCTGAGTGCGGAGCAGTTGTCGTCGAACGGCTCGTTCGACGACAACTGCTCCGCACTCAGCGTTTCCGGGGGTGGGACGGTCAGTCCGAGAAGTCCACGATCACCGGGACGTGGTCCGAGGCGCCCTTGCCCTTGCGTTCGTCGCGGTCGATCTCGACGCCCGTCGCACGGGCCCGCAGCGCGGGGGACAGGTAGGCGTAGTCGATCCGCATGCCCTGGTTCTTGGGGAAGCGCAGCTGCTGGTAGTCCCAGTACGTGTACTTGTGCTCCTCGGGGAAGAAGTCGCGCGTGACCTCGGTGTACCCGGCCGCTGCGACCGCTGAGAACGCCGCCCTCTCGGCCGGGGAGGTGTGCGTGTGCCCCGCGAACACGGCCGGGTCCCACACGTCGGTGTCGAGCGGCGCGACGTTCCAGTCCCCGACGAGCGCGACCTGCGCCGCGGGGTCCGCCTCGAGCCAGCCTGCGGCCTGGGTGCGCAGGTTGTGCAGCCACTCGAGCTTGTAGGGGTAGTGGGGGTCGTCGAGCGCGCGCCCGTGCGGCACGTACAGGCTCCACACGCGCACGCCACCGCACGTCGCCCCGATGGCGCGGGCCTCCAGGTGCGGCTCGGCCCCGAAGTGGGGCTGGGTCGCGAACCCGGTCTCGACGTCCTCGATCCCCACGCGCGAGACGATCGCGACGCCGTTCCACTGGCTCAGCCCGAAGTGTGCGACCTCGTATCCGGCGGCCTCGAAGACCGCGTGCGGGAACTGGGCGTCCTTGCACTTGGTCTCCTGCAGCGCGAGCACGTCGGTGCCCGAGCGTTCGAGGAAGGCGACGGCGCGCTCGGCGCGGGCTCGGATCGAGTTGATGTTCCAGGTGGCGAGACGCATGGCGACAGGCTATCCGGGGTGACCCACGCGTCCCGCTACCCAGGTGCGGGACGGTGCGCGACGTCGTCGGGCGTGCGGGTCTCGCGAGCGCCCCGCGCCCCCTAGGCTGGGGCCCATGGCGACTGCACTGATCACCGGCGCCAGCGCCGGCCTGGGGCTCGAGTTCGCGTGGCAGCTGGCCACGGCCCGTCACGACCTGGTCCTCGTCGCGCGCGACGAGGAACGCCTCGAGCGTGTCGCGCAGCAGATCCGTGCTGCGGCCGGCGTGCGGGTCCAGGTGCTCCCGGCGGACCTCTCGGTGCCCGACGACGTCGCGCGCGTCGCAGCGCGCCTCGCCGTGGCGCACGAGGACGAGGCAGGGCAGCGCCCCGTGGGCCTGCTCGTCAACAACGCGGGCTACGCGGTGCACCAGCGGTTCGTGGGCGGCGACGTCGACGCCGAGGTCAAGGCGCTCGACGTCATGGTGCGCGCGGTCCTCGTGCTCTCGCACGCCGCCGCGGGCCAGATGACCGAGCGTGGGCGTGGCGCGATCCTCAACGTCGCGTCGGTCGCGGCGCTCACCGCGAGCGGGACCTACTCGGCGGCCAAGGCGTGGGTGCGGACCTTCACCGAGGGGCTCGCGGTCGAGCTGCGCGGGACGGGTGTCACGGCCACCGCGCTGTGCCCCGGGCTCACGCACACCGAGTTCCACGAGCGCGCCGGGATCGACTACAGCCAGCTCCCCGAGGTCGCGTGGTTGAACGCCGACCGCGTCGTGGCCGCGGCTCTCGCGGACGTGCGCCGCGGCGTCGTGATCTCGACGCCGTCGCTGCGGTACCGGCTCGCGTCGGGGCTGCTGAAGGTCGCGCCGCGCGTGGCCGTGCGGGCGTTCGAGGGGCGCTAGGGGAGTGCGAGGCAGGAGGCGCGCATGAGCCGCGAGTCCGTCGTCGGGCTGGTCGTGCTGAGCGTCCTGCTGATGCTCGTGGTCGCGGTGGCCGCGCTGGCCGTGGTCGCCCGGCGTGCGCGCCGGGACGCGCAGGACGCGCTCGTGCGGGAGCTGGGCTGGGAGCCTGCGCCGCCCGACGACTCCCTGCTCGACCGCTGGAAGGGGGCCCCGTTCGACGTCCAGGACCGCGGCAGGGCCGAGGACCTTCGCCGCGGGGCCGTGGACGGCCGGCCGCTCGTCACGTTCCGGTACGCGTGGCGCTCCGCCGCGACCATGGCAGGACGCGGGCGCCCCACGATGGTCGAGTGCCAGGTCGTGGCCCTCGACGTCCCGTGGGACGTCCCGACGGTCGAGGTCGTGCCCGTGGGGTACCGGCAGCCGTCGGTCCAGCGCGTGGTGGGCCGTGAGGTCGTGTTCGACGACCCGGCGTTCGCCTCGACCTGGACGGTGCGCGCCCCCGACGAGCTCGCTGCGCACGACCTCCTGACGGAGGCCGTGCGGCAACGGCTCCTGGACCCCGCGTACGTGGGGTCCCGTCTGCGCTTCGAGGGCCGCGCGATCCTGTCCTGGACGGACGGTACGGCGCCCGTCGAGGACGTGCGTGACCTCGCTCTCCTGCTCGCCGGTGTCCTCGCTCACGTTCGGGCCCCGGAGCGCCCGGAGGGCGAGAGCCCGCGGCCCGCGGACGCGTCGGACCGCTAGCCTTGACCCCATGACCGAGACCTCCACGCACCTGTCCCCGACGCCTCGCGAGCAGCTTCGCGACCTGATCGCCGAGCTCGCGATCGTGCACGGGAAGGTGACGTTGTCCTCCGGCAAGGAGGCCGACTACTACGTGGACCTGCGCCGCGTCACGCTGCACCACCGTGCGGCCCCGCTCGTCGGGCACGTCCTGCTGGACCAGCTCGAGGAGGTCGGGCTGGGCACGGCCGAGGTCGACGCCGTGGGTGGCCTGACGCTGGGGGCGGACCCGATCGCGACCGCCCTCCTGCACGCCGCGGCCTCGCGCGGACAGGACCTCGACGCGTTCGTGGTGCGCAAGGCGGCCAAGGCGCACGGCATGCAGCGCCAGATCGAGGGCCCGGAGATCGCAGGGCGCCGCGTCGTCGTCGTCGAGGACACGACCACGACGGGCGGCTCGCCCATCACGGCGATCGAGGCCGCGCGGGCCGCGGGCGCCGAGGTCGTGGGCGTCGCGACGATCATGGACCGCGACACGGGCGCGCGCGAGAAGATCGAGGCGCTGGGCGTGCCCTACCACTCGATCTTCGGCCTGACCGACTTCGACCTGGCCTGACCGGTCCGTCTGACGGCGGACGCGGCCCGGGGGGAACGATGGACGGCTCGTGGTTCGTGGTCGGGATGGCGCTGCTCGCGGTCGCGGGGGTGCTCGTCGGCTGGTGGGGGCACCGGGCGCGCGTCGCGCTGCTCGAACGGTGGGCTGCGGAGAACGGGTGGGAGCACCATGGTGCCGACCCTGCGCTGGCTCGCCGGTGGCGGGGCACCCCGTTCGACGAGGGGCGGTCGCGACGGGCGACCGAGGTCCTGACGGGCCCGTACGAGGGACGCTCGGCGCTGTCGTTCACGTTCAGCTGGACCACGGGTTCGGGCAAGGAGTCGACGACGCACTCGGCGCACGTGGTCGCGCTGCTGCTGCATGCCTCGTTCCCCACGCTCCAGCTCACCCCGGAGGGGCTCGGCGCGAGGCTTGCCAAGGTGTTCGGCGGGCAGGACGTCCAGCTCGAGTCGGACGCCTTCAACCGTGCGTGGCGGGTCCAGGCGAGCGACCTGCGGTTCGCGCACGACGTGCTGCACCCGCGCACCATGCACCGGTTGCTGGAGGCGGACTTCGAGCGGCGGTTCCTGCGGATCGAGGGGGACGCGATCCTCGCGTGGACGGGCGGGCGGACGGTCCCCGACAACGTCCTCCCGACGCTCTCGCGTCTGGCCGTGGTGGTCGACGCCGTCCCGGACTTCGTGTGGCTGGACCGGGGCGCGGTCCCGCCGCGCCGGGGACAGCAGGCGCCGCGCGGCCCGCGCGAGGTGCGTCCGGAGCCGGAGGCCGGGGCGCCGCCGTGGGGCACGCCGTCGCCGTGAGCCGTGCGGTCCGGCGAGCGGCTGCGCAGCTACGATGCACCTACCTTCCGCGCCGCCCGACGGCGTCTCGCGCCCGGTCCGTCAGGTCCGGTCGTGCGGTGCTCGGGCGAGCGGTCCGACCAGCTCAGCCCAAGGGGGCAGCATGACAGGCGGCACCATCGCCTTGATCGTCATCGGCATCGTCGTCCTGATCGTCCTGTTCTGGGCGGTCGCGCAGTACAACGGCTTCGTCCGGCTGCGGAACCTGGTGCAGGAGTCCTGGCGCCAGATCGACGTCGAGCTGCACCGACGCCACGACCTCATCCCGAACCTCATGGAGACCGTGAAGGGCTATGCCGCGCACGAGCGTGGCGTGTTCGAGGAGGTGGCTGCCGCTCGATCGGCCGCGGCGGGCACCGCGACGGGCCCGGCGGACCAGGCGGCCAAGGAGAACCAGCTCACCCAGGCCCTGGGGCGGCTCTTCGCGGTGGCCGAGGCCTACCCGCAGCTGCGCGCGAGCGAGAACTTCGGTCGGCTCCAGGACGAGCTGACGAACACCGAGGACCGCATCGCGGCCGGCCGCCGGTTCTACAACGCCAACGTGCGCACGCTGAACACCAAGGTCGAGACGTTCCCGGCGAACGTCGTCGCGAAGATGTTCGGCTTCCAGCGCGCCGAGTACTTCGAGGTCGAGAACCCGGCGGTGCGGAACGCGCCGCGGGTCGACTTCCACGGGAACGGGCCGATCGTCGACCGTTGAGCAGCGAGCCCGCGGGCCCCGGAACGACGCCGGGAACCGAGGGCGGAACGCGAGGAGGGGCGGGGTGCCGGAGGGCGCCCCGCCCCTCCTCGCGTCCTGGGAAGTGCGGGGGTGTGACTCCGCGCACAGCAGATAAGGTTTGCCTTGCTTTGGTGAGGCAGCCCTTATATGGTCCACGGGGCGATGGTCGAGAGACCTGTCGCCATGCGTCGCCATCGCGGGCGACCCTGGACCTTCACAGGAGATCGAGTGCTCATCACGCAACGGGGAGGGCGCCGACGCGCCCTCGCGTCACTCCTGACCGGAGCGCTCGTCGCCGGTCTCACGTTCGTCGGAGTCGCTCCGGCAGGCGCCGCCGCCGACACGGTGTCGGGTGGCAGCGCCACCTGGAACTTCACGGACGGCTGGACGGGCTACGTCACGGGCCCGATCGCCAAGGGGACCGTCACGCCTGCCATGGTCGACGGGAAGTCGGTCTACGAGCCGGCGTCCGGGTCGCTCGACGCGGCGGGCACGGGGACGGTGAGGTTCGCCGGGTCGACCACGTACTCGGGCCACGACGGCGCCCTGGGCCTCACCATCTCGGACCTGACGCTCCGGCTGACCTCCCCGACGGCGGGCGTGCTCACGGCCGACTTCGGGGGCACGATCAACGCGGGCACCGGGAACGACGCGAAGGTCGCCGACGTCACGGTCGCCCCGACGCGGACCGGTGACACCCTGACCCTCGTCGCGAGCGGTACCGTCTCGAACGACCTCGCTGCGGTCTCGGACTACTTCAGCGCGTACGTCGGCAAGCCCATGTCCACCCTGACGGCGACGCTCGATGCGCCGCTCCCGGTGGTCCCCGCGGCGACGACCTCGACCACGCTCGCGGTCTCCCCGGGCGGCACCTCGGTCGAGGGCACGGCCCTCGCGCTGAGCGCGACGGTCGCACCCGCTGCCGCGGGCGCGGTCGAGTTCTTCGACGGCGCCACGTCGCTCGGCACCGCCACGGTGTCCGACGGCGTCGCCCGCCGCGACGTCACGCCCACGACGGTGGGGGAGCGCTCCTTCACCGCGCACTTCACCCCGGCCGACGCCGCGGCCTTCACGGCGTCGACGTCCGCCGGAGTCGCGCACACCGTGACGGCCAAGCAGGTCGATCCGCCGGCCCCGGTCGCCGACCCCCAGGTCACGGTCACGCCGAACGAGGACGTCGACCCGGCCGTCGCGAACACGTTCACGATCTCGGGCACCGGTTTCGTCGGAGCGGGCGCGAAGTACGGCGCGTACGTGCTGCTCGGCGAGACCTCGCTCTGGAGCGGCGGCTCGGCGCTTCCCGGCACGGGCTGGCTCCAGCAGGCCTTCGTGCCCGCCGCGCTCGTCAAGGACGGCGCGTTCACGACCACGATCACGGTCCCGGCAGGCACGCTCGACGCGTCGAAGTCCTACCAGGTGGCCACCTCGGCCGCGCACGGGCTGTCGGTCACCGACCGCTCGCTCGACACCCTCACCCCGATCACCCTCCAGGGCGAGGAGCCGCCGGCCCCGGTGTTCGAGCCGAAGATCGAGGTCTTCGCCGCTGACGGGAAGACGCCGCTGGGGAACACGGTGGTTCGTCCTGGTGACGAGATCGTCGTGAAGGGCACCGGGTTCGACCCGGCGTCGAACGTCGGTGGGTACGGGAACCCGATCCCGAAGACGCTGCCGCAGGGCAACTACGTGGTGTTCGGTGCGTTCGCGGAGAGCTGGAAGCCGTCTGTCGGGGCGACGGGCGCTGCTCGCAAGGTCGGGTCGCAGGTCTGGGCCTTGTCCGAGACGGTGCTCGAGCAGCTGACCCCGACGAACCAGGCGATCATCCGGGCTCAGTGGGCCGACATCACGGCCGAGGGCTCGTTCACGGCCAGGCTCACGCTCAAGGCTCCCGCCGCGCTCGAAGGTGGCCGCTTCGGTGTCTACACCTACGGTGCCGGCGGCGTGACGAACGCTGCTCAGGAGCTCTCCGTCCCCGTGAACTTCACGGAGAAGCCGGCCCCGGTGTTCGAGCCAAAGGTCGAGGTCTTCGCCGCTGACGGGAAGACGCCGCTGGGGAACACCTTGGTGCGTGCTGGGGACAAGGTCGTCGTGAAGGGCTCCGGCTTCGACCCGGCCGGAAACGTCGCTCCTGAGGGCAACCGCCCGCCGATCTCGGCGGGCAACCCTGCGGGAACGTACGTGGTCTTCGGGAAGTTCGCCGACGCGTGGAAGCCGTCCACGGGTGCGCCGTCGTCGGCTCGCGTGGTCGGTGACCAGCGGTGGGCGCTCAGCCAGGCGGGGCTCGACGCGATCTCGCCCGCGTTCCAGGGCACGGTGCGTGCTCAGTGGGCCACGGTCTCGCCCGAGGGTGAGTTCACGGCCGAGCTGACGGTCAAGCCCGGGCAGAAGTCGGGCGTGGACGTCGCGTGGCCGGAGACCGGCTCGTTCGGCGTCTACACCTACGGTGCCGGCGGCGTGACGAACGCTGCTCAGGAGCTCGCTGTCCCGGTCAGGTACACCGACGCACCGGCCCCGGCGCCGCTCACGGTCACTCCCGGCTCGGCCGCGGTGAAGGCCGGCGAGAAGGTCACGCTGACGGTCGAGGGGCTCGGGGCGGGCGACTCCGTGTCCTCCGTCCAGGTCGGCGGGGCGTCCGCGACGTTCACCGCGCAGGGCGGGAAGGTCACCGCGACCGTCCCGACGGGCCTGACCCCGGGCGCACACCCGGTCAAGGTCACGAGCGCGCTGGGCGCGACGGGCGAGACGAGCATCACGGTGGTCGGCTCGACGCCGGTCGGAAGCCTCCAGTGGGGCGTCAAGGAGAGCTTCCGTACCTACATCACGGGTGGCATCGCCAAGGGCGGCGCCGTGGCGTCCGCCGGTGCCACCGTCAAGGACGGGACGTTCGACTTCCGTCAGACCGGCGGTTCGTGGATGCCCGGAACCCTCCTCGGGACCGCCGAGTACGGCGGGACGGTCACGTTCTCGGGTCACGACGGGTTGCTCAACCTCACCCTCTCGAACCCGACGGTCGACGTGACGTCGCCCGGCAAGGGCACCCTCGTCGTCGACGTGCGGTCCGCGAACCTCGACGGGACCACGTTCGACGCCAAGCGCGTCCGGTTCGCCTCGCTCGCGCTGAACGGTGCGATCGAGCACGAGAGCGGCTCGGTCACCTACGTCAACGTCGCCACGACCCTGACCGACGCGGGTTCGAAGGCGTTCTCGGGCTTCTACCCCGCGGGTACGGAGCTCGACCCGCTGTTCTTCGTGATGGGTGCCACCAGCACCTCGGGCGGTGGTACAGGCGGCAGCATCGGCACCCCGAACGACGGTTCCGGCACCACGACGGTCGACCCCGCCAAGGCCACCCTCTCGACCTACCAGGTCGCGCCCGGCGGCAAGGTCACGATCAGCGGTGTGGGCTTCGGCGCGAACGAGGCCGGCCTCAAGTCGGTCATCCGGTCGACCCCGCGGACGCTCGCGACGGGCATCACGGCCAACGCCGGCGGCGCCGCGTCGGCCACGGTGACGATCCCGAAGAACCTCGAGCCGGGGGAGCACACGCTGTCCCTCGAGGGTGCGAACCACAAGGTCTCCGCGATCATCACCGTCACGGGCGCGACCAGCACCTCGGGCGGTTCCGCCGCCCAGCAGTGCTACGCACAGGGCGTCAACGGTGCGACGCTGAGCTGGGGCGTGAGCGACGCGTTCCGCGCGTACATCGCCGGCCCGATCGCCAAGGGCTCGGTCTCGACGAGCGGAGTCAAGGACAACGGCTCCTCGTACACGTGGAGCGGTGGCAAGGGATCCTTCAACACCGATCTCGGCAAGGGACGCACGAGCTTTGCCGGCTCGGTGAAGTTCACGGGCCACGACGGCATCCTGGACCTGCAGATCTCGAACCCGCGCGTTCAGGTCGACGGTGGCTCGGGCACCCTGATCGTCGACGTGGTGAGCAGCGACATGCAGGGCAACAAGTCCACGAGCAAGGGTATCGCGTTCGCGAGCCTGAACCTCTCGGGCAAGAAGTCGACCTCGGGCAGCACGATCACGTGGACGGGCGTCTCCGCCACGCTGACCGCCGCGGGCGCCAAGGCGTTCGCGGGCTTCTACGAGCCGGGGACGGCGCTCGCCCCCGTCACGTTCAGCTTCCCGGTCGGCGGGGACGTCGAGTGCGACGTGCACTCGGGCCTCGCTGACACCGGCGCCGACTCGGCGACGGTCGCGGCCTTCGGGGTGATGCTGCTCCTGGGCGGCGCCGGCCTGCTCGCCGCGGGCAAGCGCCGTCGGGCACGCGTCGACGCCTGACGACCCACCTGCACGACCAGGGCGGGCCGGGACCTTTCGAGGTCCCGGCCCGCCCGTCGTCGTTCTGCTCCGTGGCCGGCTAGGACGGCGACTCCGCGCTGACCGCGAGGAGCGGCTTGTAGCGGTTCTCGGGTCGACCGGCCGAGCCGTACCGCGGGTTGACCTCGGCCTGGCCGACCGTGACGAGGTGCTCGAGGTAGCGCCGGGCGCTGACCCGGGACATGCCGGTCGCCTCGGCCACGTCGACCGCCGAGGCGTCCACCGACCCGGTCCTGCACACGTCGACGAGAGCCCCGACGACGAGCTCCAGGCTGCGGTCGGACAGGCCCTTGGGCAGCTGGGGGCCCTCGTTGCGGGCCTGCCGGACGAGCCGGTCGACCGTGGCCTGGTCGAGAGCGCCGTCGGTCGCCCGCACCTGCGCGCGGAACCGGACGACCTCGTCGAGGCGGCCGCGCAGCACGGCCGCGGTGAACGGCTTGACGAGGTAGTGCTGCACCCCGCCCGCCATGGCGCGCCGCACGCTGTCGAGCTCGCGTGCCGCCGTCGTCGCGATCACGTCGACCGGGGGACCGGGCCGTCGACGGAGCTGGTTCAGCACCGCGAACCCGCTCGTGTCGGGCAGGTAGATGTCGAGCAGGACGAGGTCCGGCTCGAGCACCGAGATCGCTCGCACCGCCTCCGCGCCCGTGCGAGCCTCGCCGACGACGACGAAGCGGGGGTGGCTCTCCACGAACCCGCGGTGCAGGCGGGAGATGAGCGGATCGTCCTCGACGATCAGGGTGCGCAGTCGGTCGTCTGTGGAAGTCATCGGTGCACCGTCCCGGTGAGTCGGTCGAGTGCGGCCCCTACGGGGGCCGCGGAGGAGCGCACGGGCAGCGTCAGCGTGAGGCGCGCGCCGCCGAGCGGTGAGGTCGTGAACCCGACGGTGCCGCCGCGTCGGGCGACGATCCGTCGCACGAGGGCGAGCCCGATGCCGCGCGCGGTTCCCGCGTCGGAGGCTGGCGTCGGTGGATTCCGAGAGGAGGGGGCGTCGTCGTGCCGGAGGGCGTCCCACCGGGGTGAGGAGGACGTGTCGGTGCCGGCGCGTGGCAGCCGGCGGACGGACCGGGGAGGCTGGGCTCCCGCGTGCTTGGTGCTGAAGCCGGGCCGGAAGACCGCGGCGCGCAACGCCGTCGGGACGCCCGGGCCGTCGTCGTCGACGAGGACGGCTACCTCCTCGGCGTCCTCCTGGACCAGGACCTGGACGGTCCCGCCGGGGCCCGCCGCGTCGATCGCGTTGTCGATCGCGTTGCCGAGGATCGTCAGGACGTCCTGCTGGAGCGCGGCCGAGTCGGGGGAGCCCGGGGCGTCGAGCACCGAGCACGGGTCGACCTCGAGGTCGATCCCGCGCTCGCGCGCCGTGGTCGCCTTGGCCAGGAGCAGGGCCGCGACCTGCGGGCTGTGGACCCCCGGTGCGATCGCGCTCGCCGTGAGCAGGCCGCCGTGCCCGGCTCGCTCGATGAAGGCGACGGCCTCGACGTGCTGACCCAGCTCGAGGAGCCCGGACACGACGTGCAGCTTGTTGGCGAACTCGTGCGACTGGGCGCGCAGGGCGTCGGTCAGGTCGCGGGCGCCGTCGAGGTCCTGCAGGAGGGCGTGCAGCTCGGTGTGGTCCCGCAGGACGAGCACCGCGCCCACGGCCCGCCCGTCGACCGTGGCCGGGTTGGCGCGAGCCAGGAGCACGCGTTCGCCCGCGAGGAGCAGCTCGCCGCTCGAATGGTCGCCGGGCCGGTCGGCGAGCTCCAGGAGCTGGCCGTCGAGGACGTCGGTCGCGAGCGACCCGACCGGGGCCTCACCGGGCCCCAGGCCCAGGAGGCGGCGCGCCTCGTCGTTGACGAGCGCGACCCGCCCGGTGCGGTCCAGCGCGACGACGCCCTCGCTGATGCCGTGGAGCATCGCGTCACGCGTCTCGAGCAGGGACGCGATCTCCTCCGGCTCGAGCCGGTAGATCCTGCGGCGGACGAGCTGCGTGACCCACCAGGCGCACACGACCCCGCCTGCCGCGGCGGTGCCCAGCGCGAGGAGCAGGCCGTCCAGGTCCTCGCGGAAGTCCGCGTGGAGCTGCGACTCGAGGATGCCGACCGACGCGGCCCCGATGACGGCCCGACCCGTCTCGTCGTAGATGGGGACCTTGACGCGCCACGACTCACCCAGGGTGCCGGTCTGGGTGCCGATGTAGGTACCCCCGGACAGGGGCACGGAGGGGTCGGTGGACACGCGTTCCCCTATGCGTTCCGCCGTGGGGTGGGACATGCGGATGCCCTCGTCGTCGGTCACGACGACGTAGGTCACGTCGGAGGCCTCGCGGATGACCTCGGCGATGGGCTGGATGGTGGCCGAGGGGTCGGTCGAGCCCAGCGCGTCCCTGATGGCAGGCAGCCCCGCGACGGACTGCGCGACCCCCGTCATCCGGTCGAGGTACGCGTCACGAAGCTGCCGCTCCTGCAGGGTCCCCGCGACCACGCCTGCGGCCGAGACCACGGCGAGGACGATGACGACCTGCAGCAGGAGCAGCTGAACCCTGAGCGGCATTGCCCATCCCACCGGACCAGTGTGCCCCAGGCCACAGGAGCGGCCAGCCACTCGGACGCAGAACCGAGACGTACCCGTGACCTGACGCCGGAAACTCGCCTGACCACAACGACCACAACGTCCATTACGACCTCAGGGACCACACGGTGCCTCCGCGCTCCTAGGCTCCGCTGCACACCAACGGCCCCGGACTACGACGTCGCGAGGCCTGCTCAAGGAGGAGAAATGGCATCCGTCGTCAGCCCGCGCAGCGGGCACAGCACCAGCCGGCCGGGGCGTCGCCGCCTGGTCGGCGCAGCAGCACTCACGAGCCTCGCCCTCGCCCTCAGCGCCTGCGCAGGTCTCGCCTCGGGAGACGAGGCCCCGGCCGACGAGGGCAGCGACAAGCCTGCTGCGGTCGGCCTGGCCTCGCTCGACATCATCGTCCCCGCAGACCCCGGCGGTGGCTGGGACCAGACGGGCCGCGCGCTCCAGAAGGAGCTGCAGGCGACGGGGCTGGCGAAGACCATCAACGTGACCAACGTGGGCGGTGCGGGCGGGACCGTCGGCCTGGCCTCCCTCGCGAACGTCACCGAGCCCAACACCCTCATGGTCACCGGGCTCGTCATGGTCGGTGCGGTCGAGACCAACAAGTCCCAGGCCCGCATCGAGGACACGACGCCGATCGCGCGCCTCACCGAGGAACCGCTCGTCATCGTCGTGCCGGCCGAGTCCAAGTACACGACGCTCAAGGAGCTCGTGGACGACATCGTCGCCAACGGCAAGAGCGTCACCGTCACCGGGGGATCGGCCGGCGGCGCGGACCACATCCTCGCGGGGATGCTCCTCAAGCAGGCCGGCGTCCCGTCCGAGAAGCTCGTCGACACGCTCAACTACGTCGCGTACTCGGGTGGTGGCGAGTCCCTCTCCGCCCTGCTCGGCAACAAGGTCAGCGCAGGCATCTCGGGCGTCGGCGAGTACTCCGAGCAGGTCAAGGCGGGCACCTTGCGTGCGCTCGCGGTCACGAGCCCCGAGAAGGTCGAGGTCCTCCCCGACGTCCCCACGCTCCACGACGCGGGCTACGGCTTCGACCTCACCAACTGGCGTGGCGTCCTCGCCCCCGCCGGCATCACGGACGACGAGCGCGCCGCGCTCGAGGACGTCCTCACCGAGCTCCACGCGTCCGAGGAGTGGCAGGCCACGCTCGACGAGAAGGGCTGGGCGGACGCGTTCGTCACCGGCGCGGACTTCGACGACTACCTCCAGCAGAACATCGCCGACATCCAGGCGGTCCTGCAGGACATCGGTCTGGTCGCCTGACATGTCCTCGTCCTCTGTCGTCCCGCCCGGTGAGTCCCCCGCACCGGGCGGGGCCTCCCCCCAGGTCGCCACGGGCCGTCGCGCCGACTCGCGCGGACAGGACCCGGTGACCGAAGAGGTCCCGCTCACCGGCGGGACCGGGCCGTCGCAGGCCGCGGCGCCGCACACCGCCGCGGCCCCCAGGCGGCGGATCGGCGAGTACGTGGTCGCCGGGGTCACGATCGCCCTGGGCGTGTTCGTGGTCGCCGACGCCGGGACCATCCAGGTCCCGGGCTCGACGACCACCATGGGCCCTCGCGCCTTCCCGTACCTCGTCGGCGGCCTGCTGCTGATCTCGGGCGTCCTCGTGCTGATCGGGCTCCTGCGCGGGAAGTTCGGCGAGGAGGACGACGGCGAGGACGTCGACCCGGACGTCAGGACCGACTGGAAGACGGTCGCGCTCCTCGGCGTCATCTTCGTGGCGCACGTCTACACGATCAACCTCGCCGGCTGGCCGGTGGCGGCGACGCTGCTCTTCGGCGGGTCGGCGATCGTGCTCGGGGCCCGCCCGTGGTGGCGCGCGATCGCGCTCGCCGTCGTCCTCGCGCTCGTCATCCAGCTCGTCTTCGGCGGACTGCTCGGCCTGTCGCTGCCCCCCGGCCCGTTCCTCGAAGGGGTGAGCTCGTTCCGTGGATAACCTCTCCGCACTGATGGAGGGCTTCGCGACCGTCGCGCAGCCCGTGTACCTGCTCTACGCGCTCTTCGGCGTGTTCATCGGGACGGCGGTCGGCGTCCTGCCGGGCATCGGTCCTGCCATGACCATCGCCCTGCTCCTGCCCCTGACGTACTCGCTCGACGCGACGGCCGCGATCATCGTGTTCGCGGGCATCTACTACGGCGGCATGTACGGCGGGTCGACGACCTCGATCCTGCTCAACACGCCGGGCGAGTCCGCCTCGATCGTGACCGCGCTCGAGGGCCACAAGATGGCGCGGCTCGGGCGCGGTGCCGCGGCGCTCGCCACGGCCGCGATCGGCTCGTTCGTCGCGGGCACCATCGCGACCGTCCTGCTGACGCTCGTGGCTCCCGTCATGGCGAGGTGGGCGGTCCAGCTCGGCGAACCCGACTACTTCGCGCTCATGATCGTCGCGTTCATCACGGTGGGAGCGCTCCTCGGCAAGTCCGTCTCGCGCGGCATGGTCGCCCTGGCCCTCGGCCTGTTCCTGGGCCTCATGGGCACGGACACCCTGACCGGGCAGCAGCGCTTCACGTTCGGCGTCCCGAACCTCGCCGACGGCCTCAGCGTCGTCATCGTCGCCGTGGGCCTGTTCGCGGTGGGCGAGGCGCTCTACGTGGCCTCTCGCCTGCGGCACGGACCGGTGCACGTCATCCCGGTCGAGAAGGGGTGGCGCTCCTGGATGAAGCCCGAGGACTGGCGCCGCTCGTGGAAGCCCTGGCTCCGCGGCACCGCGATCGGCTTCCCCGTCGGGACCATCCCGGCCGGTGGCGCCGACGTGGCGACGTTCCTGTCGTACGCGACCGAGCGCAAGCTCGCCGGCAAGCACAAGGACCAGTTCGGCAAGGGCGCCATCGAGGGCGTCGCAGGCCCGGAGTCGGCGAACAACGCGGCGGCCTCGGGCGTCCTCGTCCCGCTCCTGACCCTGGGGCTCCCCACGACCGCGACCGCGGCCATCATCATCGTCGCGTTCCAGTCGTACGGGATCCAGCCGGGTCCGATGCTCTTCCAGACGCAGTCGTCGCTCGTGTGGGCGCTCATCGCGAGCCTCTACATCGGCAACCTCATGCTGATCGTCCTGAACCTGCCGCTCGTGGGCATGTGGGTCAAGGTCCTGCAGATCCCCCGGCACTACCTGTACGCGGGCATCCTGCTGTTCGGGGCGCTCGGGTCCTATGCGCTCAACTTCTCCCCGATCGACGTGCTCATCCTGCTCGTCATCGGTGTGGTCGGCTTCTTCATGCGGCGCTACGGCTACCCCGTGGCACCCATGGTGGTCGGCATGATCCTCGGCCCCATGGCCGAGGACCGCCTGAGGCGCTCCCTGACCATCAGCCAGGGAGACCTCTCGTACCTCGTGACGAGCCCGTTCGCGGCCACCGCGTACGTCTCGATCCTGGTGATCGTGGGCCTCGGCCTGTGGCTCAAGAGCCGCGAGAAGCGTGCCAACGCCGAGCTGTCCCGGCTCGGCGAGGAGATTCGCGAAGAATCCCAGTCGCAGGAGGTGAACTGATGACCGTCGTCCTCGCCTACGCGCCCGGCGACCTCGGAACCGCCACCGCCCGCTCGGCGGGCCGGTCGGCCGCGCTGCTCGGGTCGAAGGTCGTGATCGTCAACGCGACCCGGGCGGACCGGCTCGTCGATCCCCGGTGGGCCGACGAGGCCGAGCTGGCCCACGTCATCGAGATCCTCGACGAGGCGCAGGTCGGCCACGAGGTGCGCCACCTGAAGTCCGGCGCCCTGCCGGCCGACGTGGTCCTCGAGGTCGCGGAGGAGGTCGACGCCGAGCTCATCGTCGTCGGCCTGCGCCGCCGGACCCCGGTGGGCAAGCTCGTGCTCGGCTCGACGCCTCAGCAGATCCTCCTCCGGGCGAGCTGCCCGGTCCTGGCGGTCAAGGCCTGAGGCGTCCACGGACCGCCGCCCCGGTACCCCGAGCTGGTCGGGGGCCCGGGGCGGTGCGCTGTCCGGGGGAGGGCGGCGGGGCCCGTCTGGAGGGCAGGGCCGCGCCGAGAGGGCCGCGGGGCCGGGGGCCGCCCGCCGAGAGGACTCAGACGCGGTCGACGAGGTCCGCGATCGAGTCGACGACCTTGCTGGGCCGGAACGGGAACGTGTCGACCTCGTGGAGCTTCGTCGAGCCGGTCATGACGAGGTACGTGTAGAGCCCGGCCTCGATGCCCGCGACGACGTCGGTGTCCATGCGGTCGCCGATCATCGCGGTCGTCTCGGAGTGCGCGTCGATGCGGTTGAGCGCGGACCGGAACATCATGGGGTTCGGCTTGCCCACGAAGTAGGGCTCCCGCCCGGTCGCGGCGGTGATCATGGCCGCGACGGCACCCGTGGCGGGCAGCGGCCCCTGCTGCGAGGGGCCGGTCGTGTCCGGGTTGGTGCAGATGAAGCGAGAGCCGCCCAGGATGAGGCGCACGGCCTTGGTGATGGCCTCGAACGAGTAGGTGCGCGTCTCGCCGAGCACCACGTAGTCGGGGTCGGACTCGGTGAGCGTGTAGCCGGCCTCGTAGAGAGCGGTCGTCAGCCCGGCCTCGCCGATCGCGTAGGCGCTGCCGCCCGGGACCTGGTCGCTCAGGAACTGGGCGGTGGCCAGCGCGGACGTCCAGATCGACTCCTCGGGCACCTCGATGCCCGAGGTCGCGAGGCGCGCGCGCAGGTCGCGGGCCGTGAAGATCGAGTTGTTCGTCAGGATGAGGAACGGGCGCTCCTTGTCCCGCAGCGCCCGGATGAACTCGGGGGCGCCGGGGATGGCGTGGCCCTCGTGGACGAGCACGCCGTCCATGTCGGTGAGCCAGCTCTCGATCACGCGAGGCATCAGTCGTCCTTTCCGGGGGAGTGCTCGACGGCGTCCGTCGACTTCTCGGGTCGTGTCACCGGTGCGGTCGTCGCCTCGGTGGGGGGCGCGGCGGGGGCCGCAGCGGCCTCGCCGGTGGTCGACGCGGCAGGCGTCGCGGAGGCGGCGGCGAGCTCGGAGACGGTCGCGGCGTCCGCGAGGGCACCCGTGCCCTGGGCCTTGACCCGCTGGGACTCCCGGCGGGCGCGCAGGACCTCGATCACGACGGGGATCACGGAGACCGCGACGATCAGCACGAGGATGGTCTCGATGTGGTCGTTGACGAACTGCACGTTGCCGAGCCAGTACCCGAGCAGCGTCACGCCGACGCCCCAGACGAACGCGCCGATGAGGTTGTAGACCACGAACGTGCGGTAGCGCATGCCGCTCATGCCGGCGGCGACGGGCGCGAAGGTCCGCAGGAAGGGGACGAAGCGCGCGAGGATGACGGTGCGACCGCCGAAGCGCTCGAAGTAGTCGTGCGCCTGGTCGATGTACTTGGTCTTCAGGACGCGAGCGTCGGGCTTGAAGAGCCGCGGACCGATCTTGTTGCCGATCAGGTACGCGAGCTGGTCCCCGAGGAACGCGGCGGCGAAGATCATGCCGCACACGAGCCAGATCGACAGGTTCAGCTCGTCCTGCGCGACCAGGAGGCCCGCGGTGAAGAGCAGCGAGTCGCCGGGCAGGAACGGGAACAGCAGGCCGGTCTCGATGAAGACCACGGCGACGATGCCGAACACCGCGTAGACGCCGAAGCGCTCGATGAACCCGCTGATCATGTTCCGCGCGTCGAGCCAGTCGGGCCCGAGCGCGACCACGTGGCTGCCGTCGACGGCGGAGAGTGCGGCCGTGGCATCGGGCAGCGCGGACGTGAGCAGGTCGGTGAGCACGCACCCAGCGTAGTGGGCGCGCCGTCGGGCCTTCCCAGGGCGGCGTAGCGCGAAGGTGAACGTCGTGGGTGGATCGCACGTCTTCGGTGCCCTGGACGCCCGCCCGGCGGGTCACGAGCGGGACCGTGACCCGAGCGGGAGCAGCGACAATGGGACGGTGACCGCCCGCCCCGAACAGCCGCAGCCCGACGATCCGACCCCCCGCGGCGAGGACGAGGTCGAGGTGGGTGTCGGCCCCTGGCCCGGGGGCAGGGCGGCGTGGCCGACCGACCCGCGCTACGACGTCGAGCTCCTGGAGCACGGCGACCGCCGCAACGTCGTGGACGCGTACCGCTACTGGACGGTCGAGGCCGTCGTCGCGGACATGGACGCGCGCAGGCCGCGCGACCGGCGCCTGCACGTCGCGATCGAGAACTGGGGCCACGACCTCAACATCGGCTCGGTCGTGCGCACCGCGAACGCGTTCAACGCGGCCGGGGTGCACATCGTGGGGCGGCGCCGCTGGAACCGTCGCGGTGCGATGGTCACCGACCGCTACCAGCACGTGAGCCACCACCCGCAGGTCGAGGACCTGCTGGCCTGGGCCGCGGAGCAGCACGACGGGGCGGGCGTCCCCGTCATCGGGATCGACAACGTGCCGGGCTCGATCCCCCTCGAGGGGTACGTGTTCCCGCCCGAGTGCGTGCTGCTGTTCGGCCAGGAGAGCACGGGGCTGACGGCCCAGGCGCGGGCGGCGAGCCGCGACGTCCTGCACATCACGCAGCACGGCTCGACGCGGTCGATCAACGCGGGCGCCGCGGCGGCGATCGCGATGCACGCATGGGTCACGCAGCACCTCACGACCCCCTGACGGCCAGGCCCCGCAGCCCGCTCCGTGAGACGTCCCAACCCGTGGTGACGAGCGTCCACCTGAGGGACGGGCGACACCCCCGGTAGGGATCCATGACAAAATCATGGGGATAACAGGGCGCGCGGCAGTGTCGTCGGCACCCACCTCCTTCCGTCATTGGAGTTCTGCAGATGGCTATCGCAACCCCCGAGGTCTACGCCGAGATGATCGACCGTGCGAAGGCAGGCAAGTTCGCCTACCCCGCCGTCAACATCACGTCCTCGCAGACCGTGACCGCTGCCATTCAGGGCTTCGCCGAGGCCGAGTCCGACGGCATCATCCAGGTCTCCGTCGGTGGCGCCGAGTACGCGTCCGGCTCGACGATCAAGGACCGCGTGACCGGTTCGCTCGCCCTCGCGGCCTACGCGACCGAGGTCGCGAAGAAGTACGACGTCACCATCGCCCTGCACACGGACCACTGCGCCAAGCAGAACCTGGACTCCTGGGTCCGCCCGCTGCTCGCGATCGAGGCCGAGCAGGTCAAGAACGGTGGCCTGCCCACCTTCCAGTCGCACATGTGGGACGGCTCGTCCGTGCCGCTCGACGAGAACCTGGTCATCGCCGAGGAGCTCCTCGAGCTCTCGGTCGCCGCGCGCACCATCCTCGAGATCGAGGTCGGCGTCGTCGGTGGCGAGGAGGACGGCCACACGGCCGAGATCAACGACAAGCTCTACACGACGGTCGAGGACGGTCTCGCGACCGTCAAGGCTCTCGGTGCGGGCGAGAAGGGCCGCTACCTGACGGCCCTCACGTTCGGCAACGTGCACGGCGTCTACAAGCCGGGTGCGGTCAAGCTGCGTCCGTCGATCCTCGCGGACATCCAGAAGGCCGTCGGCGAAGCGATCGGCAAGGAGAACCCGTTCGACCTCGTCTTCCACGGTGGCTCGGGCTCGACGCTCGAGGAGATCACGGAGGCCGTGGACAACGGCGTCATCAAGATGAACATCGACACCGACACGCAGTACGCGTTCACGCGTCCGGTCGTCGACCACATGTTCCGCAACTACGACGGCGTCCTGAAGATCGACGGCGAGGTGGGCAACAAGAAGGCCTACGACCCGCGCGCCTGGGGCAAGCTGGCCGAGGCCGGCATGGCTCAGCGCATCGTCGAGGCGTCGCAGCAGCTGCGTTCGGCGGGCCAGAAGATCCGCTGAACCCGGTGAGCCGCCCAGCAGGGCGGTGACCCCGGCGGGGACGTCCCGCCACCTGGAGTGCCAGCAGGCCCCGGTCCGTCACGGACCGGGGCCTGCTGCGTGCTCTCGGGAGCCTGGGGTGGTGGACGCCCGACGGCGGGGCGGCCCACGTCAGCCGACGCCCGACGGTGGAGCGCACCGACGGCGGTGCGCCCGGCCCGGCGTCAGCGGTCGGTGCGCGGCAGGCGACGACTGCCGTTGAGGTGCGTGACGCCGTCGGGCAGGTCGAAGCCCGGGTCCTCGTCGACGATGTCGAGCATGTCGCCGATGCGCGTGACCTCCAGCAGGAACCGCACCGTCGGCGGGGCGCGCAGCACCCGGACCCGGTGCGGCCCGCGGGTCGCGAGCCGGGCGAGGAAGGCCACGCCCGAGGAGTCCATGAAGGTCACGTGATGGGCGTCGATCTCGACGGGCAGGCCCGTGGCCTCCGCGTCGGCCGTGGCGTCCAGGAGGTCGGCGCCGAGATCGGCGTCGATCTCTCCCGACAGCACGATGCGTGCTCGGGTCGCCCCGACGATGACGTGGACGCTCGCAGGATCGGCCTGGTCCGTGACGACGCCGCTCGCCCCGAGTTCGGGGTCCTCGGGCTCGCTACCAGCCGTGGTGTTACCGTCGCGCACGTTGCTCCTCCCAGCGTGGACCGGACCCGCACAGGTCTCGGAGATCACCAATCTACGGTTGAATGTCCACTCGGGACAGTAACGCGCTCACGGCAGTGTCGTTCGGAGGTGGAAATGGTCGGCTCGTCGAGCCTGGGTCTGGGCTCATGGGGCCACGTTCCGCGTGCCGGAGGAGCGTCGCTGCCGCAGGGCGCGGAGGAGCTTCTCGCGCGCGCCGTGCAGCGTGCGGGGATCGCCGCCTTCCTGCTGGGCCCGGCCTCGAGGGGCATGCCCGTGCTGTGGGTCAACGACGCGTTCAGCCGGCTCACGGGCTACGCGACCGACGAGGTCGTCGGGCGTCGCCCGCAGTTCCTGTCGGACCTGCTCGCGGACCAGTCGGAGGCCGAGCCTTTCCGGGCAGGGGTGCTCGAGGGCCGCGAGGTCAGGCGGACGGTGCAGCACGAGCGGCACGACGGGTCGATGATCTGGGTGCAGCTCACGCTCGCGCCGGTCGACGAGTCCGGGGGCGAGGTCGACCACTGGGCAGGCTCGATGGTCGACGTCACCGAGTACGTCGACCGGTCGGCGGCCCAGCTCGCGTCGCTCGAGCTCGAGCGCCGCAAGCGTGCCGGTCTGGCGATTATCACCGAGACCTCGGACCTGCTCAACGACCTGGACTATCCCCTCGCTCTGCGGGAGATCTGCGACGTCCTCGAGGGCGCGCTCGTGGAGTGGGCCGGCTTCTACATGAACGACGACGGCCTGCGGTTCGCCGAGGGCATCGACACCACGACGCCGCCGAGCGGGCGCGGGCAGCGCCACGGTCGGTACATCGCGGACGGCGCCGGCATCGTCGAGGGCGCCATGGGGCAGACCGACGCGCTCGGCGACGCCACGGGCCCGGCGCTCCTGGTCCCGGGGACCGTGATCGACCTGCAGGACACCGTGCAGGACCTGCTCGACGGGCGGATCGACGGCCCGGTGCGGCTCGACCTGTCGGCCGAGTACCCGCAGTGGTCGGCGTCGGGCTGGTTGAGCCGCGACGTCCGCCAGCGCACCTCCACGCTCGCGGGCGCGCCACGCGAGGTCCTGCTCCACGCGATCGCGGGCCGACGACGCGTCCTGGGGCTGTTGGCGACGAGCGGTCTACCGGCCTCCCCTGCGACGGCGACGGACCCGGAGAGCGCCGACGCGGTCCTGCGCACGCTCGCACGGCGCGCGGGCCTGGCGATCGACAACGTGCGTCTCTACGCCCGTGAGCACCGGCTCGCGGAGACCCTGCAGCGCGCGATGCTGCCCGAGCAGGCCGACGTCGCGGGGCTCGACGTCTGGACGTACTACGCGCCCAACTCCGAGCACGCCCAGGTGGGCGGCGACTGGTACGACGTCCTGCAGATCACGCCCGACGTCGTCGGGCTAGTGATCGGGGACGTGGTGGGGCACGACGTCGAGGCCGCTGCCGCCATGGGGCAGCTCCGGTCGGTCGTGCGGTCCTACGCGTACGAGCTCACGACCCCCGGGCCCGTCCTGGAGCGCGTGGACCAGCTCGTGGTCGGCATGCGCATCCCGCGGTCTGCGAGCCTCGTGTACGCGTCGCTCGTACGGCACGGCGAGCAGCCGTCGGACGAGGACAGGCCCGACGAGCCCGGCGAGGACGCCTCCGGGACCGATGACGGGGGCGCGGGGGACCTGCAGCGCTGGACGATCGAGTACTCGCGGGCGGGGCACCTGCCGCCCCTGCTGCTCCGGGACGGCGAGGTCACGCAGCTCAACGAGGCCGGGGGCTCGCTCGTCGGTTTCGGGGTGGGGACGCGCGCGACGGGACGGGCCGAGCTGGTCCCGGGCGACGTCCTGCTCTTCTACACCGACGGTCTGATCGAGCGCCGGGACCGCGCGCTGCGCGTGGGCCTCGACGCCCTGGTCGAGGCGACCCGTGCGATCACCGCGATCGACTCCGCGGGGATCGGCGAGGAGCTCCTGTCGCGCCTCGCGGACGCCCCCGAGGACGACGTCGCCCTCGTGGTCGTCCGAGTCCCGGACCCCGTGACCGACCCCGTGACCTCGGCCCTGAGCCCGCGGAGCCGGCGCTGGCTCCTGCCGAGCGAGCCCGCGTCGATCGGACGGGCGCGGCACGCGGTCCTGCGCACCTGTCAGGCGTGGGACCTCGGCGACAGCGCCAACGCCGAGCTGGTGGTGTCCGAGCTCGTCGCGAACGGTGTCCTGCACGGGTGGGGGCACCTCGCGCTGCGGCTCTTCGACACCGGGGACGGTCTGCGCGTGGAGGTCGAGGACTCGAACCCTGCGCCGCCCGTGTCGACCGACGGGCACGTGCACCGCATGGGCGGGTTCGGGATGCAGATCGTCGAGCGCCTCGCGGACTGGGGCTGGCGGCCGGCCGGCTCGGGCAAGCTCGTGTGGGCCCGGATCCGACCCGCCAGCGAGCGTGCCGAGCGTGCCGAGCGGGCAGCGAGGTCCGAGGAGGGCTGAGCGGCCCAGGGAGGGCCAGGCGGCCCGAGGGGTCGTGCCGGCGCGTCAGGCGCTGGCGCTCACGGGCGGGTCGCACCGGTGGTCCGCGTCGATGCGGAACAGGTCGAGCGCACCGCACACCTCGAGGACGAACAGGTCCCGGTCGTCGCAGCCACGAAGCACGGTCGCCCCGCCACGCTTGCGGCCGGAGTCGGCGAGCGAGATGAGGAAGGCTGCGCCCGTCGAGTCCATGAAGGTCACACGGCACATGTCGATCACGAGGAGCTGGCGGCGCAACCCGACGACGCGGGCCGCGATCTCCGGGAACTGGTCGCGTTCCGCGAGATCGAGGTCCCCGGCGATGACGAGCGTGGTCGTCGCGGGGGACGTGGAGATCTCGATCATGCTCATGACTCTAGGGTGCGGGGCGTCTCGTTGCACATGCGCTCGTCAGGAGCCTGCGAGAATCGCTGGATGTCTCACGCACCCACGCACCGCAACCTCCTCGACGGGCCTGCGCCCGTCCGCCTCCCGGCCGAGCCGGACGTCGACGCGGCGATCGCCCGGGGGGACGACGCGTTCGCCCTCGCGAGCGCGTTCCCGGCCTCGTCGCTCCCGTGGGCCCTCCTCGCGGAGGCCACGCTGCGCGACGGCGACGGCGACGGCGACGGCGACGGCGACGAGCACGCGGCCGTCACGGCCTACGCGTTCGCCCGCACGGGCTACCACCGGGGGCTCGACGCGCTGCGTCGCGCCGGGTGGCGCGGTCAGGGGCCGATCCCTGCCGACCACGTGCCGAACCAGGGCTTCCTCCGGGCGCTCCTGGCGCTCTCGCGCGCGGCGTCGCTCATCGGTGAGGACGGCGAGGCCGAGCGCTGCGCCCAGTTCCTCGTCGACTCGGGCACGTCGGCCGACGAGGTCGCGGCGCTCGCGGGCTGACGTCCGCGCAGGGTCACCGCGCGTCGGCGCCGGTGTGCCCTCCCGCCGCCCGACGACGCCGCGCGCGCTGCGTCGTCGGGCGGCGGTGAGCCCCCACGGTGGGCCGAGGGGCTTTCCGAGGTCAATGGCGGGTAAACTCGTCCAGGCTTCCGGGTGACTGCCGCCCGGACGCGCCTCGGGCCCGCGCAGGACCCGTCGGCGGCACGCGCCGTACGTCGATCTCCGGTCGATGGTGCGCGACGCGGTCGTTCGCCGACCGGACAGTCCTGACGTACGTGCCGGTCGGTGCCGGTCCGTGACCTGGTCCGAGGAACAGGCAGTCTGAAAGTGGGGAATCCATGCCAGGCGTGGTGCTCATCGGTGCCCAGTGGGGCGACGAAGGCAAGGGCAAGGCGACCGACCTCCTCGGGTCGCGGGTCGACTACGTGGTCAAGTTCAACGGCGGCAACAACGCCGGGCACACGGTCGTCATCGGCGACGAGAAGTACGCCCTGCACCTGCTGCCCTCCGGCATCCTGTCGCCCGGGGTCACCCCGGTCATCGCGAACGGTGTCGTCGTCGACATCGAGGTCCTCTTCCAGGAGCTCGACGACCTGATCTCGCGCGGGGTGGACGTCTCGCGCCTCCTGGTCTCCGGGAGCGCGCACGTCATCACCGGATACCACCGCACCATGGACAAGGTCAGCGAGCGCTTCCTGGGCAAGCGCCGCATCGGGACGACCGGGCGCGGGATCGGGCCGGCGTACGCCGACAAGATCAACCGCGTGGGCATCCGCATGTGGGACCTGTTCGACGAGAAGATCCTCGCGGAGAAGATCGAGGGCTCGCTCGACCAGAAGAACCACCTGCTGGTCAAGGTCTACAACCGGCGCGCGATCACGGTCGACGAGACCGTCGAGGAGCTGCTGGCGTACGCGGACCGCGTCAAGCCGATGGTCGCGGACACGTCGCTGATCCTCAACCAGGCGCTCGACGCGGGCAAGAACGTCCTGTTCGAAGGCGGCCAGGCCACGATGCTCGACGTCGACCACGGCACCTACCCGTTCGTGACGTCGTCCAACGCGACGGCCGGCGGCGCGCTGACCGGCTCGGGCGTGGGCCCCACGAAGATCTCGTCGGTCATCGGCGTCATCAAGGCGTACACGACCCGTGTCGGCGAGGGCCCCTTCCCCACGGAGCTCTTCGACGAGATGGGCGAGTACCTGCTCAAGGCAGGTGGCGAGTACGGCGTCACCACGGGTCGCGCGCGCCGCTGCGGCTGGTACGACTCGGTGATCGCCCGGTACTCGAGCCGCATCAACGGCATCACGGACCTGGTGGTGACCAAGCTCGACATCCTCACGGGCATCCCCAAGATCCCGGTCTGCGTCGCCTACGACGTGGACGGCGTCCGCTACGACGAGATGCCCACGGACCAGACGGCGTTCCACCACGCCACGCCGATCTACGCCGAGTTCGACGGCTGGACCGAGGACATCTCGGGCTGCCGGTCGTTCGAGGACCTGCCGGCCAACGCCCAGGCGTACGTGCGGTCGCTCGAGGAGCTCTCGGGAGCCCGGGTCTCGGCGATCGGCGTGGGGCCGTCGCGCGACGCGATCATCCCGCTCCACGACCTGCTGCACTGAGAACTGCCTCGCTGGGACGCTGGTACCGGTCGCCGTCCTCCTCGCCCAGGGGAGGTCCGGCATGACGGACACGTCGACCACGAAGGGCCCCGCGCTCGACCGTCCGATCGGACACGTCGACGCGGGGCCCTTCGGCGTCCCGCGCCGCAGCGGGTGATCTTCGTCATAACAGCGTGTCAGAAACCGGACAGGACTGCATAAGTCGCCCGGGTAAAGACTGTGCGTGTCTTCACGTCACGTCTCGTTCTCAGTATGGTATAGGCGTACCAAGAAGCTTCATGCAACGGCGCTTTCTTGGGGTGACCGCAAGGGAACTTCAGGGTGGCGTCGGCTACGTACCGCTCGCAGCCCTGACCGAGAGAGATGGGTGTTTCATGCAGGAATCACGTAGCCGCAAGATCAAGGCAGGACTCGCGGGCCTGGTCGTCCTCGGGGTCGGCGTGGCCGCGACCAGCGCGCTCTGGAGCGACAACGTCTGGTTCAAGGGGGACGTCAGCACGTCCGCCTTCAACCTGCAGGGCTCGGTGACCAGTGCCGACACCGGGTTCGAGGAGGCGTCGAGCGAAGCGCTCGCCCTCACGATCCCCGTCGTCGAGGACCTGGCCCCCGGCCAGTCCGTGACGCGGACGGTCTGGGTCAAGAACGCCGACTCGACCAACGCGGCGGACCTCGTCGACACCCCGGTCGTCTCGGTTACGGGTGACGCAGCCTCGTTCCTCACGGTCACCGCCGCCTACGACACGTCGGGCGGCAAGGACCCGGACAACCTCGCGACCAACGACGTCATCCCGGTCGACGTGACCTACGCGTTCACGAACCCCGACACGAGCGCGACGGGCCCCAACGCCGGGGCCCAGGGGAAGTCCGCGCAGATCACCGTCCAGGTCACCGGCACGGAGATCGCTTCCTGACATGGCCCGGATCCCGCGAACGGCTCTCGCCGTCGCGGGGATAGCGACTGCCTGCACGCTCGGCAGCGCCGGAGCCCTGCTGGGAGCCGGCGCTGCCGTCGCCGTGGACGTACCCGCCAGGGTGTCGGCCGGGGAGGTGATCCCCCAGCCGCAGTCGTTCTCCTTCGACGGCATGTCACCGGGGCAGACCCGGTCCACCCTCGTCGACCTTGCCTCGACCCACGAGAGCGACGGACTCGTCGTGGGCGTCGCGATGACGACCAGCGGTGAGCTGGGCTCGTCGCTCAGCACGTCGATCGAGGCGTGCAGCACCACCTGGGAGGACGGCTCCTGCCCGACGGGGGCCGCTGTCCTCGTCGAGGGGTGGAGAGGGGAGCGGGCCGGGACCTCCAGCGAGGAGGTCGTCCTGCCCGCCGGCGGGACGACGTCGCTCAAGGTCTCCGTCACGCTCGACGACGACGTCGCCGTCGGTGCGACGGGCAGCGTCCGCTACGACCTCTCCGTCCAGGAGAGGCAGGGCGACTCCTCGCAGGGCGGTGGGACCACCTGGCCGGACGATCCCCCGGGAACTACCGGGACCGACGCCGCGGACCGCCCAGGGGGCGCGGGCCGGCCAGGGAGCGGACCGCTCGCCACCACCGGTACGGACGTCATGACCCTGGCCGCCCTCGCCGGAGGGCTCCTCGGCATCGGGGCTGCGCTCGTACGGCGTCGGCGGGATGCTGAGAGCGACCGACGGCACGGCCGCGCGCCCGGCTGAACGACCGCGTCGACCAGGACGCCTGACCGAGGACACGAGACGACCAGGACGAGAGGAGAGAGCATGGCCAGCCGATCCGTGACCCGAGCGCACCTCCACGCTCCGGGCTCCGACCGGTTCCGCACGCGTGCGGCCGCGCTGCTCGTGCTCCTGCTCGCCGTCGCGGCGGTCCTGTGGGCGGGCCGCCCGGAGCCGACCACGGCTGCCTGGACCGACGCGGTCTACTCCCAGGGGCAGATCGACGTCGCGGTCGCCGCGACCGCGACCGACGTCGTCGCCGGGGGCAACTTCTCGTGCGCGCTCGTCAGCGGCCAGGTCTGGTGCTCGGGCGACAACTCGGTGGGTCAGCTCGGGACCGGGAACACCACGTCCTCGGACGTCTTCGTCGGCCCGGTGCGCGGAGAGCTGCAGGGCAAGACCGTGACCCGGCTGGACGTCGGCACGTCGCACGCCTGTGCTGCGACCGACGACGGCGTGTACTGCTGGGGAGGCAACGACCAGGGACAGCTCGGCGTGTCCGGCGTCGCCAGCTCCGCCGTGCCGGTCCGGGTAGCGTCGCAGACCGGGGCCGTGACCGAGCTCGAGCTCCGGGCGAGCTCGTCCTGCGTCGTCAGCGGAGGAAAGGGGTACTGCTGGGGGGAGACGCACACCTCGGCCGGGAGCAGCGCCACTCCCGTCCTGATCTCGGGAGGTGCCCTCCCGGCGTCCGCGACCGTGACGGACATCGGGGTGGGCGAGGCGTCCGGCTGCCTCACGGCCGACGGCGTCCCCTACTGCTGGGGTGAGAACGGCCGTGGACAGCTGGGCGACGGGACCACGACGACGAGCCTCGTCCCGGTCCAGGTCGTGACGACGGGCCCCATGTCCGGCTTCGCGGTCGGAGACGTGTCGGTCGGTCAGAACTTCGCGTGCGCCGTCGGCTCGGGGCCGAACAACGCCTTGCGGACCTTCTGCTGGGGCGACAACTCGAAGAAGCAGCTCGGGCAGTCGAGCGACGGGGCCCAGGTCGAGCTCTCGAACGTGCCGCTCCAGGTCCGTGGTGCTCTCACCGAGATCGGCGTCCGCTCGGTCGACCTCGGCGGCATGACCGCCTGCGCCATCACCACCGGAGCGGACGGCTACTGCTGGGGCGACAACGCGTCCGGGCAGGCGGGTGTCGGGTACGACGAGTCGTGGGTCCAGACCGTCGTCGACCGCCCGTCCGAGATCACGACCGGCCAGATGGACATCGGTGAGTTCGCCACGATCGACGTCGACAGCAACCATGCGTGCGGGATGTCCACCGCAGGCAGCGTCTACTGCTGGGGGAGCAACGCCCAGGGGCAGCTCGGCATCGAGGGCGGTCCTACAGCGGCACCCAAGAAGTACCGGCCGTGGCCGGTGCTGCAGACCTGGTCCGCCTGGGGGTGACGCCGTGACTCCCTCGACCTCTCTCGACCCGACGGCCTCTCCCGGAGGTGCTGCATGAAGTGGCTCAAGCGCATCGGCGACGCGTTCCTCACGGTCGCCGCGATCGCCGGAGTGCTCGGACTGGTGCTGTTCGTCGGTATCCAGACGGGCAACCTGCAGTCCCTCGTGGTCGTCTCAGGCTCGATGATCCCCACCTACGAGGTGGGCGACGGCATCGTTTCGCGCCGTGTCCCGGCCGGGGCGCTCGAGGTGGGCGACGTCGTGAGCGTGTTCACGCGCGAAGGTGTCCTCGTCACGCACCGCGTCGTCCAGGTCGAGGACGGACCGGGGGCGGCCCGCACCCTGACGTTGCGCGGCGACAACAACCCGGTCGACGACCCCGAGCCCTACGTGGTCGAGGACGCCCTGGTGCCCATGGTCCGGATCCCGGGAGCCCGGGACGCGATCGAGGTGCTGCGGCGCCCGACCGTCGGGATTCCCGTCGTCGTCGCGGCCTGCGCGCTCGTCGGGTTCGCGCTCATGCCCTCCTCGAAGAAGCGCACCGTGCGGGACGAGGACGCCGAGGACCCCGCGACGAGCGGGGACCCCGACGACGGGCCGTCGGGGGCCGGTGGCAGCGCAGTCACGGGCGCAGGTCACGTGGACGCCCCGGTCGCCCCGGGTGGCGATCGGTAGACTGCCGTCCCGTGAAGATCCTCGTCATCGGTTCGGGTGCCCGCGAGCACGCCATCGTCCACTCGTTCGCCCAGGAGGCAGCGGCCACGGGTGCGGAGGCGCACGAGCTGCACGCCGCCCCCGGCAACCCGGGCATCGGCGAGCTCGCGACCCTGCACGCGGTCAGCGCGGTCGACGGGGAGGCCGTCGCGGCGCTCGCGACCCGCCTCGGCGCGGACCTGGTGGTGATCGGCCCCGAGGCGCCGCTCGTCGCGGGGGTCGCCGACGCGGTGCGCGCGGCCGGCATCGACTGCTTCGGACCGAGCGCACAGGCTGCCGCGCTCGAGGGCTCCAAGGCCTTCGCCAAGGACGTCATGGCCGCCGCGTCGGTCCCGACCGCGCTCGCGCACGTCTGCACCGACGTCGACCAGGTCGCCGAGGCGCTCGACGCGTTCGGTGCCCCCTACGTCGTCAAGGACGACGGGCTGGCCGCGGGCAAGGGCGTCGTCGTGACCGACGACCGCCAGGAGGCTCTCGAGCACGCGCAGGCCTGCTTCGCGACGCCCCGCCCCGGTGCGGGAGACCCCGTCGTGGTCATCGAGGAGTACCTCGACGGCCCCGAGGTCTCGCTCTTCTGCCTGTCGGACGGCACGAGCGTCGTCCCCCTGGCCCCCGCGCAGGACTTCAAGCGCGCGTTCGACGGCGACGCCGGCCCCAACACGGGAGGCATGGGTGCCTACAGCCCGCTGCCCTGGGCGCCGGAGGGCCTGACCCAGGAGGTCGTGACCCGGGTCGCGCAGCCCACGATCGACGAGATGGCACGCCGCGGCACGCCGTTCGCCGGCGTGCTCTACGTGGGTCTCGCGCTCACGAGCCGCGGCACCCGCGTGGTCGAGTTCAACGCGCGCTTCGGCGACCCGGAGACGCAGGTCGTCCTGGCCCGCCTCACGACCCCGCTCTCCGCGGTGCTGCGCGCAGCGGCGCGTGGTGAGCTCGCGGACTTCCCGCGCCTGCGCTGGTCCGACGACGCCGCGGTCACCGTGGTCGTCGCCGCCAACGGGTACCCGTCGAGCGTCCGCACGGGCGACCCGATCACGGGCATCGAGGGAGCCGAGGCGGTCGAGGGCGTGCACGTCCTGCACGCCGGCACCACGCTCGACGAGGGCACGCTGCGCAGCGCCGGCGGCCGCGTGCTGTCGGTCGTCGCGCGCGGCACGGACCTCGCCGAGGCACGGCGCCGGGTGTACGCGGGCGTCGACCAGGTCGTCCTGCCCGGCTCGCACCACCGCACCGACATCGCGGAGAAGGCGGCGCGGGACTGACCGCGTCCTTCCGACGGTACGGCCCGGTCGTCCCGCTCGGTCGGCGCCCCTGAGCGGGAGACGGCCAGGAGCGGGCGGACCTGGCGACGGACGAAGGCCCGCGAGCCGATGCTCGCGGGCCTTCGCCGTCCGGGTCCGTCCGACACAGGGGACCCGTCGGTGCGCAGACGGCCGAGGGCCGCACGCGCGCCTGTCAGGAGGTCGTGCAGGCCTGACCGTTGAGGGTGAAGACGGCCGGCACGCCGTTCGTGCCGCTGTGGCTCGCGTTGAAGCCGACCTCGGCGGACCCGCCCGGGGCGAGGTTCGCGTTCCAGGACAGCCCGGTCACCGTGACGTTCGCGCCGGTCTGCGTGAACTGGCCCGACCACGAGTTGGTGATCGTCTGGCCCGACGGGAACGTGAAGGCCAGGCTCCAGCCGTTGACCGTGCTGGTCGAGGTGTTCGTGATCTTCACGGTGCCGGTGAAGCCCGAGCCCCAGCCGTTCGCCGAGTAGGCGACGGTGCACGAGCCGGGGGGCGGGACGACGACCGTCGTGGTCGTCGCGCTCACCGCGGCCGAGGCCGCCGAGAGGTTGCCCGCGGTGTCCTTGGCCCGGACCGTGTACGAGTACGTGGTGCCCGCCGTCAGGCCCGTGTCGGTGAAGGACGTCCCGGTCGGGGTGCCGACCTGGGCTCCGTTGCGCAGGACCACGTAGCCGGCCACGCCGACGTCGTCGGTCGACGCGTTCCAGGAGAGCGGGACGGTGCTCGCCGTGGTCGTCCCCGCGGTCAGACCCGTGGGCGTCGAGGGCGGCAGGTCCGTCTGGCCCGCCGCGGTCGTGACCGACCGGGCGGCAGACGGCGTCGAGACGTTGCCGGCCGCGTCGCGTGCCGTGACCGTGAACGAGTACGTGGTCGAGGGGCTCAGGCCCGTCGCCGTGAAGCTCGTCGAGGTCGAGGTGCCGACCTGCACGCCGTTGCGGTAGATCGTGTAGCCCGTCACGCCGACCGCGTCGGTCGAGGCCGTCCACGAGAGCGGGACCGAGGTGGCCGTGGCCGTGCCCGCGGTGAGGCCCGTCGGGGCCGTGGGAGCCGTGACGTCGCCGGGCGTCGTGCCGCCGCCCTCGATGACCGGGTAGGCGTTCTCGACGAGCATCTCGAACTGCGCGTCGAACCACTGGCCCGCGAGCGGGGCCCCGCCCAGCGCGCCCGTCAGCTGGTTGGAGAGCTTGGGCGAGACGAAGGTCGGGTCGCACATGCGGTCGAACCGCTTGCCCTGGTCGTTCGGGATGTCGGTCGAGGCGCCGTCGGACTCGCCCGGAGGCTTGACCCACACGAACGCGTGCAGGTGCGACTCGGGGTAGCCCGACGGCGTGGCCTGCGGGCGCTCACCGATGCCCGCGCCTGCCGGGTTGCACCACGCGCCGCGGTGGATGCGCTTGTCCACGCGGGACTCGTCGACGTAGGTGTTGTGATTCGTCGACGTGCTGACCGCGGTCGGTCGGGCGTCCCCGCCCCACCCGTTGCGGGACGTGTCGATGAGCATGCCGATCGAGGCCGGGAAGCCCTCGGCGACCAGCAGGTCGTAGAGGTGCGCGGTCCAGTCGGTCTCGTCGAAGTCGGCGTTCCACTCGTAGAAGCTCGACGACCGGACGGGCGTGCCGCCGATCTGGACGTCCTCGAGGAACGGCTCGACCAGCGGCGTCGAGTTCGCGGTGTTGGTCACGAAGCCCGTGACCGACGCGAAGCCCGCGTTCGTCGACCTCACGACGTCGGCGAAGAGCTTGGCGGCGGGGCCCGAGTTGCTCGGCCAGCCCAGCCAGCCCGCGTGCGCGGCGTCGATGTAGGAGTAGACGTTGCCGACCGTGTAGAGCTCGTCGAGCGCGTACCTCACGCCCGCGCGGTAGTACGGGGCGGACTGCTGGCAGTCGGGCGTGCTGATGTTGGTGATGAGGTTGGGCAGCGAGTCGGGCTCGATCGTCGCCGCGATCCGCAGCGAGTCGTACTTGGGGTCGTCGAGGATGTCGACGATCGGGTCGATGTACTCGTTCTTGTAGCGCACGAGCCCGGCGTCCGTGGCGGGCAGCTCGCCGTTCGACGCGAGCGCGTAGCAGTCACGGCCGGGCAGGTCGTAGATGACCAGGTTGAACACGATCGGCACGCCCGCGTCCTTCTGGGCGAGCGCCTCGTCGAGGTGGAAGCGCAGGCCCGGGCCGTCGGCATTGCCCTCGATCGCGCTGATGCGGTCCATCCAGACGGCCGTGGGCTCGCCCGAGATCGCCTGCATCTTCGCAGCCAGGTCGTCGTCGGCGCGTGCGGCGGCCGCTTCCACGGCACCCGACCAGTACGGGTTCACGTACTGGGTGGCCCCGGCGTACGGGTTCGCGACGCGGGCCTCGGCCGCGGCGGCCGGAACCTGTGCGAGCGCGAGCGGAGCGGCGACGAGCGCCGCAGCGGCCATGGCTGTCGCGCCCTTGCGCAGCCGATGGGGGGTTGGTGACACGAGGTCCTCCTGAGGTTCGTCCTCGGACCGGACGACACCGGCCGGTCCGTGCCGCGGGAGTGCGGCGTCGAGCGCAACGTGCCACGGACCGGGTGTGGAGGGAACGACATGAAACGTTTAGGACGACACAGTCGTTCACCCGGCGGCGGCGGACGGAGGCGACGGTGGACGCCGCGACGCGCGAGGTCAGCGCGGTGGAGCAGTGGTGCCACGGAGCACGAGCCTTCCACCGGGGACCTCCCGGGAGGTCTCGTCGTCCGGACGGTCGCCCTCGTGGCGTCCGACGGCGCGCAGGACCTGGCGCCCCGCCTCCTGCCCGAGAGCGCGGAGGGGGCGCGCGACGGCGGTGACGGGCGGGGTCGACAGGCGCAGCACGGGGGCGTCGCGACCGGCGACGACCGACACGTCCCACGGCACGGCCAGCCCGGCACGGCGTGCGACGTCGAGGACGACCAGGGCGCCCAGGTCGTCCGAGGTGACGATCGCCGTCGGGCGGTCCGGGGCAGCGAGCAGCCGACGGGCGGTCGTCGCGACCTCCTCGAGCGTCGTGCAGGGCTCGACGAGCGTGGTGCCACCTCGACGGGCGACCTCGTCACGCACGGCAACCGCAGCGCCATGCCCTGACCGGAGCGACGTCGCGGACGCGAGCACCGCGACGTGCCGGTGTCCCAGGTCGCTGAGGTGCCGTCCGACCTTGACGTCTGCCGCCGGGTCGAGGGCCACCGTCCGCGGGGCAGGGTGTGCCGGGGCCGTCGGGGCCGTCGGGGCTGCCGAGGACCAGGAGACCTGGTCGACCAGCACGGTCAGGACGCCGAGCCGTTCGACGACGGCGAGGCGAGGGTCGTCGGTGCGGATCCCGGTCATGACGACGGCGTCGTAGCGGTGCTCGGCCCACCAGGTGGCGACCCCGGCTGCCGCCTCGGAGAGGGAGTCGACGAGGTGCACGGTCAACGGGAGGTCGGTGTCGAGGACGTCGCGGAGCCCGTCGGCGAGCTCGAGATCGGCGTCGGTCGACGCAGTCCCGATCTCGTCCCGGACGAGGAGCAGAGCGACCGTCCCGGACATTCCGCGCAAGGCCCTGGCCGCCACGCTCGGTCGCCAGCCGAGGTCCTCGGCGACCTGGAGCACGCGGCGTCTGGTGCGTTCGGAGACGCCCGGTCGCCCGTTGAGTGCGTAGGAGACGACCGCGATCGACACCCCGGCCGTGCGGGCGACATCCGTGATGGTGGGACGCCTACCGGTAGCAATCGGGCTTTCCGGACGTGAGAATGTGGCCACGGTCACACAGCATGCCGCAGGCAGCGCACACAGCACGACCCGACCGGCCCGACGGCGGACCGGTCGCACGGAGAACGCGGTACACGACGGAGTGGACACCATGGTCGATGTCATGACCCACCGACGACACCTCACGATCGGTGTGCTCTCGCCCGTCGTGGGCGGCTTCTACTTCGGGAAGATCCTCGCGGGGATCTCACGAGGACTACGGACGGGCGGCCACCGGGTGGTCGCGTTCCAGACCTATCCGGCCGACCTGGACCGGGAGGAGTTCCCCGACCGGCCGCCCCACCGGCAGATCGTGGGGCTCGACGTGATGGACGGCGTCATCGTGGTGACGTCCGCGGTCGAGCACGACGTCCTGCGTGGGCTCGACCGATCGGGCAAGCCTCTCGTGGTGATCAGCGAGACCGTCGACGACCTCGGGGCGCCCGTGGTCACGCCCGACAACGCGGGTGGTGTGCGCGCCGCCGTCGAGCACCTCCTCCAGCACGGCCACGAGCGCATCGGGTTTCTCGGGAACCCGCGCCAGCACGACCTCGTCGAGCGGCACGCCGCGTACGAGGCCGCGCTGCGCGCCCGCGGGATCGAACCGCGACCCGAGTGGATCTACCAGACCCGCGACAACCAGGAGGCGGCGGGGGCGGCAGCGGCACGGGCCGCTCTCCAGGAAGGGCTCGACACCACCGCGACGGTCGCGGGCACCGACCGCAACGCGGTGGGCTTCCTGCGGTCGCTCGCCGATGCCGGCCTCGTGCTCCCCCGCGACCAGGCGCTGATCGGCTTCGACCACTCCGACGGCGGTGCCCGGTCCCGACCGCGGCTCTCGTCGGTCGACCCCCACCACGACCGGGTCGGTGAGCTGGCCGCCGAGCTGTTGCTCGCGCGCATCCACGGTGAGCAGGTGGGGCCCGGGCAGCACCTCGCCGAGGCGACGCTGGTCTGCCGCGAGTCCTGCGGCTGCGTCGACAGCACACGGACGGACCTGCTCGTCGACGGCATTCCGACGTCGGCCGAGGCGGCCGAGGCCGGCACCGCCACGGCCCGCCTCGACGCCGTCGCGCGCGCCGTGCTCGACGACTCCGTCGTGCTGCGAGCCCGCCGAGGCCCGGGGAGCACCGGCCCGACCGGTTCCGGCGAGAGCGCCGTCGGTGGATGGGTGCGGGCGGTCGTCGGCACGATGACCGACGCGGCCGGCGACGGCACGGTGCCCACGCCGCACTTCTACCGGGCGCTCGCCGACCGCACCGCCGTGCTGCGCCCCGTGCCCGAGGCGCTCGAGCTGCTCGTGCCGGCCGTGCGTGCGCTCGAGGCCGAGCTCGGGGCCGGGACCAAGCGCCGTGGCCCGGCGGGGGCGCGGGGACGCCCGCAGGGACGCTCTCTGGCGCTGAGCGACGTGACGACCGAGGTCCTCGTCGCGCTCGCCAAAGGATGCACCCACGCGCTGCTCGTCCGCTCGGGGAACCTCGAGCGGGCGATGGTCGACCAGTACGAGCTCGACCTCGAGCTCATGCACGCCGACAGCGCCTCGCTGCGTCACCTCGAGTGGCTGCCGAGGGGCCAGGTGGGGCCGGCTGCGATCGCCCTCTGGAACCCGCCCGGTGCAGGACCGGGAGGGGGCGCGCTGGAGGTCGCCGGCGTCCGTGGCAGCCTGGCCGGTCGACGGCTCGTCGGGCACAGGTTTCCCGCGGCGCAGTTCCCTCCGCGCGCGCTCCTGAGTGCCGACGCTCTCTCGTTCGTCATCCCCGTGGCGTCCGACGCGAGCGACTGGGGGTACCTCGTGATCGGCGGCCCGGTCGACACCCGTGCGACCAGCGCACGCGAGAGGTACAACCACTGGGCAGCGATGCTCGCGGTCGCGCTCGACCAGGAGGACCACCTCGCCGCGCTGCGTGCCCAGCGGACGGAGCTCGAGGAGGCGGCGCTGCGCGAGCGACGGCTGGCGGAGGAGATCAGCGTGAGCGAGGAACGCTACGCCCTGGCCTCGGTCGCCGCGTACGACGCGACCTGGGACTGGGACGTCGCGACCGGCACGGTCTACTTCTCGCCGTCCTGGAGGGCGATGCTCGGACTCCCCGCCGACGACCTGAAGACCGCCGACCCCGAGGAGTGGCTCGACCGGGTCCATCCCGAGGACCTTCCCGCAGTCCAGGTCGCGCTCGCGGTCCAGCTCGGCGGCGTCGGCGGGATGCTCGACCTGGAGCACCGGCTGCTGGCGGCCGACGGCCGCTACCTGCGGGTGCACTGCCGCGCCGTGACGGTGAGCGACGGCGCAGGATGTCCGACGCGGATGGTCGGAGTCCTGACGGACTGCTCGGACGAACGACAGGAGATCACCTCCCGAGGCGGGGGCGGGTGGATGAGAGACTAGGCGCCGTGACTGACTCGCGCGACGCCCTCGACACGGCCCACCTCGATCTCCCGGGGTGGCGGCACGTCTACTCGGGCAAGGTGCGCGACCTCTACGAGCCGGATCTCGCGCAGCTCGGTGGCGCGCACCCGCTCGGTGACGTGGTCCTCGTGGTCGCGAGCGACCGTGTCAGCGCGTTCGACCACGTGCTGTCCCCGGGCATCCCGGACAAGGGCGTCGTCCTGACCCAGCTCAGCCTGTGGTGGTTCGACAAGCTCGCAGACCTGGTCCCGAACCACGTCGTCAGCACCGAGGCCAGCGCCATGCCGGGCGACGGGCTGGTGCCCGACGCCGTCGCGGGGCGTGCCATGATCTGCCGCCGTCTCGAGATGTTCCCGGTCGAGTGCGTCGCCCGCGGGTACCTCACGGGTTCCGGCCTCGTCGAGTACCGCGTGGACCGTACGGTGTGCGGAGTTCCGCTGCCCGAGGGGTTGGTCGACGGGTCGCGCCTGCCTGAGGCGATCTTCACGCCCGCGGCCAAGGCCGAGGTGGGGGAGCACGACGAGAACGTGTCGTTCGAGGTCGTCGCGGAGACGATCGGGATCGACGCCGCGACCCGCCTGCGCGATCTGACGCTCGCCGTCTACTCGCGCGCCGAGGAGATCGCGCGCGAGCGCGGCGTGATCCTCGCCGACACCAAGTTCGAGTTCGGGATCGACCCCGTCTCGGGTGCGACCGTCCTCGGGGACGAGGTGCTGACTCCCGACTCCTCGCGCTTCTGGCCCGCGGACCAGTGGCAGCCGGGGCGCTCGCAGCCCAGCTTCGACAAGCAGTACGTCCGTGACTGGCTCGCCTCCGAGGCCTCGGGCTGGGACCGTGCGTCCGACGCGCCGCCGCCCTCGCTGCCCGCCGACGTCGTCGAGCGCACGCGCGACCGCTACCTCGAGGCCTACGAGCGGATCACGGGCGAGTCCCTGTTCTGAGCCCTGAGCCCGTCGGGGAGCCGAGGCGCTCGCGGACGTAGCGGTGGCCGGTCGGTGACGTCCAGCGCACCGTGCCGTCGGCCGTGAGCTCGGGGCGCCAGCCGGACCGTGCCCGGACCACGTGGTGGTGCCGGCACAGCGAGATGAGGTCCTCGGGCCGGACGTCGGGCTCGGGGGCGTCCGGCTCTCGCGGCGCAGGGCGGGCCACGTGGTCGAGGTCGCACCGGAAGGCGGGCACCGAGCACCCCGGGAACGTGCACGTGCGGTCCCGTGAGAGCACGGCGGCGATCACCTGAACCCCTGGCCCGGGGCGGGCTGCGAGCGACGGATCGAACATGTGTTCGATCCTAGGTCGAGCCTCTGACACCACAGGTCCGGGCTGCCTCTTGCCCCTATGGGTCGTCGCACGATATATATCGACCATGCCCACAGCGACGAGCGGCCCGGCCGGCGGGAAGTCCTTCCGCATGACCGAGCAGGCCTACCTGATCCTGCTCTCCCTCACCCCCGAGCCGCTGCACGGCTACGCCGTCATCCAGGCCGTCGCCGAGGTGTCCGACGGCGCCACCGCCCTCGGCGCCGGAACCCTGTACGGCAACCTCGACCGGCTCTCGGGCGCCGGCCTCGTCGAGCCCGCAGGTGAGGAGGTCGTCGACGGTCGCCTCCGGCGCTACTACCGGATCACCGACGACGGCCGCCGCGCGGCCGAGCAGGAGACGGCCAGGCTCCGCGAGCTCGCCGCCAGGGCGCAGAAGGCCCTCGACACGCGCGGCACGGCAGTGCGCCCGACGTCGGGCAGGCTCGCCGGAGGGCTGGCCTGATGCGCCGCCGCGACCTGACGCCCGACGAGCGCTTCGAACGGTCGGCGCGCTGGTGGGCCCGCGCCTACCCGCGCCGCTGGCGCGAGGTCCACGGCGACGAGCTGCTCGCGGTCCAGCAGGACGTCGCGCACGGGGCGGCCGAGGCCGCGGGGGCGCCCGCGCCCGACCGGTTGAGCACCGACGAGGTCCGCAGCCTGCTGCGCGCCGGCTGGGGGCTGCGGTGGCGCGAGCACCCGCCGCTGTGGCGGTGGGTCCTGTACCGGATGTTCGACAGGCGGCTGCCCGAGAAGTACTGGTGGTGGGTCGCGGACGACATCCACGGAGCCGCCTACGCGTTCCGGGCACAGGCCGGGGTGGTCGCCATGCTCGTCCTGGCCACGACGTGGCCTACGCCCGTCGCGTTCCTGACCGGGCAGGGGGTCTACGTCCCGATCTACCTGTCGTCCTGGTACTGGTGGGCGTTCATGGCGCTGACGATCGTCGTCGGGGGCACGGCCTTCCGCAAGGACCGAGTCCGTCGGGCCTGGCGTCGGCACGTCATGGAGGGCAACATGCCGGTGCCGCCGCGTGCACCGGCCCCGCTGCCGCCCGGCGTCGAACGTCCGGCACCCACGCCCGCCTCATCGACCCTCCGGGACGCCGGGCCGACCTCCTGACGGGAGACCTCCGCGGTCGAGAACGAGGTCGAGGTCGCCGTGGCACGCAGAACGGCCGCGACCTCGTTCTCGGCGCCCAGGAAGCACCACACCGACCGACGCCTGAGACGCGGCCAGGCCCCGTGCGCGGCCCGGGTAAACTGGCCCCGGAATCCCCACCCACCGAGATCCGTGCGACCTCGTCGCCGCCCTCGCGGCGCGCCCCGAGCCTCGTGCGGACCTGTCCGAGCCGAGCCGGCCGGACCAACTTCCCGAGGAGCTCCTGTGGGACGCGTAGTCGTCGAGGTCATGCCCAAGCCCGAGATCCTGGACCCGCAGGGCAAGGCCGTCGTCGGGGCGCTCCCGCGCCTGGGCTTCACCCAGTTCACCGGAGTGCGCCAGGGCAAGCGGTTCGAGCTCGAGGTCGAGGGTGACGTCACCCCCGAGGTGCTCGCCGCGGCCCGCGAGGCCGGCGAGAAGGTCCTGTCGAACCCGGTCATCGAGGACGTCGTCCTCGTCGCCGAGCTCACGGCCGAGCTGGGCGGGGAGAGCGCCTGATGAGCGCCCCCGCAGCGACCGGCCTGGCCACGGCCCGGATCGGTGTCATCACGTTCCCCGGCACGCTCGACGACCGCGACGCCGCGCGTGCGGTGCGCCTGGCCGGCGGCGAGCCCGTGTCCCTGTGGCACGCGGACGCGGACCTGCACGGGGTCGACGCGGTCGTGCTGCCGGGCGGCTTCTCGTACGGCGACTACCTGCGCGCCGGGGCGATCAGCCGCTTCGCGCCCGTCATGGACTCGCTCGTCGACGCAGCCAGAGGCGGGCTGCCCGTCCTGGGCATCTGCAACGGCTTCCAGATCCTCACCGAGGCGCACCTGCTGCCCGGCTCGATGATCAAGAACGACCACCTCGCGTTCATCTGCCGCGAGCAGACCATGGTCGTGGAGAACGCCGACACCGCCTGGACGCGTGACTACACCGCGGGCCAGCGCATCACGGTGCCGCTCAAGAACCAGGACGGCCAGTTCGTCGCCGACGAGCGCACGCTCGACGAGCTCGAGGCCGAGGGCCGCGTCGTCTTCCGCTACGACGGCTGGAACCCCAACGGGTCGCGCCGCAACATCGCGGGCATCTCGAACGCGGCGGGCAACGTCGTGGGCCTCATGCCGCACCCCGAGCACGCGGTCGAGGCCGGGTTCGGCCCCGCGAACGAGTCCGGCCCGCGCGCGGGCACGGACGGGCTGGGCTTCTTCACCTCGGTGCTGAGCACGCTCGTCCAGGCCTGAGAGCCCGTCGCCCCGCGCGACACGCGCACTGCCCGACGGCGGCGCTCACCTCCCGAGGTGAGCGGCGCCGTCGGGCAGTGGCGTCCTCGGGGACGGATATCACCCGCCTGCCCGCCGCCCGACCCGTTACCCTGGTCCGGTGCTCACCCTCTTGTCCGGTTCCTCCGTGTTCGGCGCCCTCGTGATCGACTGCGTCGTGTGGGTGACCGGGATGCTCGGCGCGGCGCCGGGTCGGGTAGGGGCGATCGGCTCGCGCATCGAGGCCGTGGTCGCGGACTGGGGCTGGTTCGGCCCGGCGGGCGAGATGACCGAGCGCATCGCGTACACGCCGCTGCGGGTAGCTCTCGCGCTCTTCCTGGTCATGTCCGTGGCGGCGGTCGCCGCGCTCGTGTCGAGCGTCGTGACGCGCCGAAGCCGGTAGACGGCGGGGTCAGAGCCCTGCGACCAGGTTCACGACGGCGCCGATGATCACGGTCCCGAACAGGTAGGACAGCAGGGCGTGGCCCAGCGTCGTGCGCCGGATCTCGCCCGACGTCACGTTGGTGTCGGAGATCGCGAAGCTCATCCCGACCGTGAACGCGACGTACATGAAGTCGAGGTACCGGGGCGGCTCAGCCTGGTTGAAATCGATGCCGCCGTCGGTGCCCGTGTAGTACTGGCGTGCGTAGGCCAGGCCGAACAGGGTGTGGACGGCGGCCCACGAGATCGCGATGCTCCCCACGGCGAACACCGCGGTGAGCGCCTGGGCCCGCTTGTCGTCGGGCGACGCGAGCAGCAGGAGCGCGACCCCCACGAGGCTCACGACCGACGCCGCCAGGATGAACAGGTGCGTCACGCGGCGCGAGGGCTCCTCGCGCGTGGCATGGCTCGCCGTGACCCGGGCGTCCATGGGGGCGATGACGAGCCAGGTCCACGCGATGAACAGCAGGGCCGCGACGCTCCACCCCGCGAGGAAGGCGAAGCGCGGGTATCCCTGCGAGCCGAACCAGAACCCGACGCCCGCCCCGACGAGCAGCCCGACCGCGAGACGCACCGCAGGGCCGGCCCCGAGGCGGTCGCGCGGGACGGGGGTCGAGGGCAGGTCCGGGCGGGAGGGGGTCACGCGGTCAGTCAACCACCGGCGCCGCGGCCCGGCGCGTCGGCCGGGCGCGTCCCGCGGCGTCCGCTGCTATACGCCCTCGGCGAGGTACCGGAGCTGCGCCCGGACGCTCTGCCGCGCCGCGGGGAGCACGCCGAGGGCGACGTCGCCGTACACCGAGGCGGTCACGTCGTCGACGAGCGCCTCCGTGACCGCCTCGCCCGCCCGGTCCCCGAGCGCGGTGCGCACCTGCGCGAGCCGGTCGGCCCGGTGCTCGCGGTACGACCGCACGACGACGGACAGGTCGTCCAGGTGCGGGCCGTGCGCGGGCAGCATGGTCGCCGCGCCGAGCGACTCGAGCAGGTCGAGGCTCGCGAGGTAGTCGCGCAACGAGCCGTCGGGCACGGCGATGACGGTCGTACCGCGGCCCAGGACGGTGTCGCCTGTCAGCACGCTGCCGTGCGGGCCGTCGTCGGGGAGGCGGAAGCTCGTCGAGTCGCCCGTGTGCCCGGGTGTCGCGAGCACCTCGATCCGCAGGCCGGCCGCGTGGATCGTCTCGCCGCCGAGCAACGGCGCTGCGTCGCGGGAGCGAGCCGGGTGACAGTGCGCGGGGTCGGCCGCGCGGACCGGTGCGCCCGTGAGCTCGGCGAAGCGTGCCGCCCCTGCGGTGTGGTCCGCGTGGCGGTGCGTGATGAGGACGAGCTCGACGGGCGGCCCGGCGGCCAAGGTCGTGAGGTGAGCGACGTCGTCGGGCCCGGGGTCGACGACCACGCGGGTGCCCGCCCCCGGTGCGGCCAGGACGTAGGACCTGGTCCCGTCGAGCGTCATGGGTCCAGGGTTGGGGGCGAGCAGCACCGAGGCCTGGCTCGTGACGAGGACGGGCACGCCCGACGGCGCCGCGTGGGCGGGCCGTCGGGTGCGGTCGTCGCTCGGTGGGGTCACGGCTCGGCGTCAGTCTCCGAGCGCGGCCGCGAGCAGCTCGATCGTCTGCGTGCGGCCGGGCGTCGCGTCGAGCGACTCGTCGGCGCGCGAGCCTGCGACGGGCACGACCATGACCTCGTCGACGCCGTGCCGGGAGGCGAGCTCGCGCACGCGGCGGGCCGCGGCCTGGGGCTCGTCGACGATCCAGCGGTCGAGCATCTCCTCGGCCATCTGGGACGTGAGCCCGTCGAGCGGCGTGGACGCGGCGTCCTCGACCGTCTCCTGGGCGCCCAGCGGCTTCCCCGAGCGCAGGCGGGCCATCATGCGCGCCTGCGGCAGCGCGCGGGCGCGTGCCTCGTCGAGCGTCGGGGCGACCGACACGTTGACCGTCAGGAACGTCTCCGGCGCAGGGTGCTCGGCCGACGGGCGGTAGCCGTCGCGGTAGAGGGCGAGGATCTCGTCGATGCCGGCGCCCGAGAAGTGGTTGGCGAACACGTACGGCAGGCCGAGCTCGGCGGCCAGGCGCGCGGAGTAGTCGCTCGACCCGAGCAACCACACGGTCGGCACCGACTCGGCGGCCGGAGTCGCGTGGACGTCGTAGACCTGACCGGTCGTGAGGCGGACCGAGGCGCCCTCGGAGCTCATGAGCGAGCGGATGTCCTGGACGTGCTGGGGGAAGCGGTCGACGTCGGACGTCGGGCCGCTGCTGCGCAGCAGGGCGGTGACGACCGGGTCGCTGCCGGGCGCGCGCCCGATGCCCAGGTCGACGCGCCCCGGAGCCATGGCCTCCAGGACCGCGAACTGCTCCGCGACGACGAGCGGCGCGTGGTTGGGGAGCATGACGCCGCCCGACCCGACGCGGATCCGCTCGGTCACCGCGGCGGCCGCCGAGATCATGACGGGCGGTGCCGACGCCGCGACCGCGGGCATGTTGTGGTGCTCGGCGAACCAGTAGCGCGTGAAGCCGAGGCGGTCGGCGAGGCGCACGAGGTCCAGGGAGGCGGCGATGGCCTGGGCGGAGGACTGTCCCGAGCGGACGGGGACGAGGTCGAGGACGGAGAGGCGCGGCGAGGTAGTCATCGCCTGGTGCAACCCCGGGATACGGCCGGGGTATTCCTGCGCGGCCGCTGGGTGCGGAGTACGTGTCGTCGTCGGGCAGGTTTCACGACACGTACTCCGCACCCGGCGGCACGGTCAGCGGCGCAGCGCCTGCTCGACGTCCTCGATCAGGTCGAGCGGGTCCTCGAGGCCGATCGACAGGCGCACGGTCGTCTCCGCGATCCCGACGGCGGCACGCCCCTCCGGCCCCAGCTTGCGGTGCGTCGTGGTCGCGGGGTGCGTGATGAGCGACTTGGCGTCACCCAGGTTGTTGGAGATGTCCACGACCCGCAGGGAGTCGAGGAACTGGAACGTGCGCTTCTTGAGGAGCTCGGGGTCGGTGCCCGGGTCGTCGGCGCCCGGCACGTCGAGGTTGAACGTCACGACCGTCCCGCCCCCGCTCTGCTGGGCCTTGGCGAGCTCGACCTGCGGGTGCGAGGCGAGGAACGGGTAGCGCACGGCCGTGACGCCGGGCAGATCCTCGAGCGCGGTCGCGACCTGGAGGGCCGAGGCGTTCTGCGCCTTGACGCGCACCGACAGCGTCTCGAGCCCCTTGACCAGGACCCAGGCGTTGAACGCGCTGAGAGAGGGGCCCGTGTTGCGGATGAAGGTCTGGACGGGTCCCTTGACGTACTCCTCGGAGCCCAGGATCGCGCCGCCCAGCACACGGCCCTGACCGTCGATGTGCTTGGTCGCCGAGTACACGACGACGTCGGCGCCGAGCTCGAGCGGCTTCTGCAGGACGGGGGTGGCGAACACGTTGTCGAGCACGACGACGGCACCCGCGGCGTGCGCGAGCTCGCTCACGCGGCGCACGTCGATCACGTCCTGCATGGGGTTGGACGGGGTCTCGAAGAAGACGACGTCCGCGGGGGTCGACAGCGCCTCCTCCCACTGCGAGAGCACGTGACCGTCGACGTAGTCGGTGCGCACGCCCCACTTGGCGAAGATCTCGTCGAAGATCACGAGCGACGAGCCGAACAGCGCGCGGGCCGCGACGATGCGCGACCCGGCACCGACCAGCGCCGCGAGCGAGGTGAAGACCGCGGACATGCCCGACGCGGTCGCGTAGCAGGCCTCGGCGCCCTCGATGAGGCGCAGCCGCTCCTCGAACGTGTGCACCGTCGGGTTGCCGTAGCGCGAGTAGATGAAGCGGTCGACCTCGCCCGTGAACGCGGCCTCGGCCTCCGCGGCGCTCCCGTACACGTAGCCCTGCGTGAGGAAGAGCGCCTCGCTCGTCTCCTCGAAGTTGGTGCGGGCGTGGCCGCCGCGCACCGCGAGCGTGTCGGGACGGACCGAACGGGGGAGGGGGCCACGACCCGAGCCGCCCGGGACGCCGGCGGGGATGCGGAGCACGCCGTCCCCGGTCGCGGCGCTCACGACTGCGTCCAGGGCAGGCCCGCGGCGCGCCAGCCGTCGGAACCACGGTGACCGGCGCCGTCGAGCGCTCCCTCGAAACCCTCGAGGACGTTGTACGCGGGACCCAGCCCCGCGGCGGTCGCGGCCTTGGCCGCGCCGATCGAGCGGGCTCCCGAGCGGCACAGGAAGACGACCGGACGCTGGGGGCTCAGCCCGGCCGCGGTGAGCTCCGCGACGAACGCCGGGTTCGGGCGGCCCGCGACGTCGACCCACTGGGTCAGGACGGGCTCGCGGCCCGTCGAGGACAGGTCGGGGACCCCGACGAAACGCCACTCGGCGTCGGTGCGGACGTCCACGAGGACGGCGCTCGGGTCGCTCTGGAGAAGGGTCCACGCCTGCTGGGGCGTGATGTCGCCGGCGTACCCGTCGGCGGGACGGGCGTCGGGGACCGGGGCAGCGGTCGCGCGGTCGGGGGCACTCATGGTGATCCTCCATCGGTCGTGGCGGTAGCACCCTCGCCCGTCACCGGGGGGTTGCTGCGGCGTCATCGTGCCAAGTCACTCAGCCGCTCTGGATGGTTGCGTCGGATCGTACGCCACCGTGACCACGGAAAAGAACAGGTGTCTCGCAGGGTGGTCGGGCTAGGTTCCTGCGCATGAGCCACCTCCCCGAACCCGACCGCGCGCCCGACCAGGCCGAGGAGCCCCTGGCCGGTGGGAACTCGACGACCGTGGTGCGGCGAGGCGACACCGTCCGCCGCACCGCAGGGCCCTGGACGCCCACGGTCCAGGCGCTCCTGCGGCACCTGCGCGCACAGGGCGTCACCGAGGTGCCCGAGCCGCTCGGGACGGACGAGCAGGGGCGCGAGGTGCTGTCCTTCCTCCCCGGTGACGTCGGGAACTACCCGCTGCCCCCGTGGGTCTGGGACGAGTCGGTGCTCCGGGGCGCGGGCGCGCTGCTGCGGCGCGTGCACGACGCGAGCGTCGGGTTCCTCGACGCACGCACCGCTGCCCCCGTCCTCGACGCTCCGCCGGCGGCCCCCACCTGGCAGACCGCGCCGCACGAGCCAGCCGAGGTCGTGTGCCACAACGACGTCGCCCCGTACAACCTGGTCTTCCGTGACGGGGCCGTGGTCGGGCTCATCGACTTCGACACCGCGAGCCCCGGCCCCCGGATCTGGGACCTGGCCTACCTCGGCTACCGGCTCGCGCCCCTCGTGGCGGACGCCGGGGACTCCGCGGGGGGCGACGCCGTCGGGCGGCTGGACCCGTTGGCGCGGCTCGACGTGCTGGTCGCCGCCTACGGGATGGCGTACTCGCGCCGGGAGGTCCTGACCGTCGTGGTCGCGCGGCTCGACGAGCTCGCGGCGTTCACGGACGAGCGTGCGGCCGCGACCGGACGCGACGACCTCCGGGAGCACGCGGCCATGTACCGGGCCGACGCGCGGCGCGCTCGGAACCTCGCGGACTCCTCGCCCGTCTGAGCCCTCTTGCCCGCCTGACAGACCACCCTGACCACCATCCGAGACGCGGTGCCCACCGGTTGACACGCTCCGCGCGCCTCGACCATCCTGGACACCAGGTCATGAGTGCCAGCGCAAAACCCCGGTTTGCTGGCCGGCAACCCTCCTCCGCGGTGGGGTGCCCCGGGTGACGACCAGGTCCCTCTCTATCAGGAGGGGGGCAAGCGCGGAGGGGCCGGCACGGCGAACTCCGACGACCACCGGAGGACGTGCCATGAGCGCACATGCAGTCATCGAAGCCCCTACCTCGTGTGCCGTGCTGCCCGTCGTGGGCGGCGACACCCTGGTCCCCCTCGTCGACGGGCGCAGCGTCCCGTACGCGAACCTCGACGTCGCGGCCTCGGCCCCGGCGCTTCAGGTCGTGGCCGACCGGGTCACCGAGGTCCTGCCGCTGTACGCGAGCGTGCACCGCGGTGCGGGCTACCTCTCCCAGGTGTCGACGGCCCTCTACGAGGCTGCGCGCCAGACCATCGGCGCGTTCGTGGGGGCGCGCGAGGACGACGTCACGATCGTCACGCGCAACACCACGGACTCCCTCAACCTCCTCGCGGGCTGCGTCCCGGCCCAGGCCGACGGCTCGCCGGGGCGGGTGCTCGTCCTCGACGTCGAGCACCACGCGAACCTCCTGCCCTGGCAGCGCACGGGGGGCGCCACGGTCCTGGTCGGCGGTGCGACCGTCGCCGAGACCCTGTCGGGCCTGCGCGCCGAGCTCTCGCGCTTCCCGTACGCGCTCGTCGCGATCACGGGGGCCTCGAACGTCACGGGCGAGTCGTTGCCCCTCGCCGAGGTCGTGGCCGCGGCGCACGACGCCGGCGCGCGCGTCCTGCTCGACGGCGCACAGCTCGTCCCGCACCGCGGCGTCTCGCTCGCCGCGAGCGACGTGGACTACGTCGCGTTCTCGGGGCACAAGACGTACGCGCCGTTCGGTGCGGGCGCGCTCGTGGGCCGCCGCGACTGGCTCGACACCGGCACGCCCTACCTCGCCGGCGGTGGCGCGGTGCGCAACGTGACGCTCGACGGCACCACGTGGCAGAGCGCCCCGGCGCGGCACGAGGCCGGGTCGCCCAACGTGATCGGCGCGGTCGCGCTCGCCTCCGCGTGCGACGCGCTCGCGGCCCTCGAGCCCGGCGTGCTCGTCGCGCACGAGACCGAGCTGCGGGCCCGCCTCGTCGAGGGCCTGGAGGCGATCGACGGCGTGCGCGTCGTGCGCGCCTGGGCCGACGCGGTCGACCCCGTGGGGGTCGTGACGTTCTCGGTCGACGGTTCCGACGCGGGGCTGGTCGCGGCCTACCTGTCGGCCGAGCACGGCATCGGCGTGCGCGACGGCCGCTTCTGCGCGCACCCGCTCCTGGCGCGGCTGGGCTTCCCGGCGGGGGCGATCCGGGCGTCGATCGGGGTCGGCACCACGGGTGAGGAGATCGACCGGCTCGTCTCCGCGCTGCGCACCTGGGTGAGCGAGGGGGCGAAGGCCCGGTACGAGGTCGTGGACGGCTGCTGGGTCGTGAGCGACGACCCGCGACCGCTCCTGCAGGTCGCGGGGCTCTCGGGCCTGTTCGCGACGGCCGCCGCGGGCAACATCACGGCCGCCGTGGGCTGCGGACCCGCCCCCGCCTGAGCACCCTCTGACCTGCGCAGACGCTGCCTGGAGCGCAACGTTCACCGGGGCGTCACCTCGCCGTTCACGAACGACCGTTCCGTGGTCTTGGCGGCGACGCCTGCGTGTGTTCTGATATGCGCTGTGCAGCACGATGTCCACCTTGAAGGCCACGGGTTCCGCCTCGAACCCCTGGCTGTCGCGCACGCCGGTGCGCTGGCCCAGATCGTCGATCCGTCGATGTGGGCAGGCATGAGTACGACCCTCCCCGAGGGGGAGGTCGGGATGGTGAACTTCATCGAGGACACCCGCGCCACGCGCGCGCTGACGGCGTTCGCCGTCGTCGACGCGGGCTCGGGTCTCGTGGTGGGGAGCACCGCTTTCCGTGACCTGTCGCTCGACGACAGGCGCGTGGAGATCGGGCGGACCTTCTACGCCCGTTCCACGTGGGGGAGCCTCGTCAACCCGGTCTCGAAATGGTTGCTGCTCCGACATGCGTTCGAGTCGTGGGACGTGCACCGTGTCGGCTTCCGGGTCGACGCGCGCAACACGCGCTCCCTCGCCGCGATGCGTCGCCTCGGCGCGTACGAGGAGGGCGTCATGCGTGGTCACCGCACGGCTCCCGACGGGACCCGGGCCGACTCGGTGTGCTTCTCGATCCTGGCGCACGAGTGGCCCGGCGTCGAGCTCGGCCTGCTCGCCCGGATCACGAGCCCGCGCATCGTGCCCGTGCTCGGCCCGGTCGGGCTGACCGCCTCTGGGGAACCCGATGCCGTGGGTCCTGGGGCCGGGGTGCCCGTGGGACCGCCGGTCCTCACGGTGGTACCGGCCGTCGGCGAGCTGTCGCTCGCGGGAGCCGGCGGCTTCGACGCCGTCGCAGGGTCGTCGTCCGACCGCGCCACGGCCGCCGACCTGCCCCCGGTCATCGCGCTCTGACCGGTTCGTCCCCTGTCCACAGCACCGCCCCGGGACCCAGATGGGTCCCGGGGCGGTCTTCGTCGGGGCGTCAGTCCTTCTTGAAGGCGTCCTTGACGTCGTCGCCGGCCTGCTTGACGTTGGCCTTCGCCTGGTCGGCGTGGCCCTCGGCCTCGAGGCGCTCGTTGCCGGTCGCCTTGCCGGTGCCTTCCTTGACCTTGCCCTTGGCCTCTTCGGCACCGTGCTTGATCTTGTCTCCCAGTCCCATGGGGTCCTCCCTCGGTGTTGGTGGGTGCTTCCTGACGACCGTAGGCAGGGCTGCCGGGGACTCGCATCTCGGAGGACGGGCGGTCCACGAGACCTTCACAAGTGGTCGGGCAGGATGCCCGCATGGAGAACGACGTCGTCCTGGAAGGGTTCGGGCTGCGCCTCGAACCGCTCGCCGAGCAGCACGCGCCCGCCCTCGGCGCGTTCGTCGACGACGAGCTGTGGGCCGGGATGTCCACACCGACGCCCCGCGGGACGCCCGCCATGGCCGCCTACGTGCGCGACGCGGTGGCGACGCCTGGGCGCCTGGCGTGGGCCGTCGTCGGGCCGGTGGCTCCGGGTTCCGGGCCCGACGGCGTCATGTCCGTCCGCGGCAGCACCTCGCTCTACGAGTGGTCGCCCTCGCAGGGCCGCGTCGAGCTCGGCTCGACCTTCTACGACCGGCCCTGGTGGGGCGGGGTGACCAACCCGGCGTGCAAGTACCTGCTGCTGCGGCACGCGTTCGAGGTGCTCGACGTCGAGCGCGTCGCGCTGCGGGCCGACGCTCGCAACGCGCGGTCGATCGCGGCGATCCAGCGGCTCGGCGCGATCCCCGAGGGGGTGCTGCGCAGCCACCGGGTGGCGCCCGACGGGTCGCGCGGCGACACGGCCTACTTCTCGATCCTCGCGGACGAGTGGCCGGCCGTGCGGGACGGGTTGCTGGACCGCGTGCATCGCCTGCCGCCGGGGCAGCCGTCGAGGTGACGGGCTGACGCGAGCCGCCCCTGTGGCCTCTTTCCCCGATCCTCCTTAGGTTGGAAGGATGCCTCCGCGAGCCTGCGGTGGGCGCACCGACCGCTGGAGGGCTGTTGACGACCGAGGGCGCACGACCGGCAGGACCTGTGGTCGACCCGGACGACCGGGCCTTCTTCGGGCACCCGCGGGGCCTGTCGACCCTGTTCGGTCTCGAGGTCTGGGAGCGGTTCTCCTTCCTCGGGATGCAGGCGATCCTCGTCCTGTTCTTCACGGCGACCGTCGCGGACGACGGGCTCGGGATGGCGGCGGGGCCGGCCGCATCGATCGCGGCGGGCTACGGGACGATGGTCTACCTGGTCTCGGTCGGGGGCGGGTGGATCGCGGACCGGGTCCTGGGCTCGTACCGCGCGGTCCTGTGGGGCGGCATCCTCATCGCGTGCGGGCACTACACCATGGCGATCCCCGCCGAGCTCTCGACGTGGCTCGGGCTGGTCCTCATCAGCCTGGGCACGGGCCTGCTCAAGCCCAACGTGTCGACCCTCGTGGGCAAGCTCTACTCGACCACCGACGAACGCCGGGACGCCGGGTTCGCGCTCTACTACATGGGCATCAACGTCGGGGCGTTCTTCGGGCCCCTGGTGACGGGGTGGCTCGGTGCCGACGTCGGCTGGCACTGGGGGTTCTCGGCCGCCGCGATCGGTATGACCGCAGGAGTGGTCCAGTACGTCGTCGGTCGCAGGCACGTCCCCGGGCACGGGCGCGGCCCCGAGGCGCCACTGCCACCGGCCGTGATGCGCCGGACCCTGTGGATCCTGGGAGGCGCCGCGGCCGGGGTGGTGATCCTCGCCGTCGGGCTCGCGCTCGTGGGGCGGCTCAGCATCGCGGGCGTCGTCGACGCGCTGACCGTGGTCGCCATGGCCGCCCCGATCGTCTACTTCACTGTCATGTTCCGCAGCCCCCGTGTGACGGGCGAGGAGCGGGGCCGCCTGCGGCCGTTCCTCGTGCTGTGGTTCGCGTCGGTCGCGTTCAACTTCGTGCTCTTCCAGGCGTACAGCGTCCTGATCCTGCTGGCCGACCAGCACGTCGAGCGCACGATCTTCGGGTGGGAGGCTCCCGCGGCCTGGTTCAGCTCGTTCCTGGGCGGCGTCGAGGTGCTCGTCGCGCCCGTGGTCGCGGCGCTGTGGACCTGGCTCGGGCCCCGGCAGCCGCACGCGTCCAAGAAGATCGCGATCGGCGCACTCCTCGGCGGGCTGTCCTACCTGGTCCTCGTGCCCGCCGTGACGGGGCAGAGCGGCGACTGGAAGATCGCCGTGTGGTGGCTCCTGGTCTCGCTCCTGCTGCTCGGCCTCGGTGACGTGCTGCTCCAGACGACGGGCCTGTCCGCGACGACCAAGCTCGCCCCCGCGGCGTTCTCGAGCCAGTCGATGGCCGTGTGGTTCCTGTCGATCGCGCTCGCGAACGGTATCCAGGCGCAGACCGTGAGGTTCTACGGCGAGATCCCCGACGGCCTCTACTTCACGCTCAACGGCGCGGTCGCAGTGCTCGTCGCGGTCGTCGTCCTGGTCCTCTCGCCCTGGATGAAGCGGACCATGCATCCCGTCCACTGACCGGTGCGCACCGCCAGCACCACCCGAACGACTGCACCACCCGAACGACTGCACCACCCGAACGACTGCACCACCCGAACGACCCAGCACCGGAGGAATGACCATGCGGTACGTGACCGAGCTCCCGTTCGAGACCACGGTCGAGGACCACTGGATACCCCTCGCCGACGGGACACGCCTCGCTGCGCGCGTCTGGCGACCGGTCGACCCCACGCCCGTCCCCGCGATCCTGGAGTACCTGCCCTATCGGCTGTCCGACTGGACCGCCCCGCGCGACGCGCAGCGCCACCCGTACTACGCGGGCCACGGGTACGCGTCGGTGCGCGTCGACATCCGCGGCAGCGGGAACTCGGACGGCCACCAGGACGACGAGTACTCCCCGACCGAGCTCGCCGACGGCGTCGCGGTCGTCGAGTGGCTCGCCGCGCAGGAGTGGTGCAGCGGCAAGGTCGGGATGTTCGGCATCTCGTGGGGAGGGTTCAACGCCCTGCAGGTCGCGGCCCTCGCGCCCGAGGCGCTCGCGGCGATCGTCACGGTGTGCTCGACCGACGACCGGTACGACAACGACGTGCACTACACGGGCGGGTCCGTCCTCGCGGTCGACATGCACGCGTGGGCCGCGACCATGCTCGCGTTCTGCTCCCGGCCCCCGGACCCGGCCGTCGTGGGCGAACGGTGGAAGGAGCAGTGGCTCGACCGCCTCGAGCACACCGAGCCGTTCGTCCACACCTGGCTCGACCACCAGACGCGCGACGACTACTGGCGCCACGGTAGCGTGATCGAGGACTACTCGGCGATCACAGCCGCGGTGCTCGCGGTCGGCGGGTGGAACGACCCCTACCGTGACACGGTCCTGCGGCTCGTCGCCGCGGGGGACCAGGCGGCCGAGGGCGACCGCGCCCTGGGCGGCCCGGTCCGGGGGATCGTCGGCCCCTGGTCGCACCAGTACCCCGACCGTGGCCTGCCGCCCGGCCCCTCGATCGGGTTCCTCCAGGAGACCCTGCGCTGGTGGGACCAGTTCCTCAAGGACGAGGACACGGGCGCGCTCGACGAACCGGCGCTGCGCGCGTGGGTCACCGAGTCCGTGCCGCCCGCCACGGTCTACGACGAGCTGCCCGGCCGCTGGGTCGGGGAGGCGCAGTGGCCGTCCCCGCACGTCCGGCCCACGGTGCTCCCGCTCGCGGGAGCGCCGGGTGGAACGGACGACACCGACACCGACGACGACGCGGGTGCCCCCGTGCTCCGCACGACCGCCCCGCTCGTCACGCAGCTTCCCGCCCACCGGGGACCTGCGAGCGGCGGGCCGACGGCCCCGGCGGACGTGCCGCCGTCGTGCCTCGTGGCCTCTCCGCAGCACACCGGGATCGACGCGGGGCGCTTCTTCCCGTTCGGCAACGACGCGGACCTGCCGCCCGACCAGCGCGAGGAGGACGGGCGGTCCGTGTGCTTCGACTCGGCCCCGCTCGCCCAGCGGCTCGAGATCTTGGGCCGGGCACGGGTCCGGCTGCGCCTGTCGTGCGCGGGCGACAAGGGGCAGGTCGTGGCGCGGCTGTGCGACGTGGGCCCCGACGGCTCGTCGACGCTCGTGACCCGTGGCGTGCTCAACCTGTCGGCCCGCGAGGGGCGCGACCGCGTGGTCCCCTGGGAGCCCGGCACGACGCGCGACGTGACGTTCGAGCTCAGCGGCGTGGGGTACGCCCTCGCCCCCGGGCACCGGCTCCGGCTCGCGGTCTCGTCGGCGTACTGGCCGTGGGTGTGGCCGCAGCCGGGAGGGGCGGCGCTCGCGGTCGCGCCCGCGGACAGCTCTCTCGAGCTCCCGGTGCACGACGGCGCCGCCCCCGGCGGGCACCCCGTCGTCACCTTCGAGGAGCCCGAGCAGGCGCCCCCGCTCGGTGTCGTCTACCCGCAGGACGCGGACCAGCGGCCCGAGCGGCGCGTCGTGCGGGACGTCGCGGCGGACGAATGGCTCCTGGAGGTCGACCCGCGGTACGGCGGGACGCGCGTCTACCCCGACGGCCTCGAGTTCACCGAGGACGCGCTCGAGCGCTACTGGATCGGGCGCGACCCGCTGAGCGCACGCACGCGTTCCGACTGGAGCGTGCGGCTGCGCAGGCCAGGGGCCACACCGTCCGACCTCGCGTGGGACGCGAGCGTCGTGACGCGCTCGGAGATCTCGTGCGACGCCGAGTTCTTCCACACCGACGACGAGGTCGTGGCGCGCGACGGCGAGACCGTGGTGTTCGAGCGCAGATGGCGGCGCAGCATCCGCCGCACTGCGGGGTGAGCTCCGCCGAGAAGTGAGCAGACGCCCCTGATCTGACCCGATCAGGGGCGTCTGCTCACTTCTCGGCGAGCGGCAGGAACAGCGTTCAGCGGGGCGTGACCGTCCCGCTGAAGTGGCGCTTGCCGCTCCGGCCGTTCCAGCCTGCGTACGTGAAGATGCCCGGGTGAGCGGCGTCGTCGGGTGTTCGGGTGATGGCGACCTGGACCGTGCCCGGAAGCAGGACCGGCTTCTCGAACTCGACCGTCCAGTCGTAGGCCTCGCCGCGAGCGGCGCCGACCTCGGCCAGCGCGCGGGCCGCCGTGTACATGCCGTGCGCGATGGTCCGCGGGAAGCCGAACGCCTTGGCGCCCAGGGCCGAGGTGTGGATGGGGTTGCGGTCGCCGGAGATCGCGCCGTACGCGCGCCCGGTCCCGCTGCCGAGCTCCCAGCGTGCGGTCGGGAGCGGTGGCACGAAGTCCTCGCGGGGCGCCTCGTCGGTCCGCTGAGAGGGCGCCTCCTCCTCCGACGGCAGACCGAACCCCTTGGCCAGGTACGTCGAGACGCCGCGGTACGCGAGCTCGCCGCCCGTGCTCACCTCGGTCACGAGGTCCACCTGGACCCCGCGCCGGTGCGCGCGCAGGTTCTCGGCGGTCGCGCGCACCTCGAGCACGTCGCCGACCCGCACGGGCTGATGCAGCGACACCGCGTTCGACACGTGCACCAGGCCCAGCAGCGGCAGCGGGAAGTCGCCGCGGACCATGAGGGCGGTCGCGAGCGGGAACGCGAGCACGTGCAGGTAGCCCGCGGGCAGGGTGTCGTCGACACGCTCGCCGACCAGCCGCTGGTACGCGGTCAGGTGCTCGGTCACGTCCGCGGTCGGGACGTCGGCGACGCGGTAGACGACGTCCGGCAGGACGACGTCGCGGGGCCCGGGCAGGACGCGCCCCACGGGGGAGCGGGTCACGGCGATCCGGCCCGACGACGCCACGCCCCTCGCATACAGGCCGCCGAGCCCCGGCAGCGTGGGCAGCGTGACGAGACGCGGGTTGCGGCGCTCGGGGGCATCCTGCGCGGCGGCCGTCACGCGCCCACCAGGCTCTGGCCGCACACGCGCAGCACCTGGCCGTTGACGCCCGCCGCGGCCGGGGACGCGAGGAACGCGACGGCCTCGGCGACGTCGATCGGCAGGCCGCCCTGCTGGAGCGAGGACACGCGGCGGGCCATCTCACGCTGGACGAGCGGGATCGAGGCGGTCATGTCGGTTTCGATGAACCCGGGCGCGACCGCGTTGGCCGAGCCGCCGAGCGGGGCCAGGAGGCGCGCGGTCGCGCGCGTGTGCCCGATGACCCCGGCCTTGGAGGCGCCGTAGTTCGTCTGGCCCCGGTTGCCCGCGATGCCGCTCGTCGAGGCGAGCGAGACGATGTGCGGCGCCTCCGAGAAGCCGTTCGCGCCCAGCAGGTACTCGTTGATCCGCAGCTGCGAGAGCAGGTTGACCGCGATGACGGCGTCCCACTTGTCGGGGGACATGTTGGCGAGCAGCTTGTCGCGCAGGATCCCGGCGTTGTGGACCAGGATGTGCAGTCCGCCGTGGCGGGTCCGGGCGTGCTCGAGGATGCGGGCTCCCGCGTCCTCGGCCGTCACGTCGAGCTGCAGGGCAGTGCCCTTGATCTCGTTGGCGACCTTCGCGAGGGACTCGCCAGCGGCGGGGACGTCGACCACGACGACCGTCGCGCCGTCGCGTGCGAGCGTGCGGGCGATGGCTGCGCCGATCCCGCGGGCGGCGCCCGTCACGACCGCGACGCGGCCCGCGAGGGGACGGTCCCAGTCGGGGGTGCTCTCGGTCGCGGCCGGGCCCACGTGCAGGAGCTGCCCGTCGACGAACGCCGAGCTGCCCGACAGGAAGAACCGCAGCGTGGCCAGGGCCGACCCCGAGTCCGGTGCGGCGCCGTCCGTGAGCTGGATGCCGTTGGCCGTGGCGCCCGCGCGCAGCTCCTTGGCGAGCGAGCGCAGGAACCCGTCGACGCCCTGGCGGGTCGCCGCGAGCAGGGGAGTGTCGTCGTCGGCCGGTGCGCGCGAGACGGTCACGACGCGCCCGCCCGGCGCGAGGCGGCGCAGGTTCGCGCCGAGCTCGAGCACGGGAGCCGAGAAGTCAGCGGGGCTGGTGGCGCCCGTCAGGACGACGACGACCGCCCCCCAGCGGGTCTCCCCGTCGCCGGCGTTCTGCCGGACGTCGAGGTCCCACCCGAGCAGGGCCTGCGCGACGGCGTTCGTGTCCTTGGCCGAGCCGGGCTCGCCGATCACGAGCACCGGGCCGGGCGCGAGCGGGTCGCCCGGGCGGTAGCGGCGCAGGACCGCGGGCCGGGGCAGGCCGAGCTTCTTGGCGAGGGTCTTGGTGAAGCCCGAGTTGACGGCGGACAGGTACTTGTCGGTCATGGTGGGCTCCCTCAGCTCTCGGTGCTCTGTGCGGGCGTGGCGGCCGGGCTCGCGGCGCTCTCGAGGATCGCGGCGAGGCCCAGGCCACCGGCCGCGCAGATCGAGATGAGCGCGCGGGCCGGGCGGCCCGTCTCGCGCGCCTTGTCGGCCACGAGCTTCGCGGCCGTCGCGACGATGCGCCCGCCGGTCGCGGCGAACGGGTGACCTGCGGCGAGCGACGACCCGTGGACGTTGAGACGAGACCTGTCGATCGAGCCGAACGCACCGTCGAGCCCGAGCTCGGTGCGGCAGTAGTCGTCGTCCTCCCATGCGGCCAGCGTGGTCAGGACGGTCGAGGCGAAGGCCTCGTGGATCTCGTAGAAGTCGAAGTCCTGAAGCGCCAGGCCGTTGCGGGCGAGCAGGCGGGGGACCGCGTGCGCAGGGGCCATGAGCAGCCCCTCGTGGCCGTGCACGAAGTCGACCGCGGCGGACTCGGCGTCGACCACGCGGGCGAGGACGGGCAGGTCGTGCTCGGCCGCCCACTCGCGCGACCCGAGCAGGACGACCGAGGCGCCGTCGGTCAGGGGGGTCGAGTTGCCGGCGGTCATGGTAGGCAGGGCGGGGCCCGCCGACGCGCCAGCGGACCCTCCGGCCGCCGCCCCGTGCGTGGGCGCGCTCGGCGTGAGGTGCTTGCCGAAGACCGGCTTGAGCGACGCGAGCTTCTCGGCGGACGAGTCGGCGCGCATGTTCTGGTCCTGCGTCAGGCCGCGGAACGGGGTCACGAGGTCGTCGAAGAACCCTGCCTTCCAGGCGGCGGCGAGGTTCAGGTGGCTGTTCAGGGCGACCTCGTCCTGCGCCTCGCGGCTGATGCCCCAGGCTGCGGTCGTGATCGCCTGGTGCTCGCCCATCGACAGGCCCGTCCGGGGCTCGCCCGTGCTGGGCGTCGACGGCGCCAGGTCGCCCGGGCGCACGGCGGCGAAGGCCTTGAGGCGAGCGCCCAGGGTCTTGGCGTGGCTGGCCTTGAGGAGCGCCTTGCGCAGTCCCTCGCTCACGGCGATGGGCGCGTCGGACACGGTGTCCGAGCCGCCCGCGACCCCCGACTCGATCTGGCCGAGGCGGATCTTGTTGGACACGGTCACGACGGCCTCGAGGCCCGTCGCGCACGCCTGCTGGAGGTCGAACGCGGGGGTCTGCGGCGAGAGCGAGGAGCCGAGGACGGACTCGCGGACAAGGTTGAAGTCGCGCGAGTGCTTGAGCACGGCACCGCCGACGACCTCGCCCAGCCGCTCGCCCTGGAGCCCGTAGCGCGCGACGAGGCCTTCGAGGGCGGCCGTGAACATGTCCTGGTTGCTGGCTCCCGTGTACTTGCCGCCCGCGCGGGCGAACGGGATGCGGTTGCCGCCCAGGACGTAGGCGTCGCGGAGGGCGGGAGTGCGCCCGGGCTGCTCGACGTGCTGCGCGTCCGGCCGCTCGTCGGTTCCGGGGGTGGTGGTCTGGGGTGTCTTCGGGGTGGCCACTTCGCCTGCTCTCTCTCGCGTCGTTGCTGAGGGTGGGGACCGCGGGCGCGATCCACGCGGTGTCCAAGACCCACAGTACCTGATACTCTCGGTACCGTGAGGTGGGTCACACCCCTCGCTCCCTGCGCCCCGGCGGCACCCGCCTCGAGGGGCGCCGCCCGGCCGGCCACTCGCGGACCGCCGGACGGACGACCAGGGACGACACCGACGTCGGGCACCACTGGAGGACTGCGTGATCAACGGCGACACGAACGGACGAGCCGGGAGACCCCGCACTGCCGTGCTCTCTCGCGACCCCGGACGCACCCCGCCCCCCGCCCCCGTGACCGACGGCCGCTCGACCCGCTGGGACGACCACCGAGCGATCCGTCGCGCCGAGCTCGTGCACGCGGCCCGCAAGGCCGTCCACAAGGGCGGTCCCGGGGTCTCCATGGACGAGATCGCGGCGGCCTCGGGCACGTCCAAGTCGATCATCTACCGCTACTTCGAGGACAAGACGGGGCTGCAGATCGCGATCGGCGCCTCGGTCGTCGGGCAGATGCACGATGCCCTGACCCAGGCCGCGGAGTCCGCCGAGACCCCGCGCCGCGCGCTGCGCGCCATGGTCGGCGTCTACCTCGAGATGATCGCGAGCTCGCCCAACGTCTACTACTTCGTGACCCGCACGGGCGCGATCGCAGGGACCGACGGCACGGCCCGCACCGCCTCCGCGCCCCTCGCGGCGTTCCTCGACTCCGTGACCCAGCTCGTCGCCCAGCCCTTCACGCGGGCGACCGACGTGAGCCCCGCCGACGCCGCTGCGTGGGCCGCGGGCGCCGTCGGGTTCGTGCGCGGGGCCGGCGAGTGGTGGCTCGGGAACCACGACGGGCCCGACGCCCCCGACCGCGACGAGCTCACCGAGCGCGTCGCCGCCTGGCTGTGGGGCGGGCCCGTCGGGGTCATGGCCCGCGGTCGGGGCGCGGCACCGGCTGCGGACGACACCGCCACCCCCTCGACCGACGACCTCTGAACCTCTCTCATGGCTACCACCGGCACACAGGAGTCCCGATGACCACCACCTCAGACCGCACCACCGCCCGCGACACCCGCGGCGACGGCGCAGCCGCCTCCACGTCGATCCCCGCCGCGGGCGTCACACCCTCGATGCCTGCGGGCGAGGTCCGCATCGACGTGGCCGACCTCTCCCACCAGCTCCTGGGACGTTGGGCGGACCTGCGGGCCAAGGCTCGCGCGACCGCCGGCGAGGAGCGCTTCCACCGCATCGAGGGGCTCTCGCTCACCGAGCACCGCGAGCGCGTCATGGACCAGGTCAAGCAGCTCGTCGAGATCGGGCAGGTGCACCGCGGGTTCCCCACGCGGCTCGGCGGGCAGGACGACGCGGGCGGCAACCTGGCCGGGTTCGAGGAGCTCGTCGCCGCCGACCCCTCGCTCCAGATCAAGGCGGGCGTCCAGTGGGGTCTGTTCGCGTCGGCGATCCTGCACCTCGGCACGCCCGAGCAGCAGGACCGCCTGCTGCCGGGGGCGATGGACGCCTCCGTCCCCGGCGCGTTCGCCATGACCGAGACGGGTCACGGCTCGGACGTCGCCTCGATCGCGACGACCGCGACGTACGACGTCGCGACGCAGGAGTTCGTCGTCCACACCCCGTTCCGTGGGGCGTGGAAGGACTACCTGGGCAACGCGGCCGTCAACGGGACCGCGGCGGTCATCTTCGCGCAGCTCGTGACGAACGGCGTCAACCACGGCGTCCACGCGTTCTACGCGCCCATCCGGGAGACCGCTGCTGACGGAGGGGCCGGTGCTTTTCTGCCCGGCGTCGGCGGGGAGGACGACGGGCTCAAGGGCGGGCTCAACGGGATCGACAACGGGCGCCTGCACTTCACGCACGTCCGCGTCCCGCGCGAGAACCTCCTGGCCCGCTACGGCCAGGTCGCCGAGGACGGCACGTACACCTCGCCGATCGACAGCCCCGGGCGCCGCTTCTTCACGATGCTCGGCTCGCTCGTCCAGGGGCGCGTCTCGCTCGACGGGGCCGCGATCACCGCGTCGAAGCTGGGCCTCGCGACCGCGGTGACCTACGGCAACCAGCGCCGCCAGTTCAACGGTGCGTCGGCCGTCGACGAGGTCGTCCTCCTCGACTACGGCACCCACCAGCGCCGTCTCCTCCCGCGCATCGCGCAGACCTACGCGATGCACTTCGCGCACGACCGCCTGCTCGACCTGTTCGACACCGTGTTCTCGGGGGAGAACGACACCCCCGAGTCGCGCGAGGACCTCGAGACCATGGCGGCCTCGCTCAAGCCGATGAGCACGTGGTTCGCTCTCGACACGCTCCAGGAGGCGCGCGAAGCCTGTGGCGGCGCCGGGTTCCTCACCGAGAACCGGCTCACGAGCCTGCGCGCCGACCTGGACGTCTACGTCACGTTCGAGGGGGACAACACGGTCCTGCTCCAGCTCGTCGCGAAGCGGCTCCTGGCCGACTACGGCAAGGAGTTCAAGGACATCTCCCCGGGGCAGATGGCAAGGTTCGTCGTCGAGCAGGCGGCCGACGCCGCACTGCACCGCACGCCGCTCAAGCGCGCCGCGCAGACCATCGCGGACGTGGGCGACCCGCGCCGCGCCGTCGGGCACCTCAAGGACGTCGGCAACCAGCGCGACCTGCTGACCGACCGGGTCGAGACCATGGTCGCCGACGTCGCCGCGGCCCTGCGCCCGGCCCAGAAGGCCACGCCCGAGAAGGCCGCCGAGCTCTTCAACGAGCACCAGCACGAGCTCATCGAGATGGCGAGGGCGCACGCCGACCTGCTGCACTGGGAGGCCTTCACGCAGGCCCTCGACACGATCGAGGACGCGGGCACGCGCCAGGTCCTCACGTGGGTGCGCGACCTGTTCGGGCTCACGACCATCGAGCGCAACCTCGCGTGGTACCTCATCAACGGGCGCCTGTCGGCGCAGCGTGCGCGCACCGTCAGCGGGTACGTCGACCGCCTCGTCGCCCGCCTGCGCCCGCACGCCCAGGACCTCGTCGACGCCTGGGGCTACGGCCCCGAGCACCTGCGCGCCAAGATCGCGTCGGGGGCCGAGCAGGTCCGTCAGGACGAGGCCCGCGAGTACTACCGGCAGCTGCGCGCGAGCGGCGACGAGCCGGTGAGCGAGAAGTCGATCAAGGCGCGCGAGAAGGCCGCGGCGAAGGTGGCACGCGGCGGGTCGAAGGTCGCCAGGCGCTGACGCCGTTTCGGCGCCGAGTATGCGGTGCCGTCTCGGTGCCGAGCATGCGGTTGGCGTCGGAATCGCGGTGATTCCGGACGACAACCGCATGGTCGAGCAACGACAACCGCATGTTCGGCCCGGCTACGGGCGCACGAACGACCTCGGACCGACGGCGGAGCGGTACCGCCACCGAGGGAACCCTGGACCCGCCCGCCCGACCTGACGACCACCAGCCGTCAGGTCGGGCCGGCGGGTCCCGTCGTGCGTCCGTGGGTCCGTGGGGCCGGTCGCTCGGACCGTCGCGGTCCCGGCGCGTCGTCCGTCGTCGGCCCGACGGCGAGTCCCCGGCATTGCTGTTGACGCACCTCGCGGACTTCGCCAGGCTGCACCGATGGCACCCGACCCCGTCCCCGACGCACCCGTCCCCGACGCCCCTGCGTCGGCAGGCTCGACCCCCGCACGCCCGACGCGCACCGAGCTCTGGCCGCCGTCCGGCCTGCGCGTCGTCTCGGGGGATCTCGAGCTGCGTCACCTCGACGAGGACCTCCTGTACCGGCTCGCCGTGGTCGGCGGTGAGGGCATCCACGACGAGGGGTTCATGCCCTTCATGTTCCCGTGGTCGCGCGGTTCGGCGGTCGAGGTCGGCCGCAGCATCCTGGCCTACCAGTGGGGCGCGGCGTCGCGGATCGCGCCCGCGTCCTGGGCGATCGAGCTGGCCGTGGTCCGCGACGGCGAGGTGCTGGGCGTGCAGGCCCTCACGGCGTCGGACTTCGTCGTGACACGTACCGCGGAGTCGGGCTCGTGGCTGGGGCGTCGGCACCAGGGGGCCGGCGTCGGCACGCTCGCGCGGCTCATGATCCTCGAGCTCCTCTTCGCGGGGTTCGACGCCCGGACGGCCACGACGTCCGCCTGGGAGGACAACGGCCCCTCGAACGGCGTCACGCGCAAGCTCGGCTACCGGCCCAACGGCACCGCGACGCTCGCCCGCGAGGGCAAGGCGGCGGCCGACGTCCGGTACCGCCTCGACCGCGAGGACTGGGACGCGCGCCCGGAGGCGCTGCGGCCCGAGGTGACGCTCCGCGGCGTCGGACCGGTCAGGGAGATGCTGGGCCTCGACTGAGCGACCATGCGGTTGCTGTCGGTCGAGCATGCGGTTGGCGTCCGGATCCGGCCGATTCTCGACGCCAACCGCATGTTCGGCACGGAGAGGGGGCGGGGTCCGCCGGGGCTAGGGCGTGGGGTTGCAGCGGGCGGCGGCCGTCGCCAGGAACCCGACGTCCGGGCGCCACGGCTCCAGGTTCCACGTCTTCTTGTCGGTCGCGCCCAGGGCGTGGCAGTCGAACTGGTCGCGCATGGTCGTCGAGGCGGCCTCGGGCTCGCTCGCGACGAGCTGCGCCCAGGCGGTCGCCTCGCCCACGATGCCCGACTGCCGCGCCCACGGCGTCGGGTCGACCGCGAGCGAGCGTCCGCCCTCGCGGTTCCCCCAGGTCGCGCTGCGCACGCCCTGCGCGCCGAGCCACGTGGTCACGGTCCAGCCGTTCCCCGGACCGGCAGCGTCGCCCGTCGCGCTCCCGGTGCCCGACGGCGTCGCCCCCCGGGCCTTCAGGTGCACCTCCGCGCGGGTCGGCGCCACGACCACGACTCCTGCACGGCCCGCAGGTCCGGACGCCTCCGTCACCTCCGGCGCCGACAGGCCGCCGACCGGGGTGCCCGCGGCGTCGTGGACCGTGATGCTGCCGTCGCTGTTGCGCACCAGGGAGCCGTCGGCGGGGGAGACGAGGTCGAGCGTCGCGGGCACCGCGGTGCGCACTGCGTCGGTGCCGTCGGTGCTGTCGGTGGGGCCGGTGGGGCCGGCCGGGGTGCTCCCCGACGAGGCGACAGTCGCCGCCTCGTCCGAGGGCAGCACGAACGCGACGCGGCCCGACCCGTCCTCGTCCGGGGTGACCGTGACGGCCTCGCCCCCGGCGCCGGCCTCGTCGGCCGCCCCGAGCGGCACCGTCAGCACGAGCTCGATCCCGTCGGTCGAGAGTGCCCGCGTCACGGTCGCCCGCTCGGGTGACGGTGCCGTCGAGGGTTCCCCCGACGCGGCCCCCTCGGAAGCCGCGGACGTGGGCGGGACGGGAGCGGCGCCGTCGGGCGGGGAACATCCAGCCAGCAAGGCGGCCACGACGACTCCCACCACGGCGAGGGTGGAGCGGGGGCGGCGAACGACGGGAGTCACCGTGCGAGGCTATCGCCGCTCGTCGAGGGGGCAGCACCCCACCGCCCACGTGCCCGGGAACCGTCCGCCGCACGCGTTCCTGGACGCCCGACCCCACCGCTCCCGACCGCCGGTAAACTGGCCGCACCTGTGCAGCCCCGTGCCGGTCGCCTCCTCGATGACTCGCTCGTCGAAACGCGCCGGCTGGCACGCCACCCCGAGGGATTCGATGACCGCCCCCAGCAACGCCCCGACGCCCGCCGCAGCGACCTCCGAGCACCGGCCGCACCTCGACACGGTCGAGCGCGCAGCCGCCACCCCCGACGAGGCGCAGCCCTTCGCGGAGCTCGGCCTCAAGCCGGACGAGTACCAGCGCATCCGCGACATCCTCGGGCGACGCCCCACGGCCGCCGAGCTCGCGATGTACTCCGTCATGTGGTCGGAGCACTGCTCGTACAAGTCGTCCAAGGTGCACCTGAGCACGTTCGGCAAGAAGACGACCGACGAGATGAAGAAGCACCTCCTGGTCGGCATCGGCGAGAACGCGGGCGTCGTCGACATCGGTGACGGCTGGGCCGTGACGTTCAAGGTCGAGTCCCACAACCACCCGAGCTTCGTCGAGCCCTACCAGGGCGCCGCGACGGGCGTCGGCGGGATCGTCCGCGACATCATCTCGATGGGTGCACGCCCCGTGGCCGTCATGGACCAGCTGCGCTTCGGCGCGGTCGACCACCCGGACACCGCGCGCGTGGTGCACGGCGTCGTGTCGGGCGTCGGCGGCTACGGCAACTCCCTCGGCCTGCCGAACATCGGCGGCGAGCTCGTGTTCGACTCCTCGTACCAGGGCAACCCGCTCGTCAACGCGCTGTGCATCGGCGTGCTGCGCCACGAGGACATCCACCTCGCCAACGCCTCGGGCGTCGGCAACAAGGTCGTCCTGTTCGGTGCCCGCACGGGCGGCGACGGCATCGGTGGCGCCTCGATCCTCGCGTCCGAGACGTTCGAGGACGGCGTCCCCGCCAAGCGCCCCTCGGTCCAGGTGGGCGACCCCTTCATGGAGAAGGTCCTCATCGAGTGCTGCCTCGAGCTCTACGCGGCGCGCGTCGTCGAGGGTATCCAGGACCTCGGTGCGGCCGGCATCTCGTGCGCCACCTCGGAGCTCGCGTCCAACGGTGACGGCGGCATGCACGTCGAGCTCGACTCGGTCCTGCTGCGCGACCCGTCGCTCAACGCGGGCGAGATCCTCATGTCGGAGTCGCAGGAGCGCATGATGGCGGTCGTCGCTCCCGACAAGCTCGACGAGTTCCTCGCCATCACGAGCAAGTGGGACGTCGAGACGTCCGTCATCGGCGAGGTCACCGGCACCGGTCGCCTCACGATCGACCACCAGGGCGAGCGCATCGTGGACGTGGACCCCAAGTCCGTGGCGCACGAGGGCCCCACCTACCACCGCCCCTACGCGCGCCCCACGTGGATGGACGGCCTCAACGCGGACACCGTGGTTGCTGCCGCGCTGGCACGTCCCGAGACCGCCGACGAGCTCCGCGCGACCGCGCTGCGCCTGCTCGGCTCGCCCAACCTCGCGTCGAAGGAGTGGGTCACCAACCAGTACGACCGCTTCGTCCAGGGCAACACGGCCCTCGCCCAGCCCGACGACGGCGGCGTCATCCGCGTCGACGAGACCACGGGCCTCGGGGTCGCCCTCGCGACCGACGCCAACGGCCGCTACGCCAAGCTCGACCCGCGCACGGGCGCCCAGCTCGCGCTCGCCGAGGCGTACCGCAACGTCGCCACGACCGGCGCCCGCCCGCTCGCCATCACCGACTGCCTCAACTTCGGCTCCCCCGAGGACCCCGACTCCATGTGGCAGCTCGTCGAGGCCATCGAAGGCCTGGCCGACGCGTGCCAGACCCTCGGCGTCCCCGTCACGGGCGGCAACGTCTCGCTCTACAACGGCACGGGCGAGCCCGGGCAGATCGACTCCTCGATCCACCCGACGCCCGTCGTCGGCGTCCTCGGCGTGCTCGACGACGTCGCGCACGCCACCGGGTCCGGCTGGCGCGAGGCCGGGGAAGCGATCTACCTCCTCGGCACGACCCGCCCCGAGCTCGACGGCTCCGCCTGGGCCGACGTCGTCCACCAGCACCTCGGTGGCGTGCCCCCGCAGGTCGACCTCGCGGCCGAGCGCGCACTGGCCGGGGTGCTCGTCAACGCGAGCCGCGACGACCTGGTCTCCGCCGCGCACGACCTCTCCGAGGGCGGCCTGGTCCAGGGCCTCCTCGAGGCGTCGCTGCGCTTCGGGACCGGCGCCAAGGTCTCGATCGACGCCCTCGCGGCGCGCGACGGCGTGACCCCGTTCGAGGCCCTGTTCTCCGAGTCCACGGCCCGTGCGCTCGTCGCCGTGCCGCGCGGCGAGGAGACCAAGCTGGTCGACGCGTGCGTCGCGCGCGGCGTGCCCGTCCTCAAGATCGGCGAGACCGGCACCGAGCCCGCCGAGGTCAGCGAGACCGGGGAGTCGCTCGAGATCGAGGGCATCTTCACGATCCCGCTGAGCGAGGCCGACCAGGTGTTCCGCGCGACCCTGCCCGGGATCTTCGGCTAGTCGTCAGGTCGCCGACGGGGCGGGGCGCGCGAGGTCTTCCTCGGGCGCCCCGCCCCGTCGGCGTTCGCGAGAGGCGGCCAGCCGGGGTCTGGAACCGTCCCGGACCCCAGCTGGCCGCATCTCGCGGACGTCGTCGCCTGCGTTCACAGGATCCCTCCGCGCGCTGCACCGGGTCTGCCCGTCGCCCGGGACCGACCGGCCCGGAACCGCCCGAACCGGTCGATAGGGTCGCTGCATGACAGGGGACAGCAGCGCCGCGGGGACCAGCGACGACGGTGGCCGCGCGCCCGGCCCCGAGGCCGCCGTCGCCCACGCACCCGCACCCGCTACCCCGCCCGACGGCGCCCCCGCCCCGGCGAGCCGACGTCGCCCGGGTGGGCGCGCCGTCGGGCTGGTGCTGTGGGTCCTGGGCGGGGTGGTCCTGGCCATGACGCTCGTGCGCGCCGTCCCGTACGACGGCGTCACGCCCCTCGCGCAGGTCGTCGGCGTCACGCCGTGGGTCGTCCCGCTCGCGCTGCTGGTCGCCGCGTCGGCCCTGGCCCTGCGGCGCCGGCTGCTCGCGACCCTGTGCGGGGTCGCGCTCGCGGCGCAGGTCGTGTGGGTCGCCCCGTTCTTCGTGCCGGATCCCGGCGTCGACGGCATCGACGCGGGTGCCCAGGGGACGCTGCGGGTCCTGACGGTCAACGCGTACTTCGGGCAGGCGGACGCCGACGCCGTGGTGCGGATGGTCCACGAGCAGGACGCGGACGTGCTCGCGGTCGTCGAGCTCACGGCCGACTTCCACGACCGGCTCGAGGCCGCGGGGATCGAGGCGGCCATGCCGCACCACGTCGACGCCAACGTGGGCACGGGCTCGCCCGGGAGCGGCCTGTGGAGCCGGACCGCGCTGACCGACCCCGACACCACCGAGTGGAGCACGTTCGCCATGCCCGCAGCCACGGTCGACGTGGACGGCACGCCCGTGCGCGTGACCGCGGTCCACCCCGTCCCGCCGCTGCCCGAGATCACGGGCGTGTGGCACCAGGAGATGGCCGACCTCGCCCGGCGCGCGCACGACGAGCCCTGGCCCAGGTGCTGCTGGGCGACTTCAACGCGACGTACGACCACGCGTCGTTCCGCGCCGTCCTGGGCGACCGATTCCGCGACGCGACGCGCACGGCAGGGCACGGCCTGAACCTGTCGTGGCCCGTGGGGGAGCGGGTCCCGACGTTCCTCGACCTCGACCACGTCGTGGTCGACGCGGGCATGCGAGTCGACGACGTCGACTCGCTCGTCGTTCCCGGCTCCGACCACCGGGCGCTCGCGGTCACCGTGCAGGTCGCCCGGTGAGCGTCGCCGCGCCGACGACCACCGATCACCTGACGATCCTGGCGACCGTGCAGGTCAGGCCCTAGGTTGGTGGCATGAGCGACGACGACACCGCCACCACGTACGAGGCTCGGCTGCGCGACCTCCTCGAGCACCGCATGGAGTCGGGCCGCGTCCTGGCCGAGCGGGCCGAGCAGGTCGCGGCCGCCAAGGCGACGCTCGAGGAGGCCGAGCGCGAGTACGCGACGGCGTTCTCCGACGCGCTCGCCGCCGGCTGGACCGAGGCCGAGCTGCGCAAGGTCTTCAAGTCCCTCGGCGTCGCGGTGCCGACGCGCCCGCGCCGCAGCAGGAGCACGGGCGTCAAGGCGCAGCCGCCGGTGCCCAAGCCGCCCGTCGTGACGGCGCTGGCCCGCCGCCACGACGACACCGAGGTCATCGACGTCATCACGGCCTGAGCGCCGCGTCGCCGCCGGCGCTCACGGACGTTCTCGGCCCCGTCAGGACCACCTGAAAGCCCCGGAAAACACCCGCCGAACCCCTGGTTCGACGGGCCCTCAGGTGGGATGATGATATCGGTGTCTTCGCAGGTCAGAGCATAGTGCTCTCGGGGGCGCCTGAGGCGGAGGCCCGTCATGAACCGTTCCATCCAGACCGAGAACGACGTCGCGCGACTGCTCGACGCCCTCTACGCCGAGGCCACCGAGCGGTGGGCCGCTCGCGGCGCCGACGCCTGGCACGGCAGCGCAGCCTGGTGGGACACCTTCTACACCGACCGGGACCGTGACGTCCCGTTCTTCCGTGACGCCCCCGAGGAGAGCCTCGTCGCCTGGCACGGGGAAGGTCTTCTGCCGATCGGCCCGGGCACGCGTGTGCTCGAGCTCGGGTGCGGACCGGGGCGCAACGCGATCTGGTTCGCCCAGCAGGGTGCGACCGTCGACGCGCTGGACCTCTCCGGGACGGCCGTGAGCTGGGCGCAGGAGCGGGCATCCTCCGCCGGTGTGGACGTCCGCTTCGTGTGCGCGGACATGTTCGACTGGCCCGCCGAGGAGACGTACGACGTCGTCTTCGACAGCGGGTGCTTCCACCACCTCCCGCCGCACCGTCGGATCGGCTACCGCAGGCTCGTCGAGTCCTGGCTCCGTGACGGCGGATCCTTCGGACTGACCTGTTTCGCCGCCGCGGGGGACGGGGTCGCCGCGATGGGGTCCGAGGTCGACGACGTCGAGCTCTACCGCAGCGGGGCGCTCGCCGGCGGGCTCGCGTACGGCGCGGACGACCTCCGTGCCCTCTTCGACGGGTTCACCGAGATCGAGCTGCGCCGGCTCGCACCGCAGGCCGCCGGTTCGTCGCTGTTCGGCGAGTCCTTCCTGTGGGGCGGGCTGTTCCGGTCCTGACGAGCGTCACGCCTCCCGGAACCCCGATCCCCGCTCGGCGAGCTCCTCGCCCAGGATGTGGATCGCCCGGGGCCCGACCCCGTGGATCGCGAGCAGCTCCTTGGCGGTCGCGCGCGTGAGGTCCTCGTAGCGCGTGTACCCGTGGTGGGCGAGCTCGCGGGTCGCGACCTTGCCGATGCGCGGCGTGAGGTCGCTGGGCGGGACGGCGGCGCGGTCGTCGGTCATGGCGTGGTCCTCTCGGTCGGCCCGCGAGGGGGCGTGGACACCCAGCATCACCGAGGGACGGTCTCGCTCGCGACCCCGGTCACGTCTTCCGCCCCCGGCACGGTCACCGCCACGGGCTCCATCTCCACCGCCACCGCCACCGGCCGCGGCCACGGCGCCCACACGGGCACGTACCGCCAGAACACGGCACCACCCGCGACCGACGTCGCGCCGACGACGAGCGCGGCGGCCCCCAGCGGCGCGACGAGGGCGGTGCCCGCGACGACGAGCGGACCCGCGAACGCCCCCGCGTCGTGCAGGAGCCGCCACGCCCCGAAGAACTCGGCACGCTGCGCGGGCGGCGCGACGTCGGCGCCGAGCGTCATGATGACGCCGTTGCTCAGCCCGTTCCCGAACCCGAGCACCAGGGCCACCACCGCCAGGGACGCGACGCCGCCCGCCCACGGCAGCGCGAGGTAGCCCGCAGCGAGGACTGCGAGCGACGGGACGGCGAGGGCGCGCCGACCGAACCGGTCCATGAGGTACCCCGCGGGGATCGACACGAGCACGTCGAGCGCGGCGCTGGCCCCGAAGACCAGGCTCGTCGTCGCGGCGTCGACCCCCAGGAGGTCGGCCCACAGCGGCAGGACCACGGTGCGGGCCGTGCGCGAGAGCCCCATGAGGGCGGCGCCGAGGCCGAGCGTGCGCAGCAGCCGGCGGTGCTCGACGAGCACGCGCCACAGCCCCGCCTCCCGGGCGACCACGTCGCCCGGCGCGCCGGGTGCACGGGGCGAGCGTCCGACGTCGGGCACGCGGCCCATGAGGACCGCCGTGGCGCACACCGCGACGAGCTGCACCGCGAACCCGCCGCGCGTCCCGACGGCCAGGATCGCGGCCGCCCCGAGGATGGGACCGACGAAGAAGCCGACCCGCATCATGGCCGCGACGCTCGACATGACGCGAGCGCGGCGCGCGAACGGCACGGCCTCGGCGAGGTACGTCTGGCGGGCGAGGCCCCACACGGCTTGCGAGAGGCCCGCGAGGAACACGCCGACCGCGAGCGAGACGACCGACCACGAGACCAGGCAGAGCGCGACCCCGCCCACGGCCAGCACGCTCGCCCCGACGATCGAGCGCCGTTCCCCGAACCGCGAGACGAGCCGCCCCGCGGGCAGGTCGCCGACCAGCTGACCGAGCCCGGCGAGCGCGACCACCAGGCCCGCGACACCCAGCGACGCGCCGTGCTCGCGCGCGGCGAGCGCGACGACCGGTGCGGCCGCGCCCTGGGCGACGCCCCAGACGCCGGCGGGGACGTGGACGGTCCACGCCAGCCGGACCGGCGGGGAGCCCGTGCCCGCGCTCACGCCAGGACCGGCTCCGTGGTCCGGGCCCCCTCCTGCCCGACGGCGCCGCTCGCCTCGTCCGTACGGTCCGCCTCGGGGAGCGCGTCGGCCGCGCGCGTCGCGTACCGGCTCTCGGGGCGCGCGAGGCCGAGGTGGTCGCGCAGCGTCGTGCCCTCGTACTCCGTACGGAACAGGCCGCGCTCGCGCAGGATCGGCACGACGTGGTCGGCGAAGTCGTCCAGGCCACCCGGCAGGTAGGGCGGCATGACGTTGAAGCCGTCGGCGGCGCCCTGCGTGAACCACTCCTCGATCGTGTCGGCGACCTGCTCGGGCGTGCCCGCGACGACCCGGTGGCCGCGCGCCCCCGCGAGGCGGTGGAGCAGCCCGCGAACAGTGGGCTGCTCACGCTCGACGATGCCCGCGACGACCTGGAGGCGGCTGCGCGAGTTGTCGGTCACGTCGCCCGCGTCCGCGAACAGCTCGGTCGGTACGGGGCCGTCGAGCTGCGCGTGATCGAGGCGGACGCCCGTGAGCTTCTCGAGCTGGCGCAGCCCGTACTCGGGGACCGTGAGCTCGTTGAACTCGCGCTCCAGTGCCTTGGCCTCGTCCTCGGTCGCGGCGATGAACGGGCTGATGCCCGGGAGGATCTTGACGGCGTCGCGCGAGCGGCCCAGCGCCTCGGCCCCGGCCTTGATGTCGGCGTAGAAGGCCTGCGCGTCGGACAGCCGCTGGTGCGCCGTGAAGATCGCCTCGGCGTAGCGGCTCGCGAACGCGCGCCCCTCGTTCGACGCGCCCGCCTGGACCAGGACCGGGTGGCCCTGCGGCGAGCGGGCCGCGTTGAAGGCGCCCTCGACGCGCAGGTGCTCGCCGCGGAAGGCCGCGTCGTGGATCTTCGCGGGGTCGGCGTAACGGCCCGACGCGCGGTCGATCAGCACCGCGTCGTCCTCCCAGCTGTCCCAGAGCCGGGTGGTGACCTCGACGAACTCGGCGGCGCGCGCGTACCGCTCGACGTGGTCCGGGTGGGAGTCGAGGCCGAAGTTGCGGGCCGCGTCCTCGCTCGCCGTCGTGACGATGTTCCACCCGGCGCGACCGTTGCTCAGGTGGTCGAGCGTCGAGAAGAGCCGCGCCAGGTTGTACGGGTCGTAGAACGTGGTCGACGCGGTCGCGATCAGGCCGATCCGCGTCGTCGCAGCAGCGATCGACGCGAGCGTCAGGATCGGCTCGAGCCGGCCCACGCTGTTGAACTCGACGCCGTCGTGCAGGACGGGGCCGTCCGCGAAGAAGACGGCGTCGAACCTCGCGGCCTCGGCCGTGCGGGCGAGCTCGGTGTAGAAGTCGGCCGTGAAGATGCGCTCGGGCTGGGTGTCCGGGTGGCGCCAGGCCGCCTCGTGGTGGCCTGCGGGGTGGATGAACAGGTTCAGGCTGAGCTGGCGGGGCTGCTGGGTCATGGTGCGTCCTCGGGTCGTGGGTCGGGTCGTGGGATGGGGCGGGAGACGGTTCGTGCGGGGGCTGGGTCGCTCACGGGCGAACCGCTCACGTGGTGCGCCAGCGCGAGAAGTGCCGTTCGAGGCTCACGAGCACGGCGTTGATCGAGACCCCGACGAGCGAGATCGCGATGATCCCGGCGTACATGTTCGTGATCTGGAAGTTGAACTGCGCGTAGGTGATGAGGTAGCCGAGACCGGCCTTGGCGCCGACCATCTCGGCCGCGATGAGCACGAGGATCGAGCTCGTCCCGGCCATGCGGATGCCCGTGAAGATCGTCGGGACGGCGGCCGGCAGCACGACCTTCTGGAACAGCCGGACGGGAGGCAGCCCGAGAGACCGAGCCGACTTCACGAGCAGCGGGTCCACGGTCCGGACCCCGGCGATCGTGTTGAGGAGGATCGGGAAGAAGCACGCGTAGACGACGAGCGTGATCTTCGACGTCTCGCCGATCCCCAGGATCAGGATGAACACGGGCAGGAGCGCCAGGGCCGCGGTGTTGCGGAACAGCTCGAGGAACGGGCCGAGGAACTGGGCGACGCTCGCCCACCAGCCGATCGCGATACCCAGCGGGATCGCGAGCAGGACCGCGATCGCGAATCCCGTGCCCGCCCGCGTCAGGCTCGTCCCGACGTGCTTGCCCAGCTCGCCGCTCGTGAGCAGCTCCCAGAAGGACTCGAGCACCGCGCTGAGCGGGGGCAGGAAGACCTTGTCGACCAGCCCGAGGCGCGGCGCGACCTCCCAGATCACCAGGAAGAGCACGATCGCGGCCGAGGCCCGCAGGACACGGACCCCCACGCCCCGCAGGCGAGCACCGACGGACGGCGTCGGGTCCTGGTCGGCCGTGAGCACCTGGCGGCGTCCGAGCGTGGGCGGGTCGGCGAACGCGACGGTGTCCTGCGCAGGGCGGGCCAGGGCCTCGCCCCGCGCGGGGGCGTGCGGGGTCACGGTGCTAGACATGGGCGTCCTCCTTTGCGTGGAGCGCGCTCCACACCTCGTGCCGGTACCGGCCGAAGCGCGCCGACGAGCGGACGTCGTCGTGCTCGTCGTCGTCCCCTGGACCGGCGGCCCCCGCGAGGTCGACGTCGATCACGGTCTGCAACCGGCCCGGGCGGGGGGTCATGACCGCGACGCGCTGCCCCAGGTACACCGACTCCTCGATGCCGTGCGTGATGAAGACGATCGTCTTGCCCGTCGCGCGCCAGATGCGCAGCAGCTCGTCCTGGAGGGACTCGCGCGTCTGGGCGTCGAGGGCCGCGAAGGGCTCGTCCATGAGGAGCACCTCGGGGTCGAACGCGAGGCTGCGCGCGATCGCGACGCGCTGCTTCATGCCGCCCGAGAGCTCGTGCGGGTACCGGTCCGCGAAGGCCGTGAGGCCCACGAGGTCGAGGTACTCGTCGGCGACGCGGGCCCGTGCGGCCCGCGCGACGCCCTTGGCCTCCAGCCCGAGCTCGACGTTCGCGCGGGCCGTGCGCCAGGGGAGCAGCGCGTACTGCTGGAACACCACGCCCCGGTCGAGGCCCGGCCCCGTGACGGGCGAGTCGTCGAGCAGGATGCGGCCCGACGTCGGCTCGGTGAGCCCGCCGAGCAGGTCCAGCAGCGTCGACTTGCCGCAGCCCGAGGGCCCGACGACCGTCAGGAACTCGCCCGCGCGGACGTCGAGCGTGAAGTCCTCGACGGCCGTGAACCGCTTGCGTGCCCCGCGGCCCGCGGCCGCGTCGCGCACGATGAACTCCTTGTGCACGTGCTCGAGGCGGAGCTTGGGGGTCGAGCCCGGGAAGTCCGCCGCCTCCGGGGAACCCGTCGCGCTGGGCCGGGTCGCCGTGACCGCCGCCGTGCCGCTCATGGCGCGACCTCGACGGGCTCGCCGTCGGGGCCCGCGTCCTTCGCGTAGGTCCCGTTCGCGTAGGGGTTGTACTCGTTGGTGTAGATGTCCTCGGGGGAGAACTGGCCCTTCTCGAGCTCGCCCTCGCGCACGAGCCAGTCGATCCACGTCGAGATCTCCTCCTCGGCGATTACGCCTCCCGGGACCGTGATGCTCGCGGACTTCCAGTAGGGGACCAGCTCGGTGTTCTCGCCGCGCCCGCGCCCCTCGATGATCGAGGTGTACCGCGCGCGGACCTCCTCGACCGGGGTGACCTGCGTCCAGCGGATCGCGCGCGCCGTGCCCTGCACGAAGTCCTCGACGACCTCGGGGTTCTTCTCGATGTACTCGTCGCGCAGGATGTACGTCCCGTAGGAGAAGTTCCCGTAGAGCGACGTCTCGCTGAAGAGCTGCGTGATCCCGCCGCGCTCCAGGGCCTTGTCCTGGAAGACGCGCGAGAGCCCGACGACGTCGACCTGCCCCTCGCGCAGCACCTGCTCCGCGTTCACGGGCGGCACGACGACGAGCTCGACCTGGTCGATCTCCTCGGCGCTCAGCCCGCCGCGCGAGAGCCACTCGCGGATGAGGAACTCGCTCTGCGCGCCCAGCGTGTTGACGCCGATCGACTTGCCGATCAGGTCTCGGGGCTCGGTGACGGGGCTGCCCTCGACCGTGTAGAAGCCGCCGTAGGACAGCTCGTCCGAGCCGTAGTAGGAGATGACGGACGTGATGGGCGAGCCCGACGCCTTGAGCTTGACGATGGCGCCGTTGAACGCACCCCCGAAGTCGGTCGAGCCTGTCGCGGCCGCCTGGATGCTCTGCGGGCCGCCCGTCGAGTCGCCGACCCACTCGAGCTCGACCTTCTCGAAGTAGCCGAGGTCCGCCGCGAGCTCGGGGAAGGTCACCTGCCCGACCGAGCCGTCGTAGCGCAGCACGGCCTTGCCGGACTCGCCGACCGTGGCCTCCTCGGCGCTCGCGGCCGAGCACGCCACGAGCGTCACGGCGAGGCCCGCGGTCAGCGCGGCCCGGACGGCGGTACGGACGGCGGTGCGGGCCGGGTGGTGGGCGTGGGGTCTGAGGGTGCGGGGCATGGGAGCTCCAGGGAGTCGGGGTAGGCGTGTCCGGCCGACGGCGGGCACGCCGGCAGCACGGTGGGAAGGGTGGTCGCTCGGTCCGCTGGCGCGCGAGGTGCACGACGGAGCGAGCGGGAGCGTGAGCGCGCGAGGAGCGCGGGGCGGGGCGTCGGCGCGAGCCGTGCCCGGGGAACGGCGGGGCTACCGACAGAGACAGCCGGCGACGAGACGCAGGTCGACGGCGCGGCGCACCACGAGGCGCACCGGTGTCCCGGGGTGCTCGTGGGCGGAGTCGTCGAAGCGCATGGCGGCGATCCTGGCGGCAGCCACCGGGACGGCACAAGGCCCTATCCGGTCTCCGAGACGATGTTTCGCCCGGTTCCTCCGGGTTAACGGCACGGGGCCGGCCCTGAGGTCAGGCCAGCGCCCTGACCGCCTCGATCGTGTCCGCCTCGTCGGCGGTCTTGTCGTCGCGGTAGCGCAGCACGCGCGCGAAGCGCAGCGCGAGCCCGCCGGGGTAGCGCGTGGACCGTTGGAGCCCGTCGAACGCGATCTCGACGACCTGCTCGGGCCGGACGTGCACGACGTAGTCGGTGCGCGAGGTCTCGAGCGCGAGGAACCGCTCGGTCTGCCAGCGCAGCATCTCGTCGGTCATGCCCTTGAACGTCTTGCCGAGCATCACGAACCCGCCCTGGTGGTCGCGTGCGCCCAGGTGGATGTTGGACAGCAGCCCCGTCCGGCGTCCCGACCCCCACTCGACCGCGAGCACCACGAGGTCGAGCGTGTGCCGCGGCTTGACCTTGACCCACCCGGCTCCGCGGCGCCCTGCCGCGTAGGGCGCGTCGAGCGACTTCACGACCACGCCCTCCTGTCCCTCGCGCACAGCCTCGGCGAAGAACTCCTCTGCCGCGCCGGGGGACGCGGTCGCCAGGCGACGGACGGTGAACGACCCGGCGACCCGGTCGAGCACGTCGAGCCGCTCGTGCAGCGGGGCGTCGATCAGGTCGTGGCCGTCGGCGTGCAGCACGTCGAAGAAGTACGGGCGGAGCGCGAGCGCCCCGGCAAGCGCGGCCTCGCTGGTCTCGCCGTCCGTGCCACCCGCACCGCCGGCGTCCCCGCCGCCCGCACCGGGGGCGTCCCGCGTGGCCGACCGGGCAGCCGTCTCCTGGAAGGGCCGGGCCACCCCGTCCGGCCCGACGACGAGCGCCTCGCCGTCCAGCACGAACCGCTCCGAGGCCAGGGAGCGCGCATCCGCGACGATCTCCGGGACGCGCGAGGTGATGTCGTCGAGCGAGCGTGTGAACACGCGCACCTCGGTGCCGTCGCGGTGGACCTGGATGCGGATGCCGTCGAGCTTCACGTCGACCGAGACCCGGTGTCCCGGGTCGTCCGCCGCGGGCGAGGCCCCGAGCTTGTCGAACGCCGCCGCCACGTCGGGGGCCGACTGCGCGAGCATGGGCCGCACGGGGCGACCCACCTCGAGGCCGAACCCGGCCAGGGCGGCGAGCGCCGCCGTCGGGCCGGGGGCTTCGAGCGCCGCGCGCGCGACCGGGCCCGTCGCCCCGCGCAGCATGACCGCGCGGCGCACCGCGTCGACCGGGACGCCCGCCGCCTCCGCGACCGCGTCCACGACCAGGGCGTCGAGCGCACCCTGGCGCAGGTCGCCCGCGACCAGGCCACGCAGGAACGACTGCTCGCGCTCGGTCGCCGCTGCGAACAGCGCCGTGGCCGCCGCGGACCGGGCGGTGTCCGAGCCGGGACCCGAGAGCGCCGCCATCTCCTCGAACGTCGCGTCGACCGCCGCGACCGTGAGCGTCGGGGAGCCGGCGGGCGGCGGCAGGGAGCGCAGCGACGCCCAGCCGAGCCCCGTGCGGCGCTGCCGCAGCTCGCCCGCGAGGTAGGACACGACGATCTCGACGTCGTCACCGGGCCCGCCTGCCTCCCCGTCCGGTGCGGCCCGGCGCAGCAGGTCGGCCAGCGCCGCGCGCTTGGCCAGGCGCGAGCGGGTGGCGGCGACGGCGTCGGACGTGGCGGCGACCTCGGCGAGCAGCATGTCTCATCCTCGCGCCACCCCGCCCGGCCCGCTCGGCCAGCCCGACGGCGGCGCCCGGCCCTGCGGACCTCCTCGCCCTCGGGCTACGCTGCCCAGGGGCGTCGACGAAGGAGTGGGACGTGGAGATCGCGGGCAAGGTCGCGCTGGTGACCGGAGGGGCCTCGGGGCTGGGGCGGGCGACGGTCGAGGAGCTGGTCGGCGCCGGGGCGCGCGTCGTGGTCGCGGACCTGCCGGGCTCGCCCGGCCAGGCGCTCGCGGACACCCTGGGCGACGCGGTCCGGTTCGTGCCCACCGACGTCACGGACGAGGACGACGTGTCCCGGGCGCTCGACGCCGCCGCGGACCTGGGCGGGCTGCACGTCGCGGTGAGCTGCGCGGGGATCGTGCTCGCGCGGCGCGTGCTCGGCAAGGGCGGCGTGCACGACCTCGCGTCGTTCCAGAAGGTCGTGACCGTGAACCTGGTCGGGACGTTCAACGTCGCGCGGCTCGCGGCCGAGCGCATGGTCGCCCTGGACGGCGACCCGCGCGACGAGCCCGAGGAGCGCGGCGTGATCGTGAACACCGCGTCGGTCGCGGCGTTCGACGGCCAGGTGGGTCAGACCGCCTACGCGGCGTCGAAGGGCGGGGTCGCGGCGATGACGCTGCCGCTCGCGCGCGACCTCGCGGACCGGCGCATCCGGGTCATGTCGATCGCGCCCGGCATCTTCAGCACGCCCATGATGGCGTCCCTGCCGCCCGAGGCCCAGGAGTCGCTCGCGGCTCAGGTGCCGCACCCGCGCAGGCTCGGCCGCCCCGAGGAGTTCGCGCGCCTGGTGCGTGCGATCGTCGAGAACCCCATGCTCAACGGCGAGGTGATCCGCCTCGACGGCGGGATCCGGATGGCCCCGCGCTGACGTCCGCTGAGTGCGGAGCAGTTGCTGTGGATCGCCGGAGATGACGACGACTACTCCGCACTCAGCGAAAGGTGGTGTCCGGTTCGGACCGGTTCCTGTCTCAATCTCTACTGATTCGGTCCAGAATGCGGACGGTTGGCCCAAGTCGTTGACACCTCCTGTGCTCGGGCATACATTCCGGGCCATCGGCAGACGCCCCGTCCGCCGCACCGCAGCACGACGACCCGAGGAGGACCCGTGGACACCAGCACCGCGCTCGTCCCCGTGACGGCGTCGTCGGCCCTCGCAGGTCGCACGTGTTGTCCCCCCGGGCGCCCCGTCGTCCCGGGCCGCGTCTGTTGTTGAGCCTGCGCTCCTCCTGACGTCTCCCGAGCCGGACCGGCTCGTCCCTGAACCGCCCCGCCCGTGAACGGGTCGCTGCGGCATGCCGATCTGCGGCGAGCCACAGCGCCACCCGCCACCGCGCCCGGCGGTCCACCCCTCTGCACCCCAGTTCTCGCGACCCGTCGCGGCCGTCCGCCGACCCCTGCGGCAGCGACCGAGCGACCCCGCACCCGACCTCCCGGAGTGGAACGACCCATGCCTGACTCGAACCTGACGCCGCTGTTCGCCCCCACCTCACAGCCCGACGAGCAGGCCGCGTCCCGGCCCGTCGAGGACGACCTCGACGCGCTCGCCGGGATCGACGACCTGCTCGACGAGCGCCCGCGCCGCTCGGTGCACCTCGGCGTCGACCTGTCCGACGCCGGCGCACGAGCGGGTGCGTGGCGGGCCGTGGGCTCGCAGTCGCCTCGCCTGTTCGACGCGCACCGGCTCCAGGAGCTCGTCGCGACCGCCGAGCGCGGCGTGCTCGACTTCGCGCTGTTCGACGACACGTTCTCGCTCCAGCCCACGCGCAACACGACGCTCCGCGGCCGGCTCGACGCGGCCCTCGTGGCCTCGCGCCTCGCGCCCCGCTCGACGGGGATCGGCCTCGTCGCGACGGTCGACACGACGCACACCGAGCCCTTCCACGTCTCCAAGGCGATCGCGACGATCGACCACGTGAGCACGGGCCGCGCCGCGTGGCAGGTGGGCTGGTCGACGACCGAGGCCGCCGCCGCGCTGTTCGGGCGCAAGGAGGCCCAGGACACCGCGGACGCGGTCGCCGAGGCCGAGGAGGCGATCGAGGTCGTGAGCCGCCTCTGGGACAGCTGGGAGGACGACGCCGAGATCCGCGACGTCCCCTCGGGGCGGTTCATCGACCGCGACAAGGTGCACTACGTCGACTACGACGGCGTCCGGTTCGCCGTGAAGGGCCCCTCGATCACACCCCGCTCGCCCCAGGCGCAGCCCCCGGTGGTGGTGCGCGGGGACTCCGCGGAGGCGCTGGCCCTCGCGGGTCGTCGCGCCGACGTCGTGCGGGTGCGGGCCACGACGCTCGACGCGGCCAAGGCGCTGCGCGACCAGGTGCGCGCCGCGGCCGCCGAGGCAGGGCGCGACCCCGACGAGCTGCGCGTCCTGGTCGACCTCTACGCCGTGATCGGACAGGACAGGGCCAGCGCCCAGGCGCGGCTCGACCTGCTCGAAGGGCTCGAGGGCGTCACGTGGGACACCGACTCGCTCACGCACGTGGGCACGGCCCGCGACCTCGCGGAGGTCGTCGAGGAGTGGTTCGAGGCGGGCGCTGCGGACGGGTTCACGATCCGCCCCTCCTCGCTCCGTACGGACCTCGACGCGCTGGTCGACGGCGTCGTGCCGCTGCTCCAGGACGCAGGCGTCTTCCGCGCCGCATACCCGGGCACGACCCTGCGGGACACCCTGGGCCTCGCCCGCCCCGCCAACCGCTACGCCGCCGCGATCGCCTGAGGAACCCCCACCATGACGCACCCCACCCCCGCCTCGTCGGCCCGCCCGCACGACGGTCGGCCCCGCAAGCAGATCCACCTGGGCGCCCACTTCCCGGGCGTCAACAACACGACCGTGTGGAGCGACCCGGCCTCGCGCAGCCAGATCGAGTTCAGCTCGTTCGAGCACCTCGCGCGCCGGGCCGAGGCCGCGAAGCTCGACTTCTTCTTCCTCGCCGAGGGCCTGCGGCTGCGCGAGCACAAGGGGCAGATCCACGACCTCGACGTCGTGGGCCGCCCCGACACGCTCCCGGTCCTGGCAGCGCTCGCCGCGGTCACCGACCGCCTGGGCCTCGCGGGGACGGTCAACACGACGTTCAACGAGCCCTACGAGCTGGCCCGCCAGTTCGCGACGCTCGACCTCCTGTCCGGGGGGCGTGCGGCCTGGAACCTGGTCACGAGCCCCGACGCCTTCACGGGTGCGAACTTCCGCCGCGGCGGGTTCCTGCCCTACGAGGAACGGTACGAGCGCGCGGGCGAGCTCGTCGCCCTGGCCCGGCAGCTGTGGGACGCGTGGGACGACGAGGCGGTGGACGAGGACGAGCTCGTGCGGCCCGGGGCCGTGCGCCCGTTCGCACACCAGGGCAAGCACTTCGACGTGTCGGGCCGGTTCGAGACCCCGCGCGGGCCTCAGGGGCACCCCGTCCTGTTCCAGGCGGGCGACTCGGCCGACGGGCGCGACTTCGCGGCGGCGACGGCCGACGTCGTCTTCTCGGCGCACTCGGCGTTCGAGGACGGCCAGGCGTTCTACGCCGACGTGAAGTCGCGCCTCGCGGCCCACGGTCGCGACCGCGACTCGCTCAAGATCCTCCCTGCGACGGTCGTCGTCCTGGGCGACACGGCCGAGGAGGCCGCCGAGCGTGCGCGGGAGATCCGGCTCCAGCAGGTCCCTGGGCGGACGGCGATCGCGTTCCTCGAGCAGGTCTGGGGGCGGGACCTCACGGCGTACGACCCCGAGGGGCCGCTGCCCGACGTCGAGCCCGACCTCGACCACCTGAACATCACGCGCGGCCGCGTCCGGCACGTCAGCGACCCAGGCCCGGTGGTCCGCGCCTGGCGCGAGAAGGCCGCGGCCAACGGCTGGTCCATCCGGGACCTCGTGATCGAGGTGTCGGGTCGCGGCGGGTTCGTCGGCACGGCGCAGCAGGTCGCCGACGACATCGACCGCCACGTGCAGGAGGACGCGTCGGACGGCTTCATCCTCGTGCCGCACCTGACCCCCACGGGCCTCGACGACGTGCTCGACCAGGTCGTGCCGCTGCTCCAGGAGCGCGGCTCGTTCCGCACCGAGTACACGGGCACGACGCTCCGCGACCACCTGGGGCTCTCGCGTCCCGAGGTGGGGTCGAGGCGCCCCGCCGGAGCCTCGACCGGCACGACGTCCCACTCCGCCTGACCCGGCTCGACCGCCCGACCACCGCCCGACCACCAGCCCCGAAGGAGCATCATGACGACGAGCACCACGTCCCCGGCAGGCGTCACCACGCGCGGCCGCCACACGGCGTCCGCACCGACGGGCACGCCCGTCGAGCAGTCCGGCTCGGCGACGAGCGCCGCCGCGGCCGCGTGGTCGGCGTGGCACGCGGAGCGCGAGCGCACCCTGCGCGAGCAGCACGGCTGGCTCACCCTCACGTCGCTGCACTGGGTCCCGGAGTCCCCGACGTCCTTCCCGGGCCTGCCCGGCCAGTGGTGGTCGGACGCGGACGGCGTGCACCTGCGCGCCGCGGCGGCAGACGCGATCATCCCGGCCGGCGGCCAGGACGCACTGCGCGGCACGCACATCCAGGACGTCGCGGAGGGCGCGTCGACGTTCGTCGCGACCTTCGTGCCCGACGGCGCCGACCCGGCCTCCCCGGTCGCGGTCGAGCTCGTGCGGCGCACCGGGCGCTACGGGCTGCGCGTGCGTGACCCCCGGGCCCGCACCCGGGTCACGTTCGAGGGTGTCCCGACCTTCGCCTACGACCCGTCGTGGGTTCTCGACGCACCGGTCCGCTGGTACGACGAGCCGGTCGCGGAGGTCGTGGGCGGCGCGCAGCCCGGCCTGGAGCACCACGTCCAGGTCGTGGGCGAGGTCGACGTCACGCGCGACGGCCTGACGACGACCCTGCGGCTCACGGGCACGCCGGGCGGCAGCGCGAGCCTGCTGTTCACCGACCCGGCCCCCGGCGTCGCGGACTGGCGCGTGCTGTTCGTCGACCGCGCCGCAGCCTCCGACAAGACCGACGCCCCCGACGAGGTCGAGGCCCCCGACGACGAGCGCGTTGCCGGGCCGGACGACGCCGTCCGGACGCTGCGGCTCGACCTGAACCGCACGCTCAACCTGCCCTACGCCTTCACCGACTTCGGCACGTGCCCGCGCCCGGTCGAGGGCAACGTCCTGCCGTTCTCGGTCGAGGCGGGGGAGAAGGTGCCGCGATGAACGCGCCCACGACGGCGGTCGCGGTCCGCTCCGTCCACCTGCACGACCCGCTGGTGCGCCCGTTGCTCGACGAGCTCGCGCACGAGTACGCCTCGCGCTACCGCAGCCTCCTCGACGAGGAGGACCTGCGCGCCGAGATGGAGCACTACCCTGCGACCGACTTCGCGGCCCCGCACGGCGACCTCGTGTTGCTCCTCGCGGACGGCGAGCCGGTCGCGGGTGGTGCGTTCCGCCGTCGGGCAGAACCGGAGGTAGGTGACCCCGCCCGCCGGACCCGGCCGGACGCCGGGCCGCACGCCCGGGGCACCACGCATTCCGACGACGGCGTCCCCCTCGTCGCGACCGCCGAGCTCAAGCGCATCTGGACCCACTCGGCCCACCGGCGGCGCGGGCTCGCCCGCCAGGTCCTCGCCGAGCTCGAGCAGCGCGCGGCCGGGCGCGGCTACCCCCGGATCTACCTGACGACCGGACCGCGCCAGCCCGAGGCCGCAGGCCTGTACCTCAGCGCGGGCTACACCCCGCTGTTCGACGTGACGCGCGACCCCGAGGAGATCGGGCCCCTGGCGTTCGAGAAGTGGCTCTGTCCGCACGTGTCAGAACCGGTGTGACCCCGAGGTCACGCACGCTCTGACACGGCTGGACCAGCCCACGCCCACCCCCCCTTCTCTCCCCGAGGTCCACCATGAGCACCCTGTCCCTCCCGCAGGACGAGTCACGCCAGCTCGCGCCACCCCCCGGATCCCTGCCCGACCCGCCGGGCGCCACCGCCACCGTCTACCGATCCGTCGCCGACGGGGCCACCGCTCCCGACGAGGCCACCTCGCGCTGGGAGGACCTCAAGGTCGTCCCCGCCCGCCACCCGGGACGCTGGGTCGCGACCGCGTTCGTCGCGGTCCTGGTCGCGATGGTCGTCAGCTCGCTCGTGACCAACCCCAAGTGGGAGTGGTCGGTCGTCGCGCAGTACCTGACCTGGCCCTCTGTGCTGGGCGGGCTGTGGGGGACCATCCGGCTGACGGCGGTCGCCGCGGTCATCGGGTTCGGGCTCGGGACGGTCCTCGCGCTCATGCGACTGTCCCGCTCGCCGCTGCTCCAGGCCGTGTCGTCGGCGTACACGTGGGTGTTCCGCTCGGTGCCCCTGATCCTGCAGCTTCTCCTCTGGTACAACCTGGCCTACCTGTACCCGACGCTGTCGCTCGGCATCCCGTTCGGCCCCGGCTTCCTGGAGTTCGGCACGCTCGACGTGATCGACAAGTTCGGCGCCGCGATCCTGGGCCTGGGCCTGTCGCAGGCCGCCTACTCCTCGGAGATCGTGCGCGCCGGGATCCTCTCGGTCGACCAGGGCCAGCACGAGGCCGCGGCGTCCCTGGGCATCCCGCGCTCGCGCCAGACGCTGCGCATCGTGCTGCCGCAGGCCATGCGGACCATCGTGCCGACGTCGGTCAACGAGATCATCGGCCTCGTCAAGGGGACCTCGGTCGTGTACGTCCTCGCGTACGGCGAGCTGTTCTACACGATCGGCGTCATCTACGGCCGCAACCAGCGCGTCGTCCCGCTGCTCATGGTCGCGGCCATCTGGTACCTCGTCATCACGACGGTCCTGACGATCGCGCAGTACTACGTCGAACGGCACTACGCCAAGGGCGCCGTCCGCACGCTGCCCCCGACCCCGGTCCAGCGCGTCCGGTGGACGCTCCAGGTCGCGTGGTCCCGGGTCACCGGACGCCCCGCGCCCGCCCACCTGCCACCCGCCTACGCGGCGCGCGCCGCCGTCGGGCGCGGTCACCTGACCCGCACCGGGGCGACCGGCCGCCACCCTGGAGGTGCCGCATGACCGCCACGACCACCCGTCCCGCGGCCGAGCCGGCCACCCCGCCCACCACGCCCCTGGGCCTCGTCGAGGTCCGCGGCGTCCACAAGTCCTACGGCACGCTCGAGGTGCTCGCGGGCATCGACCTCGTGGTCCGCCCGGGCGAGGTGACCGTGATCCTCGGCCCGTCCGGCTCGGGGAAGTCGACGCTGCTGCGCGTCATCAACCACCTGGAGAAGGTCGACCGCGGGTTCGTGGCGGTCGACGGCGACCTCATCGGGTACTCCCGCCGAGGAGACACGCTGCGCGAGCTCAAGGAGAAGGACATCCTCGTCCAGCGGACCCGGATCGGGTTCGTGTTCCAGAGCTTCAACCTCTTCCCGCACCTCACGGCCCTCGAGAACGTCGTCGAGGCGCCCGTCTCGGCGCAGGGCCGACCGCGCGCCGAGGTCGAGGTCGAGGCGCGCGAGCTCCTGGCCCGGGTCGGCCTCGCCGACAAGGTCGACGCCCGCCCGCGCCAGCTCTCGGGCGGGCAGCAGCAGCGCGTGGCGATCGCCCGCGCGCTCGCGACCCGGCCCCGCGTCCTGCTCTTCGACGAACCGACGTCGGCGCTCGACCCCGAGCTCGTCGGCGAGGTGCTCGACGTCATCAAGGACCTCGCGCACGGCGGCACGACCATGGTCGTCGTCACGCACGAGATCGGCTTCGCCCGCGAGGTCGCCGACACGGTCGTCTTCATGGACGCGGGTCGCATCGTCGAGCAGGGGCAGCCCGCCCAGGTCCTCGACGCGCCCCGCCACGACCGGACCAGGGCCTTCCTCGACAAGGTCCTGTGACCGACCCCCGGGGTCCGGCACACCCGAGGCCGGTCCGCGTCAGCCGCCCCACCGCACTCCCACCCACCACGAAAGAGAACACGATGTCCCTGCACACCTCCGGCGCGCCCGCCCGCCCCTCGGCGGCGTCCCGCACCGGTCGCCGCCCCGCCCGTCTCTCCCACCGCGCGGTCGCCGCCGTCGCGACCCTTCCCCTCCTCGCGCTGCTCGCGGCGTGCGCGACGAACGCCGACGCCGAGCCCGGCACGGCCGACAACGAGAAGGCCGCGGAGGCCGCCGGTCTCGTGATCGACACCTCGCCCGACCAGGAGTTCATCCACACGACCGAGTCGCCCGAGGCGATCGCGCTCCTGCCCGAGGACGTCAAGGCCGCAGGGGTCCTCAAGGTCTCCACGACCGCGGGCGGGCTGCCGCCCCTGGGGTTCCTCGCGGACGACGACAAGACGCCCATCGGCAACGAGCCCAACATCGCCGTCCTCGTCGCGGACGCCCTGGGTCTCGACCTCGAGCTCGAGGTCAAGGCGTGGGCCGACTGGCCGCTCGCGCTGCAGTCCGGGGACGTCGACGCCGTGATCTCGAACGTCACCGTGACCGAGGAGCGCAAGGAGCTGTACGACTTCTCGTCCTACCGCAACGACCAGCTCGGCTGGCTCGCGGGCGCGTCGAACGACAAGGTGCCCCCGATCAAGGAGGCCAAGGACATCGCGGGCCTCACGGTGGGCGTCGGGTCGGGCACCAACCAGGAGAAGATCCTGCTCGCCTGGAACGAGGAGAACGTGGCCGCGGGCCTCGACCCCCTCAAGGGCGGGGAGCCCGAGTACTACGAGGACTACAAGGACGCGCTGCTCGCGGTCGCCTCGGGTCGCCTCGACCTGTACGTGGGCCCCAACGCGAGCCTCGCGTACAGCGCCGCGACCGCGCCCGACCAGTACGAGGTCGTGGGCACGCTCAACGGCGGCTGGCCCGCGACGGCGCAGATCGCGGTCGCGACCCTCAAGGGCAGCGAGCTCGCCCCGGCCGTCACCGCGGCCATCAACCACGCGATCGAGGACGGCAGCTACGCCAAGCTCCTCGAGCACTGGGGCCTGGAGGACGAGGCGATCGCCGCCTCGGAGACCAACCCGCCCGGGCTGCCCAAGCCCTGACCGGACGGCCGCCCGGCCCGCGGGGCTCCTCCTGGGACCCGCGGGCCGGCGGTACCGGCCCACCCACCGTGAAGCAGCCCCGAGAGAGGCACCCAGCATGACCGAGCACGTGTCGCACGTCGTCGTCGGCGGCGGCGTCATGGGGTCCGCCGCGGCGTGGCGGCTCGCCCGCGCGGGGCACGACGTCGTCCTGCTCGAACGCTTCGAGCCCGGCCACGCGAACGGCGCCTCGCACGGCGCGTCGCGCATCTACCGCACGACGTACTCCCAGCCCGCGTACCTCGACCTCGCGCAGGAGGCGTTCGGCCTGTGGCGCGAGGTCGAACGCGACGCAGGGCTGCGCGCGGGCGCGGTCCTCACGCTGACCGGTGGCGTGAGCCACGGCTTCCCACGGCGCACCGAGATCGGGGACGCGTTCGTCGCGCGCGGCATCCCGCACGAGTGGTTGCGCCCCGAGGAGGCGGCCGAACGCTGGCCGGGCCTGCGCTTCGAGGGCGACGTCCTGCACGAGACCGAGACGGCCGGGCGGGTACACGCCGACCGTGCCGTCGCGGCGTTCCAGTCCGCGGCCCGCGCGCACGGTGCCGACGTCCGCCACGGCGTGCACGTCCGCCACGTCCACCCGGGTCCGGGCTCGGTGCGGGTCGTCACGGACCGGGGCGACCTGGTCGCGGGCACGGTCGTGGTCGCCGTGGGCGCGTGGAGCACGGGCCTGCTGGGGGCGGCGTTCCCCGAGCCCGACGGCGCCGCGCCCCTCCCGTCCCTCGTCGTCACCCAGGAGCAGCCCGCGCACTTCGCCCTCACCCTGGGTGCACCGGCGGAGGGCGCCTGGCCGGCGTTCACGCACGCCCCCGCCGAGCCGCACGCGTGGCCCAGCGGCGTCTACGGGCTCGCGACCCCGGGGGAGGGGATCAAGGTCGGGTTCCACGGCGTCGGTCCCCGCACGGACCCCGACCGGCGGACCTTCCGTCCCGAGCCGGGGCAGCTCGCCCAGCTCCAGGACTACGTCCGGGCGTGGGTGCCGGGCGCCGACGCGGACCGGCTCGTACCCGTCTCCTGCACGTACACCACGACTCCGGACCACGACTTCGTGCTCGACCGCGTGGGCCGCGTCGTGATCGCCGCGGGGTTCTCGGGGCACGGCTTCAAGTTCGCGCCGTCGATCGGGCGGGTCCTGGCCGAGCTGGCCCGCGAGGCACCGGACGCATCGCCCGAGGCCGCGGACCGGGTGTTCTCCCTGGCCCGCTTCGCGCGCGGTCCGCTGGCGCAGGTTCGCGGCCGGGCGGACTGACCGGCAGACCCCGCCTGCGACACCGACCACCTCGTTCCGCTCCGACCACCGAAAGGCCACCATGTCGACCTCGACCGACCTCGCCGCACCCCCCAAAGCCGTCCTCGCGACGGACCCCCTCGCGACGGCCTCGCCCCTGACCGAGCGCTACGGCCCCGGCCAGGCCGTCGTCCTCGCGGAGCCCACCGCGGCGATCGACGGGATCCTGCGGCACCGCACGGTGCGCGCCTACCTCCCCGACGCGCTCGACGAGGCGGTCCTGCCGACCCTCGTCGCGGCCGCGCAGTCCGCCCCGACGTCGTCCAACATGCAGTTCTGGAGCGTCGTCGCGGTCACCGACCCGGAGCGCAAGGACCGGCTCGCGGCGCTCGCGGGCGGTCAGGAGCACATCCGGCAGGCGCCGCTCCTGCTCGTGTGGGTCGCGGACCTGGCGCGTGCGCGCGCGATCGGCGAGGCGCACGGCACCTCGCTCGAAGGCACCGACTACCTGGACTCGACGGTCGTGGCGTTCGTCGACGCGGCCCTCGCCGCGCAGAACGCCGTCGTCGCCGCGGAGTCGCTGGGGCTCGGGACCGTGTACATCGGTGCGCTGCGCCACCACCCCGAGCAGGTCGCGGCCGAGCTCGGCCTGCCCGAGGGCACCGTCGCGGTGGTGGGGCTCGTCGTCGGGCACCCGGACCCCGAGGGAGGCGAGCGGGTCAAGCCGCGCCTGCCCCAGGCCGCCGTGCTGCACCACGAGACCTACGACCTCGACGCCCAGGTCGAGCACGTCGACGCCTACGAGGACGTCATCGCGCCGTTCTACCGCGACGAGGGGCTCACGGAGAGCTGGCGCCGGCGCGTGGTCGATCGGCTCGCGATCCCCGGTCCCCAGCGCGGCCACGCGCACCTGCACTCGGCGCTCGCGGCCCGCGGCCTGCCGTCCCGCTGACCCAGCACCCAGCGCCCCACCGACTCACAGAGGACCTTTCGATGACCACCTCCGACCAGCCGACCGTCCCTCAGCTCTCGCCCCCGAGCCGGGTCCCGCTGTCGATCCTCGACCTCGCCGTCGTGAGCGAGGGATCGACCGGTGCCCAGGCCCTGCGCGACAGCCTCGACACCGCTGTCCGCGCGGACGCCCTCGGTTACCGCCGCATCTGGTTCGCCGAGCACCACCTGTCGCCCGGCGTCGCGTCGGCGTCCCCCGCGGTCCTCGCGGCCCTCGTCGCGGAGCGCACGTCGCGCATCCGCGTCGGGTCGGGGGCCGTGCTGCTGAGCACGACGAGCCCGCTGATCGCGGCCGAGCAGTTCGGGACCGTCGCGGCCCTGCACCCTGGGCGCGTGGACCTCGGCCTGGGGCGGGCCTTCACCCCACCCCCCGCCAAAGGTGCGCAGAGCGCGGGAGGCGAGGTCCCGCCGTCGGGCACGGGAGAGGCACCCGCCGCACCCCCGGTCCCGCCCGCCCCCGAGCGCCCGGCCGGGACGCGCGTGGTCGACGGGCTCCTGGTCCCCGCCGCGCCGGGCGTCGACCTCTCCGACTCCGCCCTGCGTGAGCGGCTGCTCGCCCAGAAGGAGGTCGTCGGTGCGAGCCGGACCCCGGGGGAGTTCCGCGCCGAGCTCGAGCTGGTCCTCGGGCTGCGCGCCGGGACGTTCACCGACGGAGCGGGCACCGGGTGGACGAGCCCTCCCGTCGAGGGCGCGGCGTTCGACCTGTTCGTCCTCGCGTCGAGCGGCGGCGTGAGCGCCCGCGTCGCGGGCGAGCTCGGGCTGCCGCTCGCCGCGAACTACCACGTGGGCCCGTCCGCGACCCTCGACACCGTCGCGGCCTACCGGGCGGCGTTCCGGCCGGGAGTGCTCGACCGCCCGTACGTCGTGGTGTCGGCCGACGTCCTCGTCGCGGACACCGACGACGAGGCCCGCCGGATCGGCGAGCCGTTCACGGCCTGGGTCCTGTCGATCCGTCGCGGGGCGGGCGGTGCCGTCGCGTACCCGGCGCCCGGCACGTCGCCGGCGTGGGAGGACCTGACCGATGCCGACCGGGCCGCGGTCCAGGACCGCGTCGAGACGCGGTTCGTCGGGTCGCCCGAGACCGTCGTCGAACGCCTCGAGACCCTGGCGCGCGTGACCGCTGCCGACGAGATCGTCGTCACGACTGCCGCCCACGACCCCGCCGACCGGGCGCGCTCGTTCGAGCTCCTGGCCCGGCACTGGGGTCTGCAGGGCGTCGTCGACGCCCCCAGCCGTGAACCCGCCCTCGCCAGGTAGACCACCCGCGACCAGCCCCACCAGAACCCGGAGAACCCACATGACCCAGCACCAGCCCCTCCTCACCCCGGCCACCGACGCGGGAGCCCGCGTCGCCGACGGGGCCTTCCTGATCGACGTGCGCAGCGAGGGTGGCCGCGCGACCGCCGGCACGATCCCCGGCGCCACGGTCACCGACCGCGACGACCTCGACGCGATCTTCGGCCCTGCCGCCGCCCCTGCGGTGTCGCTCGACACCCCGGTCGTCGTGGTCTGCGGCTCCGAGCGCGGCTCGGGCCCCGTCGCCGAGGCCCTCGCGGCACGCGGCTACACCCACGTCACGCACGTCGAGGGCGGCTTCCCCGCCTGGCGCGACGCGGGACTCCCGGCCGAGCCGGGGACGGGAGCGGCGCCTTCGGGCCCGCACGAGCCCGTCCGGCAGCGCGCATGAGCGCGCCCACCACGTCGCGCCCGCGCGCGGACAGCCTGCCCGACGGCGTCGCTCACCGGAGCGAGCAGACCCCCCGGGGAGCGGGGACGCCCGGGGACGGGATGACCGTGCGGCTCGTGACGCCCGCCGAGCACGAGGCCGTCGCCGACCTGCTCGACGCGGCGTACGGGCACGAGTACTCGATCTCGGAGTCGTACCGGGCCGTGCTGCGCGACGTCACGAGCCGCGCCGCTGAGCACGACGTGTGGGTCGCGGTCGACGACGAGACCGGCGCCCTGCTCGGGACCGTCGCGACGCCGTCGCCCGGCCGGCACATCTCGCCGCTGGCCCGCGAGGGCGAGCTCGACTTCCGGCTGCTCGGTGTCGCTCCCGCGGCCCGGGGGCGGGGGATCGGGACCGCGCTCACGCGGCACGTCCTCGACGTGGCCCGTGCCCAGGGAGCGCAGCGGGTCGTCATGAACTCCGGCCCGCAGATGACCCGCGCGCACCGGCTCTACGAGGCGCTCGGGTTCCGGCGCCTGACCGAGCGCGAGACCCGCGTGATCGAGGGGGAGGGCGGTGGCCGGCTCCACGCGTACGGCCTCGACCTGACCCCGGAGCCCCGCTCACCGAGACAGCACCCCACCGCACCCGACCTCACCTGAACCGGAGAACACCATGCCCGTCGAGTTCCTCGGCATCGCCACCACGAGCGACGCCTCCGAGACCACCGCCCGTACGACCGCCCCCTTCGACAAGCAGTACCTCGAGCGCCTCGTGCGCGCGCACGAGGACAACGGCTGGACCCGCGTCCTGTTCGCCTACGGGTCGAGCGGCCCTGAGCCGTCGGCGCTCGCGGCCTGGACCGCGGCCCGCCTCGACACGGTCGAGCTGCTGCTCGCGCACCGCCCCAACGTCTCCTACCCGACGTTCGCGGCCAAGTCGTTCGCGACGCTCGACCAGCTCTCCGAGGGGCGGCTGTCCGTCCACTTCATCACGGGCGGCAACGACCACGAGCAGGGGCGCGAGGGCGACACGCTCACCAAGGACGAGCGCTACGCCCGCACCCAGGAGTACATCCAGATCGTCAAGAGGGCGTGGTCGAGCGCCGAGCCGTTCGACCACCACGGGACGTTCTACGACTTCGACGACTTCGTGCTGGACGCCAAGCCGTTCGAGGGACGCACGCCAACGATCTCGTTCGGCGGGTCCTCCGACGCGGCGTTCAAGGTCGGTGCGGCCGAGGCCGACATCTACGCGGTGTGGGGCGAGCCGCTCGACCGCACGGCCGAGCAGATCCAGCGGGTCCACGCGGAGGCCGCTGCCGCCGGGCGCTCCACGCCTCCGCGGATCCACGCCGCGTTCCGCCCGATCCTCGGCGCGACCGAGGAGCTGGCCTGGGAGAAGGCCCACCGCGTGCTCGACCGGATCGAGGAGCGCAAGGCCGCGGCCGGGGGCGTGCTGAGCCGTCGCCACCCGATCGACAAGCCCGAGAACGCGGGCTCGCAGCGCCTCCTGGAGATCGCGGCCCAGGGCGACCGGTTCGACACGGCCCTGTGGACCGCGACGGCCAGGGCCACGGGGGGAGCGGGCAACTCGAACGCGCTCGTCGGGACGCCCGAGACCGTCGCGCAGGCGCTGCTCGCGTACTACGACCTGGGAGTCCGCATCATCTCGGCTCGTGGCTACGACCTGCTCGACGACGCGACCGACTTCGGTCGCTACGTCATCCCGATCGTGCGCGAGGAGGTCGCCAAGCGCGACGCCGAGGCGGCGTCGACCCAGGCGGCCTGAGCACTCCCTCGGCACCACCACCCACCCCCACCAAGGAGCATCCGTGCGTTTCCAGGTCCTCGACATCGTCTTCAACCCGCCCCACCCCGTCACGGGCGAGGCCGTGCCCGCGGCCGACCGGCTCGAACGCGTCGTCGAGACCGCGGTCCTGGCGGAGGAGCTCGGCCTCGACGCGTTCGCGGTCGGCGAGCGGCACGCTGGGGACGTGCTGTCCTCGTCGCCGACGGTGATCCTCGGGGCGATCGCCGCCCGGACGTCGCGCATCCTGCTGAGCACGGGCGTGACGGTGCTGTCCCTGCTCGACCCGATCCGGGTCGCCGAGGACTACGCGACGATCGACCAGCTCAGCCGGGGCCGGTTCGAGATGGTCATCGGCAAGGGCAACGAGGCTCTCCAGTACCCGCTGCTGGGTCTCGACCTCGCGAAGCAGTACGAGTACCTCGAGGAGAACTACGAGCTGCTCCGTCTGCTCCTGAGCGGCGAGGAGGTCGACTGGGAGGGCCGTCACCGCCCGGACCTGCGAGGCGCCACGACCCTGCCGCGCCCGTACGACGGCGCGTTCCGGATCTGGCACGGGTCCGCGACCTCGCGGTTCGCTGTCGAGCTCGCCGCGAGGTGGGGCGACCCGATCGTGAGCGCCAACGCGCTCCAGCCCCGCGAGAGCTACCAGGTGCTGATCGACCACTACCGCGAGCAGTACGCGGCCGCGGGGCACGACCCGGCGTACGGGTTCGTCGGGTCGGGGTCCGGCGGGCTGTTCCTCGCGGACACGACCGAGCAGGCGATCGAGGAGTTCCGCCCCATCTACGAGGGCGCCGTCGCGCGCGCAGACCTGCGCAAGCACGACCCGTCCGCGGTCGGCAAGGTCACTGGCTTCCGGACCATCGAGGAGGCCGTCGAGCGCGGCCCCGCCCTCGTCGGCTCTCCCGAGCGCGTGGCCGAGAAGATCCTCGACTACCACCAGAGCTACGGGCACGATCTCCAGTCGGTCTCGATCAACCACCTCCTGGAGCCCGCCCGGCAGGACGACGTGCTGCGCCGGTTCGCGGAGGAGGTCGTGCCGCTGGTCAGGGCCGAGGTCAAGACCGACCTCTGGGGGCCCGCCGACGCCCGCCGGGCCAAGGGGTTCACGGCACGGTAGGCCTGCTGGGGAGCGGGCGAGGGACGCCCGGCAGAGGCCGACCGCGGGCCGGCCGGGCACGACCGGCACCCTGGCGGAGCGTTCCCGCTCGGCCTAGGCTGGAAGTGTCCGGCGGGCCCTCGCGTGCGCCGGGCACGGGCACGGAAGAAGGCTCCGACGATGTGGCTCCTCGTGGTCTCCGGAGCGGTGTGCGCGGCCCTGGTCGCCGCCATCGCCTGGTGCACGATGCGCGTCGGCCGGTCTTCCACCGATGCCCTCCCGCCACCCGGACCGCATCGGACCACCCTGCGCGAGCGGCGCCGTCGGGCTCCCGATCCTCTCGTCGCGCTCGCGCTCCAGATCCGCCTCGGGCGGCTCGCCGACGAGCTGCGCGCGGTCGAGGCCGACCCGGACGTCTACGCCCGCGCCCACCACTACCTCGCCGCGCAGGGCGCGTACGACGCGCTGCTGCGCGAGGCGTGCCGGCTCAGCGGCCTCGACGTCGTGGCCGACCCGCTGCGCGCGGGGCTGCGCAGCGACGAGGACGAGCGGCTGCGCGAGGAGCTCGAGCTCAGCGCGCGCGGGTGGACCTGGTAGCCAGGCGGCACGGGTGAGGGGCCCGACGGCGGCGCGCTCCGCCGTCGGGCCCCTCACCCAGATCGTGGGCCTCAGAGGGCCGAGTGGTCCCCGATCCGGTGGTAGGACCGGTCGTGGTAGACGAGCGGCGTGGCGTCCGCCCGGGTCCCCGACGCGAGCGCGCGCAGCGAGACCAGGTAGCTGTCGCCCACGGGCGTGCGCTGGATGATGCGGCCGCGCACCCAGGACAGCGCGCCGTCGATCACGGGCTCCCCGGACGCGAGAGGAGCCCACCCGCCGGCTGCGAAGCGGTCGATCCCGCTCGTCGCGAACCGCGCGGATACGTCGTCCTGGTCGGCGCTGAGGAAGTTGACCGTGACCGTGCGGGCCGCGGAGATCGCGGGCCACGACGACGACGTCGACGCGAGCGAGAACGCGAGCAGCGGCGGCGCGGCCGAGACCGAGATGACCGACGTCGCCGTGAAGCCCACGGGCCGGCCCTCGTGCTCGAGCGCGATCACCGCGACGCCCGCGGGGTGCTGCCGGAACACCGCCTTGTAGGCGTCGGCGCTGAGCTGCGGCTCGTCCTGCTCGTGGAGCAGGGCCTCGAGCCCGGCGAGGCGCGCGACGTCGGAGCGGGTCGTGGGTTCGGCGGTCATCGGGTCACCTCGGCGAGCTCGGGGGCGGTCCGGTGGGTGGTCTCCTGCCCGACGGCGTCGCCCGCCGCCCGCAGCAGGGGACCTCCTGCGTGGTCGAGCCAGGCGTCGACGGCGCTCGTGAGGTCGGCCTCGCCCAGCCGGGAGTCCAGGAGGGTCAGCGTGCGTGCGGGGACCGTCGCGCCGAGCTCGACGAGGAGCGGGCGCAGGTGCACCTCGCCCGCGAGAGCGTGCGCGGGGTTGCCCGACACCACGACCGGGACGGCCACGACGCCGGCCAGCCCGTCCGGGCCGTAGAGGTCGAGGAACGCCTTGAGGAGGCCGGTGTACGAGCCCTTGTAGACGGGCGTCGCGACGACCAGGACCGCGGCGCCCGCGGCGGTCTCCCGCGCGGCGTCGGCGCGCGGGTGCTCGGGGGCGAGGATCTCGGTCGCGATCTCGGCGAGGTCGATCGTGGCATGGTCGGGCCCGTTCACGTCAGGCCCGTTCACGTCGGCCGCGGCCAGGCCCAGGTGGTCGGCGACCCGGGCCGCGACCGTCCGGGCGGCGGCCAGGGTCCGCGACCCGGGACGGGGGTTGCCGACCAGGGTGACCAGGGCCGGTCGCGGGTGGTCGGTCTGCGTGGGGCGGGGGGCTGCAGGGTGCTGGGTCATCGCTTCCTCACTGTCGTCGTGCTGCACGCTTGCCGCGTCGTGCCGGCGCGGCCGGGTCATCTCCCGGAGCACCCCGTCGTGAAGGGGTTGCTGACCAGCGAGCCGGGGCTTCGCGCTGGTGCTCGTGACCTCTGGACAGGGGTATAGACCTGTGGGGGGCTTTCTGCACCGATCCGGTCGAGAATTCTCACGGGGTGGACGGAGGTTTCGTGCTGCGTGCTCTGGCACGTCGCACGGTGTCGACCGACGCAGGGAGACCGGACTGTTGCCCCGGGCATGAGCAACGTCCCAGGTCGTGAGCCCGGCGTCTCCCAGAGTGGGACGGGAGTACGGCGCTGTTTACGAGTACGTAACCTGGTGCGGTTCAAAGCCCGCCCTGCCGAGGAGCACTCCATGGATAGTCGTCTGCAGTCCGTCTTCGACGAGGTCCTCGCCCGCAACCCTGGTGAGGTCGAGTTCCACCAGGCAGTTCGCGAGGTCTTCGACTCGCTCGGGCCGGTGCTCCAGAAGAACCCCCAGTACGTCGACGCGGCCGTGCTCGAGCGCATCTGCGAGCCCGAGCGCCAGATCATCTTCCGCGTGCCGTGGGTCGACGACCAGAACCACGTCCAGATCAACCGCGGTTTCCGCGTCGAGTTCAACTCGGCCCTCGGCCCGTTCAAGGGCGGTCTGCGCTTCCACCCGTCGGTGTACCTGGGAATCGTCAAGTTCCTCGGGTTCGAGCAGATCTTCAAGAACTCCCTCACGGGCATGCCCATCGGCGGCGGCAAGGGCGGTTCGGACTTCGACCCGCGCGGCAAGTCCGACGGCGAGGTCATGCGCTTCTGCCAGTCCTTCATGACCGAGCTCTACCGCCACATCGGCGAGTACACCGACGTCCCTGCGGGGGACATCGGCGTGGGAGGCCGCGAGATCGGCTACCTGTTCGGCCAGTACAAGCGCATCACGAACCGCTACGAGTCCGGCGTCCTCACGGGCAAGGGCATCAGCTGGGGCGGGTCGCTCGTGCGGACCGAGGCCACGGGCTACGGCACGGTGTTCTTCGCGGACCACATGCTGCGTACCAAGGGCCAGAGCTTCGACGGCCAGCGCGTCGTCGTCTCCGGATCGGGGAACGTCGCGACCTACGCGATCCAGAAGGCCCAGCAGCTCGGTGCGAACGTCGTGTCCTTCTCCGACTCCTCGGGCTACGTGGTGGACGAGGCAGGCGTGGACGTCGACCTGCTCCGCCAGATCAAGGAGGTCGAGCGCGGGCGCGTGGCCGACTACGTCGAGCGCCGCCCCGGCGCGCGCCTCGTGACGGGCGGCAGCATCTGGGACGTCCCCGCGACGGTCGCGCTGCCGTGCGCCACCCAGAACGAGCTGACCGAGCAGGACGCCAAGCAGCTCGTCGCGAACGGCGTCCTCGCGGTCGCGGAGGGCGCCAACATGCCCACGACCCCGGGCGCCGTCGCGCTCCTGCAGGACGCCGGCGTGCTGTTCGCACCCGGCAAGGCCGCGAACGCCGGCGGCGTCGCGACCTCGGCCCTCGAGATGCAGCAGAACGCCTCGCGCGACGCGTGGACGTTCGAGTACACCGAGGAGCGCCTCGCGCACATCATGGCGGGCATCCACGCGCGCTGCGAGGAGACCGCCGACGAGTACGGGACGCCGGGCAACTACGTCCTGGGTGCGAACATCGCGGGCTTCACCAAGGTCGCCGACGCGATGATCTCGCTGGGCGTCATCTGACGGACCCAGAGCCCCCTGGGGCCCGACCGACGGGAGCGTCGTCCTCCGTGCGCCTCACGGCGTGCGCAGGACGCCGCTCCCGTCGGCGTTCCGGGGGCCAGACGCCGTGGCGAGGGGAGCGGCCCCCCGACGGCAGAGCGCGCGCGGTCCCGTCGGGTCTACGCTGACCGCTGACACCGGGTGCGCTGCGGCGTGCCGACCCCTGACCCAAGGAGCATCCCCACATGGCACGCGAGGTCGCCCTCGAGATCGCAGTCCAGGACACCGACGGCGTGCGGGTCGCGGCGGAGGTCAGCGCCCAGCGCGTCGAGCTGTGCGCGGCGCTCGGGGCGACGGGCGGGCTGACGCCGAGCATCGGGCTCGTCGAGGCGGCGGTCGCTGCGGCCCTCGAGGTGGCGGGGGACGCCGCGCCCGTCGAGGTGCACCCCCTGATCCGGCCGCGCCCGGGCGGCTTCGTGTTCAGCGCGGCTGAGGTCGACGTGCAGGTGCGCGACGTGCGCGCGGCGGTGGTCGCGGGGGCGTCCGGGGTCGTGATCGGTGCGCTCACCGCCGACGGGCTCGTCGACTCCGACGCGGTGCGCGCTCTCGTCGAGGCGGCGGACGGGCGCGAGGTGACGTTCCACCGGGCGATCGACGTCGTCGAGGACGTGACGGCGGCGCTCGACCTCCTCGCGGGCCTGGGCGTCTCCCGCGTCCTGACCTCGGGCGGCGCTCCGAGCAGCATCGACGGGCTCGACCGGCTGCGGGAGATGGCGCGCCACTCCGCGGGGCGCGTGCAGGTCCAGGCGGGCGGTGGAGTGCGCCCGCAGGACGTCGCCGCGCTCGTCGACGTCGGGGTGGACGCGGTCCACCTCTCGGCCAAGCGCACGCTGTCCGACGACGGCGGCCCCGGGGGTGGGGGCGAGTCCGGCTACGAGGTCACCGACCCGGCTGTCGCCCGCGCGGCGCGGGACGCGGTCGACGAGGCTCTCGCGCGCCTCTAGCCCCCCAGGAGGACGCTGGGAGAGGTCGTCGTCGGAGCGTTCCCACGGCGGCCACCCGACCGACGAGCGTCCCCGCCGGACGGTTCCGTTGTGCACTGCGCACCGATCGTCGGCGGGACGCCTCGGCTCGAATCCGCAGGATCTAGCGGTTCCGGGGTGCCCCGGAGTCGGCGAGATTTCATTTAGGTAACTTTCCTGTTGTATTGGTCGGAACCCCGTCCGGGATTCGTTAGTGTTCCTGCCACGAGCTCGCACGGTGGCGAGCGGCCGATCAGCGTGACGACGCGTTGACGACTCGAAAGGACCAATGATGATTCGAAGCGTGGCGCGCAAGCGCCTGCTCACGGCGGTTGCCCTGGTGACCGGTGTGACGATGTTCGCGGCCGGTTGCTCCAGCTCCGGGGGCGAGAAGAACGAGGGGGGCGGCGGCGAGAGCAGCCGTGTCCTGAACGTGTGGGCCGGGACGCAGACCCCCATGGTCGCGAACTTCAACCCCTACGCCCCGAACCCCCTGCACGTGACCAACGGCGGGATCTACGAGCCGCTCTTCTTCTACAACCGGGCAGAGGCCGGCGACCCGACGCCGCGCCTCGGCGAGTCCTACGAGTGGTCCGAGGACGGCACCGAGCTCACCATCAAGATCCGCGAGGGCGTCAAGTGGACCGACGGCGAGCCGTTCACGGTCGAGGACGTCATCTTCTCGTACACCAACGAGACCGCCAAGCGTGACTACCTCAGCGCGGCCGAGAAGGTCGACGACTCGACGGTCAAGCTGACGTTCAACGGCGCACAGTTCACGGCCGCCGTCCAGATCCTCGGCACGACGCTCATGGTGCCCGAGCACATCTACGAGGGCGTCGCCGACAAGATCACGTTCACGAACGACAAGCCGGTCGGCACCGGCCCCTACATCCTCGACACCATCTCGGACGCGACCTACACCGTCGTGGCCAACGAGGACTACTGGGGCGAGGCGCCCAAGCTCAAGAAGGTCCGCTACCTGGCCCTCGACAAGAACCAGAGCGCCCAGGACCTCCTGGCCACGGGCAAGATCGACTGGACGACGATGTTCGTCGCCGACCCGGAGCCCATCACGGGCAAGGGGCAGCTCTCCCTCCTCAACACCCCGCAGGACCCGACGACGATCATGTCCTGCATGAACGCCGCGCTCGGCTGCGTGGGCCCCCAGACGGACCTCGCGGTCCGTGAGGCGGTCAACCTGCTGATCGACCGTGGCGAGATCAACGACAAGGCGTTCTCGGGGCACGCAGCGGTGGCGTCGCCCTCGCTCGCGCTCGTCGGTCGCGACGACCGGTGGATCTCGCCGGACATCGAGAAGGAGAGCCCGCAGGAGGCCAACGTCGCGGAGGCCGACAAGGTCCTCACGGGCGCCGGCTACACCAAGGGTGCCGACGGCATCTACGAGAAGGACGGCCAGAAGCTCGTCGTCGAGCTCATCTCCGTCGAGGGCTGGAGCGACCACAACGCCGCGGGCGACCTGATCGCTCAGCAGGGGATCGACGCGGGCGTCCAGATCAACCACGTGAAGATCACGCAGCAGGAGATGTCCGACGCCCGGACCGCCGGCAACTACCAGATGATGATCAGCGGCATCACGGGCACCTCGCTCGACGACCCGTTCGCGATCTACCGCCAGTGGCTCACGACCGAGTACACGACGCCGGTGGGCGAGACGATCGAGGCCGGCCGCTTCAACTTCCCGCGCTACTCGAACCCGCTCGTCGACGACGCGGTGGCCGCAGCCGCCGCCACGAACGACGAAGAGGCCAAGAAGGAGGCGTACGCCACGGTCCAGAAGGAGATCGTCCGTGACCTTCCGTACATCGCTCTGGTCGTGAACCCGACCATGTCGTTCGTCAACACGAAGGACTACACGGGCTGGCCCACCGAGGGTGACATGTACGCGTTCCCGCCGTCGTGGGCCACCATCAGCAACGGCGTCATCCTCTCGCAGCTCGAGTCCAACAGCTGATGTCGTACTGCCGAAGAGGAGCTCGGAGCCACGAGGAGTCCATCGCATGAGGTATTTCGCACGGCGGATCACGTTCTACGTGGTCACCCTCTGGGCCGCCGTCTCACTCAACTTCATTCTTCCCCGGGCCATACCCGGTGACCCGAAGCAGATCTACATCGATACGCTTCTGCGGAGGAATGGCGAACTGACTCCTGGGATGCTCAACAGCATCGATCTCCTCTTCGGCAGTGACGACGCATCGCTCTGGGACCAGTACCTCGCCTACTGGGGGAACCTCTTCAAGGGTGACTTCGGTACCTCGGTGGTCTACTTCCCGGCGACCGTCGACCAGCTGATTGGCGAGGCCCTCCCCTGGACGGTGGGCCTCGTCGGGCTGGCGACGATCATCGCCTTCCTCCTGGGCGTCGGTGGCGGCGCCTGGGTCGGGTGGAAGCGCGGGACCTGGGTCGACCACATCATCCCCGCGTCGACCTTCCTCCAGGCCGTGCCCTACTTCTGGCTCGCGCTGGTCCTGATCTCGGTCTTCTCGGTGTCGCTGGGCTGGTTCCCCATCGTCGGTGCCTACGACATCTTCATGTTCGACAACGGCCCCGAGTGGTCGTGGGAGTTCATCGGCAGCGTGATCTACCACGGCACGCTGCCCGCCATCACGATCGTCCTGTCCGCGATGGGCGGGTGGCTCCTCGGGATGCGCAACATGATGGTGTCCACCCTCGCCGAGGACTACGTCACCACGGCCGAGGCCAAGGGGCTGCGCCCCATGCGCGTCGCCACGACCTACGCGACCCGCAACGCGGTCCTGCCGTCGGTCACAGGGTTCGGCATCGCGCTGGGCTTCGTCGTCGCAGGGTCCGTGGTCATGGAGCAGGCGTTCAGCTACCCCGGGATCGGCAAGCTGCTCTTCACGGCGGTCCAGGCCAAGGACTACGCCCTCATGCAGGGAGCGTTCCTGGTGATCACCGTCGTGGTGCTTGCCGCGAACTTCCTCATGGACCTGATCAACGGCATCATCGACCCGAGGACGCGCAACAATGGCTGACGACATCCGTGACGCCGAGACCGTCACCCCGGCTGCCGACGCCGCCCCGGCCAGCTCGGTCGTGGTCGACGGACTTCCCGCCCGCAACGAGACGCGCGGGCTCGTGCCCGACGTCCCGATCGCGTCGCCGGAGTCGGTCGTCGCCGGCGAGCCCGTCCAGACCAGCGCCGCGCCCAAGCGAGGCCTGCGGGCCATGCTTCCTCGCCGCTCCGGCAAGCTCGTCGTCGGGCTCGTCCTGACGCTCGGCATCGTCCTCTTCTCGGTCCTGGCGCCGCTCTTCAGCCAGAGCCCGACCTCGACCAAGAACGCGCAGTACCTCCCGCCGAGCTCCGAGCACCTGCTCGGCACCAACAACATCGGCGTGGACATCTTCGCCCAGGTCGCTCACGGTGGCATGGGGTCCCTCACGGTCGGTCTCCTCGCAGGTGTCATCGCGATGGTCCTGTCCCTGGCGTTCGGCATCATCGCCGGCTACGTGGGGGGCTGGACCAACGAGATCCTCTCGTTCATCACGAACATCATGCTCGTGATCCCGGGGCTGCCGCTGATCATCGTGATCTCGGCCTACCTCGAGTCCCGCTCGCTCCTGCTCATCGCCCTGATCCTCGGTATCACGGGGTGGGCCGGAGCCGCGATCGTGCTCCGCGCCCAGGCCCGGTCGCTGCGCAGCCGTGACTACGTGTACGCAGCGAAGGTCGCGGGCGAGAAGGCGCCCCGGATCATCCTGGTCGAGATCCTGCCGAACCTGCTCCCGCTGCTCGCGGCGAACTTCCTGGGTGCCGTGATCCTCGCGATCCTCAGCGAGGCCGGGCTCTCCTACCTGGGCCTCGGCCCCTCGGGGTCGGTCACGTGGGGCACGATCCTCAACGAGGCCAGCACCCAGAACGCGATGGCCTACGGACGGTGGTGGTGGTTCGTGCCGCCGGGCCTGCTGATCGCGCTGTTCGGCTGCGGTCTCGCGCTGATCAACTTCAGCATCGACGAGATCATCAACCCCAAGCTCCGGACGGCCCCTGCGGCTGTGAAGAACGTCCGGCTCGCCCAGAAGAAGCGTGGGAAGCGCGGAGCAACCCCGTCGGCGAAGCGTCCGCCGGTCGAGGTCTCGGCCCGCCACGACGAGAAGGTGGAAGCATGAGCACGCCGACCCTGACCTCCAGGCCCGCCGGGAACGCCGGAGCCGCGGCCGACGCCGTCCCCGTCCTGACCGCGAAGAACGTCTCGATCGAGTACCAGGTCAGTCCCGTGGTCCGGGCCGTCAAGGACGTGTCACTGACGCTCCACCGTGGCGAGATCCTCGGCCTGGCCGGGGAGTCCGGGTGCGGCAAGACGACGCTGGCGTACGGCCTCAACCAGCTCCTCAAGCCGCCCGCGCTCCGCACGAGCGGCGAGATCGTCCTGCACGACAAGGACGGTCACGACATCGACGTGGCAGCCCTGACGGGGGACGCGCTCCGCGCGTTCCGGTGGGACAAGGTCTCCATGGTCTTCCAGGGGGCGATGAACTCCCTGAACCCGGTCATCAGCATCAAGGCCCAGCTCTTCGACGTCCTCGACACCCACCGTCGGGGGATGTCCAAGAAGGAGAAGGTCGCTCGCAGTCGCGAGCTTCTCGAGCTGGTCGGCGTGGACCCGAACCGTCTGAACAGCTACGCCCACGAGCTCTCGGGCGGCATGCGTCAGCGCGTCATGATCGCGATGGCGCTCGCGCTGAACCCGCAGGTCATGATCATGGACGAGCCGACGACCGCCCTCGACGTGGTCGTCCAGCGCGGGATCCTCCGCGAGATCATGCGCCTGCGTGAGCAGTTCGGTTTCGCAGTCGTCTTCATCACGCACGACCTGCCCATGCTCCTGGAGATCAGCGACCGCATCGCGGTCATGCTCCAGGGCGAGATCGTCGAGCTGAACACCTCCGAGGAGATCTACCGCGCACCTGCGCACGAGTACACGCGCAAGCTGCTGGCATCGTTCCCCAGCCTGACGGGGGAGCGCGGGGCGTTCGTCCGGTCCGGCGAAGGCTCGGGAGACAACACGGGAGAGGTGGCCTGATGGGCACGCTCGAGGTCCGCAACGTGACCAAGGACTTCACGATCCGCAACGGGCTCAAGAGGTCGCGGCTCCGTGCCGTGAACGACGTCTCGTTCACGCTCGAGCCCGGCAAGACGATCGCGATCGTCGGGGAGTCCGGGTCGGGCAAGTCCACGGTCGCGCGCATGATCGCCAAGCTCGAGACACCGACGTCGGGGCAGATCCTCATCGACGGCACGCCGAGCGCCCACCGCGGCCGGGCCCTGGCGACGTACCGGCACAACGTCCAGATGGTCTTCCAGGACCCCTTCGCGTCGCTCAACCCGTTCCACTCGATCCGCCACCACCTCGAGCGCCCGCTCCGGATCCACGGTCGGGCGAAGACGAACGCCGAGCTCGACGAGGCGGTCGAGGAGCTGCTCACGCGCGTCAACCTGACGCCTGCGGCGATCTTCGCCGAGAAGCGCCCGCACGAGATGTCGGGGGGCCAGCGGCAGCGCGTCGCGATCGCCAGGGCGCTCGCACCGGGGGCTCGCTTCCTCATCGCGGACGAGCCCGTGTCGATGCTCGACGTCTCGATCCGGCTCGGCGTCCTCAACCTGCTCGCGCGCCTCCAGCGCGAGGAGAACCTCGGGGTCCTGTACATCACGCACGACCTCGCGACAGCGCGCCACTTCTCCGACGAGATCATCGTCATGTTCCGTGGCAACATCGTGGAGCGGGGGCCGGCGGACGACGTCATCCTGAACCCGCAGCACGAGTACACCAAGCTCCTCCTGTCGGCCGCACCTGATCCTCGGAACCAGGGCAAGCTCCGAGACGAGGTGCGCAACGAGCTCGCATCCACGGCGACCGCCTCGGGGGAGGCCGCCGCGGTGCGTGACCGCTTCGGAACGGCCGGCCTCTAGGGCGGCTCGACCAGGCGGTGTCGGCGCGAGCAGGCGACCGACGCACGAGTGACGGCTCCGGGCCACGGCCCGGGGCCGTCACTCGTGTGCCGGGGTGGGAGACCGGCGTGAGGGGTCGCCGCGCCGCCCGACGGCGCCAGACACCCCCTAGAGTCGGGACGTGCCCTCCCGGAACCTGCGCGTCGCGCCCCCCACCGCCACCGTCCTGCCTGCGGTCGACCCCGTCCTGACCGCGCTCGCCACGCTGCGGGCCGAGATGGAGATCCCCGCAGAGTTCCCCCGGCCGGTCCTCGACGAGGCGACCGAGGCCGCACGACGGGACGTCACGGACGGGCGCGCCGACCAGCGTGACGTGCCGTTCGTGACGATCGATCCGCCCGGGTCGATGGACCTCGACCAGGCGGTCCACCTCGCGCGCCGCCCCGGCGGCTACCTCGTGCGGTACGCGATCGCCGACCTCGCGGTCTTCGTGACCCCGGGCGGCGCCCTCGACGCCGAGGTGAACGAGCGGGGGATGACGCTCTACGGCCCCGACGAGCGCACTCCTCTGCATCCTGCGGTCCTGTCCGAGGCCGCCGCGAGCCTCCTCCCGGACGCGGACCGGGCCGCCGCCGTCTGGCACGTGGAGCTCGACGAGCGGGGCGAGATCACGTCCGCCCGGGTCGAGCGCGCCCTCGTGCGCAGCACCGCGCGGCTGACGTACGAGGAGGTTCAGGCGCGTCTCGACGCGGGGGAGGCGGGCGAGATGCTCGACCTGCTGCGCGAGATCGGGCTGCTGCGCGAGGCACGCGAGCGCGAGCGGGGTGGGGTGTCCCTCAACGTTCCTGAGCAGGACGTCGTGGCGCACGAGGACGGGACGTTCGGGCTCGAGTTCCGAGCAACCCTCCCGGTCGAGGGGTGGAACGCGCAGGTCTCGCTGCTGACCGGCATCGCCGCCGCGCGGATCATGCGGTCGGGCGGGGTGGGGATCTTCCGGACGCTCCCGGCGGCAGACCCGCGTGACCTGGCGCGCCTGCGCCGCACGGCGGGCGCGCTCGGCATCGACTGGCCCCAGGACCAGTCCTACGGTGAGCTGCTCGCCGCGCTCGACTCGGCGACGTCACGGCACGCGGCCTTCCTCAACGAGGCGACGTCGCTGTTCCGTGGCGCGTCGTACGTCCCGTTCGGTGGCACGGGACAGCCGGCGGGCGTGCCCGACGACGTCGCGCACGCCGCGATCGCCGCCGAGTACGCGCACGTGACCGCGCCGCTGCGGCGCCTGGTCGACCGCTACGGGACCGAGATCTGCCTGGCCCTGTGCGCGGGCGAGGACGTGCCGACCTGGGTGCGCGACGCCCTGCCGGGACTGCCGCGCACCATGGCCAGGACCGGCCAGCGTGCCGGGTCGTACGAGCGGGCGAGCGTGGACATCATCGAGGCGGCGCTCCTCACGGGGCGGGTCGGGGAGGTGCTCGACGCCGTGGTCGTCGACGTCGAGAACGACGAGGAGCGGCGCCGTCGCGCGGCCAAGGCTGCGGAGCGGGCGGCGAAGGAGGCTGCTGCGGTCACGCCGGCGTCCGAGGCCACCCCCGGCGGTCCCGCACCGGCGTCCGACGACCGGCACCTCGTGCGGGGCCAGGTCGTGATCGCCGAGCCCGCGGTCCGGGCGAGCGTCGAGGGGGCCGACCTGCCGCTGGGCGACCCCGTGCGGGTCAGGGTGCGCGAGGCGTCGATCGAACGTCGTCGGGTCGACTTCGAGCTCGCCTGAGGGGTCGGGTCCGTCGAGTGCGTGAGGATGGACCCATGCCTCCTCGTCGCCGCACCGACCCGGCCGTCGGCCGCACCGCTCTCGCCGCCTGGCAGGACGGTGCCGCCGGCCGCCCCGAGATCACGACCGCCGTCCGCTTCACGCTCGAAGAGCTGGCCGAGGTAGCCCCCGGCCACGCCGTCGAGGTCAGGGTGCCCCCGTACGGAGCGGTCCAGGCGGTCGAGGGCCCGAAGCACACCCGCGGGACCCCGCCCAACGTCGTCGAGACCGACCCCGAGACGTGGCTCGGCCTCGTGACGGGGGCGGTCGACTGGGCCGAGGCCGTCGCCGACGGCCGCATCAGCGCCTCGGGCGAACGGTCGGACATCTCGTCGCTGCTGCCGTTGCAGGCCGCGCGCCGCCGCGACCGGTAGACCACCCTCGACGCGCAGCCGCCCCGCACCGGCTGCCGTCGCCCTCGGCACCGGCTGCCGCCGCTCTCGGGCGAGAGCGAGGGCCCTTCGAAGTTCGCAGTGTCTGCATCGTGAGATAGCGTGCGAGGCGAACGGGCGACGGTGCCCGTCGACCGGTCCGCGCACGACGACGTCGCGCACCCCGGCCGGAGGGTGCCGTCCGCCTGGGAGACGTGGTCGTTCGACCGGTGGAGACCGGCCGGACACCACGTGTTCATCAGCCTGCTGTTGGATTCCAGAGCCTGCACCCGCGCCACCCGCGCCGAGGCGGGCGCGCCGGGAACCCGGCCACGACACGAAGGAGTCAGCGTGATCGGTAGTCACCACCAGTCCCGACGCAGGAGAGGTGTGGTCGCGGCCACCCTCTCGGCGTCGCTCGTCGCCACGGCGGCGCTCAGCACGGTAGCCGCAGGGGCGGCATCTGCTGCGGTCGACGGCTCGTCCGTCGTCATCAACGAGGCGTACCTCAACGGCGGGAGCGCCAACGCCCCCTACCTCAACAAGTTCGTCGAGCTCTACAACCCCACGGCTGCGGACATCGACCTCACGGGCTGGTCGGTCCAGTACCGGTCCGCGACGGGCACGGGAGCCTCGAACGGCGTCGTCCCGCTCACGGGCAAGATCAAGGCGGGCGGCTACTACCTGGTGCAGGGCGCCTCGAACGGCGCCAACGGCGCCGCGCTCCCGACGCCCGACGCGACCGGCACCATCGCGCCGCAGGGCCAGAACGGGACGCTCGCCCTGGTCAGGTCGGCCTCGGCGATCACGATCACGCCCGGCTCCGTCGTGGGCAACCCGCAGGTCGTGGACCTGCTGGGCTACGGCACGTCCAACACGTTCGAGACCGCGGCGGCTCCCGCGGGAACGGCCAACACCGTGCCGGGCTCGCTCAACCGCGCGGCCGGCGCGGACACGGACGACAACTCCAAGGACTTCGCGGTCAGCAGCACGGTCACGCCGCAGAACAGCGGCGGCGGCTCAGGACCCGGCCCCGACCCGGAGCCCGGCGCAGCGAAGACCATCGCCGAGATCCAGGGCACGGGTGACGCGAGCCCCCTCGTGGGCCAGACCGTCACGACGCGCGGCGTCGTGACCGCGACCTACCCCTCGGGCGGCTTCGACGGTCTCTACATCCAGACGGCCGGCTCGGGGGGCGACCTGGACCTCGCGACGCACACCGCGTCGGACGGCCTCTTCGTGTACTCGAAGGCTGCGGCGACGGCGCTGCAGGTCGGCCAGCACGTCGAGGTCACGGGCGTGGTCTCGGAGTACTTCGGGCTGACGCAGGTCACGCCCGCGGCGACCGGCTGGAAGGTCCTGACGGACCCGGCCGAGGTCGTCAAGCCCGCGAACGTCGCGTACCCCGCGACCGCCGCGGACCGCGAGAAGCTCGAGGGCATGCTCGTCCAGCCCGCCGGCGACTACGTCGTCGCCGACAACTACGACACGAACTACTACGGTTCGGTCGTCCTGGCGAGCGGCACCGAGCCGCTGCGGCAGCCCACGTCGGTCGGCCGTCCGGGCAGCGCGGAGGCCGCGGCCGCGGTCGCCGACGCGAACGCCCGCCGCGTCAACCTCGACGACGGGGCGACGACGAACTTCAACAACGCCGCGAACAAGGCCAAGCCGTTGCCGTACCTGACCGGCGGCGCGCCGGTGCGCGTCGGCGCGCTCGCGACGTTCACGTCGCCCGTGGTCCTCGACTACCGGTTCGACGGCTGGAACTTCCAGCCCGTCACGGAGCTCACCCCGGCCAACGCGGCCGCGGTCCAGCCCGCGACGTTCGCGAACACGCGCACGGACGCCCCGGAGGCCGTGGGCGGCGACGTGACCGTGGCGACGTTCAACGTCCTGAACTACTTCACCACGACGGGCGACCAGCTCAGCGGGTGCCAGTTCTACACGGACCGCGAGGGCAACCCGATCACGGTACGCACGGGCTGCGACGCCCGCGGTGCGGCGAACGCGGCGAACCTTCAGCGTCAGGAGACCAAGATCGTCGCGGCGATCAACGCCCTGGACGCGGACGTCGTCTCGCTCGAGGAGATCGAGAACTCCAAGGCGTTCGGCAAGAGCCGTGACGCCGCGCTCTCGACGCTCACGGACCGCCTCAACGCCGCGGCCGGTGCCGGGACCTGGGCCTTCGTGCCCTCGCCCGCGACGCTGCCCGCGTCGGAGGACGTCATCCGCACGGCGTTCATCTACCGTCCGGCGGTCGTCGAGCCCGTGGGGGCCTCGGTCGTCCACGACGTCGCGGCCTTCGACAACGCGCGTGAGCCGCTCGCCCAGACCTTCCGGGTCGCCGGGGGCGAGGCCTCGACGGACTTCGTCGTCATCGCGAACCACTTCAAGTCCAAGGGCTCGGGCTCGGGGGCGGACGCCGACCAGGGCGACGGGCAGGGCGCGTCGAACGCGTCGCGCGTCAAGCAGGCCACGGCGCTCGTGACGTTCGCCGACCAGGTCTCGTCGGCTGCGGGCACCGACAAGGTGCTGCTCGCGGGCGACTTCAACGCCTACGCCCAGGAGGACCCGATCAAGGTCCTCACGGACGCGGGCTACGTCGACCTGGGCCCGACGACGGGCAAGGAGACGTACCTGTTCGACGGCCTCGTCGGCTCGCTCGACCACGTGCTCGCATCGCCCGGCGCCGCGAACGCGGTCACGGACACCGACATCTGGAACATCAACTCGGTCGAGCCCATCGCGAACGAGTACAGCCGCTTCAACTACAACGTCTCGAACCTGTACGACACCACGGCGTTCCGCTCGTCCGACCACGACCCGATCGTCGTCGGCCTCGAGCTGGGCGGCGAGGAGCCGGGCGGGGTCAAGGAGCTCGACCTGCTCGCGATCAACGACTTCCACGGTCGCATCGACGCGAACACCGTCGCGTTCGCCGGGACGGTCGAGCAGCTGCGCGCTGCCAACCCGGTGGGTACCGCGTTCCTCTCGGTCGGTGACAACATCGGCGCCTCGCTGTTCGCTTCGGCGCTGCAGGACGACCAGCCGACGATCGACGTGCTCAACGCCCTGGACCTGTCCGCCTCCGCGGTGGGCAACCACGAGTTCGACAAGGGCTTCGCGGACCTGACCGGGCGCGTGAGCGACGCGGCCGACTGGTCCTACCTGGGGGCCAACGTCTACGCCAAGGGCACCACGAACCCGGCCCTGCCGGAGTACGCGGTGATCGACGTCGACGGGGTCAAGGTCGGCGTCATCGGCGCCGTGACCGAGGAGACCCCGACGCTCGTGACGCCGTCCGGCGTGGCGGACCTCGACTTCGGCGACCCCGTCGAGGCCGTGAACCGTGTCGCCGCGCAGCTGCGCGACGGTGACGCCGCGAACGGTGAGGCCGACCTGCTGGTCGCCCTCTACCACGAGGGCGCGAGCGCGGGCACGCCCGACGGCTCGACGCTCGAGCAGGAGCTCGCCCACCAGGGCGCGTTCGAGCAGATCGTCAACGACACGGACGCCCGCGTCTCGGCGATCTTCACGGGCCACACGCACAAGCAGTACGCGTGGGAGGCGCCGATCCCCGGCACCGACCGGACCCGTCCGGTCCTGCAGACCGGCAGCTACGGCGAGAACGTCGGGCACGTGAGCCTGACGTTCGACACCGCGACGGACCTCGTCACGGACTACTCCGTCGAGAACGTCAAGCGCACCACGACACCTGCCGGCGAGCTCGTCGCGACCTACCCCCGCGTGGCCCAGGTCAAGACGATCGTCGACGCGGCGCTCGCGCAGGCCGAGGTCATCGGCGCTCAGCCGGTCGGCTCGGTCACGGCCGACATCACGACCGCCTACCTGGGGGGCTCGTACGTGGACGGCAAGTACACGGGCTCGGGCCCGCTGCCCTCCACGGGGCGTGACGACCGTGCGTCGGAGTCGACGCTCGGGAACCTCGTCGCGACCTCGCTGCGCGACACGCTGGCCGACCCGGCCCGCGGCGGTGCCGACTTCGGTGTCGTCAACCCGGGCGGGCTCCGCAACGAGCTCTACTTCGGTGCGGACGGCGTCATCACGTACGCCGAGGCCAACGCGGTCCTGCCGTTCGTCAACAACCTGTGGACCGTGTCCCTCACGGGCGCGCAGGTCGAGACGATGCTCGAGCAGCAGTGGCAGACCAACGCGGACGGCACGCGTCCGTCGCGCCCGTACCTGGCCCTGGGGCTGTCGGACAACGTCAGCTACACCGCGAAGACCGCGGACGTGAACGCCACCCCGGGTGACAACATCACGTCGGTCCTCATCAACGGTGAGCCGCTCGACCCGGCGAAGGTCTACCGGGTCGCGACGTTCTCGTTCCTCGCGACGGGCGGTGACAACTTCCGGGTCTTCTCGCAGGGCACGGACGCGCGCGACTCGGGTCTGATCGACCGTGACGCGTGGATCTCCTACCTGCAGGCCCACCCGGACCTCGCCCCCGACTTCGCCCGTCGTGGTGTGGTCGCGGACGGGCTGGGCACGGTCACCGCAGGTGAGTCCGTCACCGCGGCGGTCTCTCGTCTGAACCTGACGTCGCTCGGCAGCCCGGCCAACACGGGGGTCTCGGCGTACCTCGTGCCTGCGGGCACGGCGTTCGACCCGGCGAACCCGGGGACGGCCGTGGCCACGGGCACGGTCACGAACGGCGCCGCGAGCCTCGAGGTGCCGGTCCCGGCGGAGACGGCGGGCGGCGAGTACGGCCTGTACGTGGTCGCGGACCCGAGCGGCACGGTCACGCGCCTGGCCCTCACGGTCGAAGGGGTCGACCTTCCCGACGTCGTCATGGACGACCTGACCGCGAAGGGCCAGTGCGTCGGAGGCCGCGTGCACCTGTCGGTCAAGGGCGTGAACGGCGAGTCCGGCCCGATCGACGTGAAGTTCACGACGCCCTACGGCACCAAGACCTTCCCGAACCTCAAGGAGGGCAAGATCGCGGCGCAGTCGTTCAACACCCGCGCCACGTCCGTGCCGGCCGGCACGGTCGAGGTCCGAGCGACGAAGTCGCAGGGCGGTCAGACGCTGACCGAGGTCTACGAGGTCGCCTACCCGGCGGTCACGTGCGGCTGACGCGCTGATCACCTGAGGATCCGTCGGGCCTGCTTCCCTGCTGGGGGAGCAGGCCCGACGGCGTCTCGCGCCCCGTCGGCACGGGTGCGGCCCAGGGGATTCTCAGCCGGACGGGGTACTGTCGGCGCGTGAGCCCCAGCACCCCCACCCCCGACGCGAACGCGACCCCTGACGGCCCCGTTCCCGCCGCTCCGCCGGAGACCGGCGCTGCCGCCCCGGCCGCCCCGGTAGCTCCGACCACGCCCGCTGCCGCGGACACCGCGTCGACCGAGCCCGGTGACGCGAACGACGGCGGCATCCGTGGTGACGAGGTCGAGATCGAGTCGATGATCGACCCGACGACGATCCGTCGCGCGCCCCGGTACAAGGCGTTCTTCACGACGGGCGCGGTCGTCGGGATCGTCGTGGGGCTGTGCCTCGGGATCACGTGGCTCGGCTCCCCGGAGTCCCGCGGCGTCCTCAAGCCCGGCGTCTACCTCACGGTCGTCGTGCTGGGGACGACGACGCTCACGACGCTCGTCGCGGGCGCCCTGGCGATCTGGGCGGACAAGCGCAGCCTGCGCCGCTGAGCGAGCACGCGGAGCCGGACCCTCGTCCGGTCACGTGGTCCACCCCCTGGTCGTGACTTCGGGCAGCCCGGGACCGTATGGGACACTGGAGCCGTGGCCCCCCGCGGAGATGGACTTCTCAACCACGACCTCATGCCCGGCGAGAAAGGCCCCCAGGACGCTTGTGGCGTCTTCGGTGTCTGGGCGCCCGGCGAAGAGGTCGCCAAACTTGCCTACTTCGGTCTGTACTCGTTGCAGCACCGCGGTCAGGAGTCGGCCGGGATCGCGACCAGCAATGGTGAGCAGATCCTCGTCTACAAGGACATGGGACTCGTCTCCCAGGTCTTCGACGAGACGGCCCTCAACGCCCTGACGGGACACATCGCCGTCGGGCACTGCCGGTACTCGACCACCGGTGGCGTGACCTGGGAGAACGCGCAGCCCACGCTGGGTGCGACGTCGTCGGGGACGGTCGCGCTGGGGCACAACGGCAACCTGACCAACTCCGCCGAGCTCGTGAACCTCGTCGCCGAGCGCTACGGCGCGCAGCGCCGCGGCGAGCTGGCCCGCGGCAACACGACCGACACGGCCCTCATCACGGCGCTCTTCGCGGGGGACGACGACCACTCGCTCGAGGACACCGCGATGGAGGTCCTGCCGCGGCTCAGAGGCGCCTTCAGCCTCGTCTTCATGGACGAGAAGACGCTCTACGCGGCGCGTGACCCGCAGGGGGTGCGCCCGCTCGTCCTGGGTCGCCTCGAGCGTGGCTGGGTCGTCGCGAGCGAGACCCCCGCCCTGGACATCGTGGGCGCGTCGTTCGTCCGTGAGGTCGAGCCGGGCGAGCTCATCGCGATCGACGGTGACGGCCTGCGCTCGCAGCGCTTCGCACCGGTCGAGCGCGCGGGCTGCGTCTTCGAGTACGTCTACCTGGCCCGCCCGGACACCTCGATCAACGGCCGCTCGGTGCACGCCGCGCGCGTCGAGATGGGGCGCCAGCTCGCTCGCGAGCACGGCATCGACGCAGACCTCGTGATCCCGGTCCCCGAGTCCGGCACCCCCGCCGCCGTGGGGTACGCCCAGGAGTCGGGCATCCCGTTCGGCCAGGGGCTGACCAAGAACGCCTACGTCGGGCGCACCTTCATCCAGCCGTCGGACACGCTGCGCCAGCTCGGCATCCGGCTGAAGCTGAACCCGCTGCGCGACGTCATCCGGGGCAAGCGTCTCGTCGTCGTCGACGACTCGATCGTCCGCGGCAACACCCAGCGTGCCCTGATCCGCATGCTGCGCGAGGCGGGGGCCGCCGAGGTCCACGTCCGCATCAGCTCCCCGCCGGTCAAGTGGCCCTGCTTCTACGGCATCGACTTCGCGTCGCGCGCCGAGCTCATCGCCAACGGCCTGTCGCCCGAGGAGGTGGGCGCCTCGCTGGGCGCCGACACCCTCGGGTACATCTCCGAGGAGGGGATGATCGCGGCGACCGAGCAGTCCGCCTCCCAGCTCTGCACGGCCTGCTTCACCGGGAAGTACCCCATCGAGCTGCCCCCGGACGACCAGCTCGGCAAGCACCTGCTCGAGCAGGCCGAGCTGCCGCTGGGCGCTCCGGAGGACGGGCTGCGCAGCCTCTCCGTGGGAGTCGGCGGCGGGACCGCCCTCGACCACCCCTGACCCCGTACGACGCACCGCCCCACCCGGGGCGCGCCGCAACCACCAGGAGTTCATTCGTGTCTGAAGGTCTCACGTACGCCGCAGCCGGTGTCGACACCGAGGCGGGCGACAAGGCCGTCGAGCTGATGAAGGACGCCGTACGCCGTACGCACGGCCCCCAGGTCCTCGGGGGAGTGGGCGGGTTCGCCGGGCTCTACGACTTCAGCGAGGTCGCGACCTACACCAAGCCCCTGCTGGCCACCTCGACCGACGGCGTGGGGACCAAGGTCGCGATCGCGCAGGCCATGGACGTCCACGACACGATCGGGTTCGACCTCGTGGGCATGGTCGTCGACGACATCGTCGTGGTGGGGGCCAAGCCGCTCTTCATGACGGACTACATCGCGTGCGGCAAGGTCGTGCCCGAGCGCATCGCAGGCATCGTCCGTGGCATCGCGGCGGCGTGCGAGGTCGCCGGCACGGCCCTCGTCGGCGGGGAGACGGCCGAGCACCCGGGTCTCCTGGGCGAGGACGAGTACGACGTCGCGGGTGCCGCGACGGGCGTGGTCGAGGCCGACCGCCTCCTGGGCCCCGAGCGGGTGCGCGAGGGCGACGTCCTCATCGCGCTGGGATCCTCGGGCCTGCACTCGAACGGCTACTCGCTGGTGCGTGCGGTCGTGAAGCACGCGGGCTGGGAGCTGGACCGAGAGGTCGAGGAGTTCGGTCGGACGCTCGGCGAGGAGCTGCTCGAGCCCACGCGCGTCTACGCGAGCGACTGCCTGGCCCTGGCCCACGACGACGCGGCGCAGGTGCACGCGTTCACGCACGTCACGGGTGGTGGGCTCGCGGCCAACCTGGCCCGTGTGCTCCCGGCTGGCCTCGTCGGGACGATCGACCGCGGCTCGTGGGAGGTCCCGCCGATCTTCACCGTGGTCCGTGACCTCGGGAACGTGCCTCGACGTGACCTGGAGAACACGCTCAACCTGGGCGTGGGCATGGTCGCGATCGTGGGCGCCGACGGCGCTGACGCCGCCCTCGCGCGATGCACCGAGCTGGGCCTCACGGCCTGGGTCCTGGGCACCGTGGGCGCTCTCGACCCGGCCGAGCCGTCTGCCGCCGGGGGAGAGGACCTGGTGGTCGGCACCAAGGGCGTCCACGCAGGGGCTGTGCGCCTGACGGGTGACTACCGCAACTGACGTACGACGAAAAGCGCGTCCTGCGACTCGGGCCGGGAGGCCTGGGGTGCAGGACGCGCTTTTCGTCGAACGACGTGAGGTCGCGGGCAGGTCACTGAGGACGTACTCGCGATCTGTCGACTCACGGACCGCCTGGGGCCCGAAGGTCGCAGGAGGGGGTGAGGTCGAGTCAGCGGTCGTCGGACCAGCCGGCGAACGGCTGGTCGTACTCTCCGCTGTTGTCCTCGGAAGACCTCGCTCCGTAGCGAGGATCTGTCGCGAGATCCGTGTGGCTGTGACCAGTGAGCTCTTGTTCGAGAGCTTGGTAGTTCGTCTCGGGGCTGTAGTACTTCAGCGCACGAGCGACCTTGGTCTGCTTAGCCTTCTGACGGCCGCGGCCCATGGCTCCGACCCCCTCAACGTAGAAGCGGGGCGGCAACGTACTTCGACGTGCGGCCCCGGGAGTGTGTTTCGTCTGTTCAGAGTCCAACGGTACATGGTCCGGATGCATTCCAGCCACTCAGGTCCCCCGAACGGGTGCCTTGTCACACTGTCTCCACACAACGGTGGCCCGTCGGGCTGCTCCCGACGCCGTACCAGGGGGTCGAGGCCGGTCGCGGCGAGGTCGCAGGGGGTGGGGCAGGAGCGGTCGGAGGAGGAGATCCGGGCCGCGCGACACGCCCGGATCTCGGTCCGAAACACCTGTACCACCCATACCCCGCCTAATTCACCCTGTCCGCCAAGTCGCCCAAAATCCTCATGCTGCGACAATGGAAGGGCTAGCGCAGCGCTGTCGTCGCGTTCCGACGTCACCGTCGGACCAGCCAGTCGCTAGGAGGAGGTGCAGTGATGTCCGTCCATGGAGAGTCCGAAGTTCTGCTCACACCGGCCGAGGTCGCGAGCCTGTTCCGCGTCGATCCCAAGACCGTCACTCGCTGGGCCAAGGCCGGCAAGCTGTCGTCGATCCGGACCCTCGGGGGGCATCGTCGCTATCGCGAGTCCGAGGTTCGCGCACTCCTGGGTGCCGCGAGCGAGAACGCCGAGGGCGTCGACAAGGGCTGATCGACGCGCGGTGTCCCCGCGCGCCCAGCCTACGCCGTCGGGCCGTTGAGGAGCCTCGGGACCTGCTTCCCGATGCTCCCCGTCGCGTCCTGACCCCTTCCTCACGACCAGCCGAAAGCCCGGCGCCTGTGGCGCCGGGCTCGGTCGTTCCTAGGGATGCTGTCCGGTCGACCTCGGCCGACCCGGCCGGCACGTCACGACGTCAGGAGCGACGCCGGAGGATCGCCGCGGCGACGAGCGCGACGGTCGCCACGGCACCGCCGATGAGGATCTTGACGTTGCGCGCTCGCGCGGGGTCGTGCTCGGGGAGCCCGCCGCCCGTGAAGAAGCTGCCGGTGTCGGCAGCGGCCTGCTTGGTCTGGTGCGCCACGTTCGCCGCCTGGGTGCGAGGGTCGAGGCGGGTGGTCAGCTCGTCGATCGTGCTCGCGAGCTCGGACCGGGTCCGGGCGATCTCGGCTTCCAGCTCGGCCTGGGTCGGTTCGGTGGTCACGGGCGCAGTCCTTCCTTGACGGTGGCGACGTCTTCCTTGATCCCCGCGATGGCGTTCTCCGGGGTAGGGGGCATCCCCTTCTTGAGCTGCTTGCTGCCGACGAAGGCGAGGATGCCCGCGAGCAGGAACAGCACGACGCCGACGATGAGGGCCGCGAGCCACAGCGGTACGGCGTGCGCGAGCCCGACCATCGCGGAGTGCAGTGCGAACCCGAGCCCGTAGAGCGAGAGCACACCGGCCACCACGAACATCCCGATCCCGATGCCCGATCGGGCGGCCTTGGTCGTCAGCTCCTTCTTGGCGAGCGCGATCTCTGTCCGGACCAGGCGCGTGGCCTGCTCGGACATCTGCTCGACGAGCTTGCCGATCGAGGGCTTCGGGCTCGGGGGAGGGGGCTGTCCGTCGTCCCAGTCGCTCATGGTGGTCACCTTCCTGGCGCTCCGGTCGGGGCGCCCGTGCGCGCGGGGTTCACCCGCGCCCTGAAGAGTCGGTTCTTCATGTCCCACTCAACCGGTCAACCGGCCCGAGGGCAATTCCGCGCGTCGGGCGTGCGAGTGTCCGTCCGGTGTGCTGCGCAGAGAGTGGGCGGCCCCCCGGGCGGGGCCGGCGGGTACGACGAAGCCCCGCCTCGTGGGAAACGAGGCGGGGCTTCGTGGAAGTGGCTCCGACCGGCGTCGATCCGGTGACCTTTCGATTTTCAGTCGAACGCTCTACCAACTGAGCTACAGAGCCTTGACACGAAAGCCCGGTCATGATGACCGGGCAGTCGCTGTCGAGCGACCCTGACGGGACTTGAACCCGCGACCTCCGCCGTGACAGGGCGGCGCGCTAACCAACTGCGCTACAGGGCCTTGCGTAAGTTTCTCCCGGCCTGGGCCGTTCGAACCTCGAGAATCGTATCTCACTGCCGGGCGAATCCGTTAATCGGATCCTTCCGAGTACCCCCAACGGGATTCGAACCCGTGCTACCGCCGTGAAAGGGCGGCGTCCTAGGCCGCTAAACGATGGGGGCCTAGTTTCCTGGACAACCCGCACCGCCTGCGGGGCACGAGTCGCCGAGAGACCTCCGTCAGCATACGGGGAAGCGGGGCCGGCGTGCAAAACGGTGCGCGCGTGCGGCTCGCGGCTGTCGGTGCCCGTGGGAGGGCGGGGGAGGATGGACCCGTGGTGGAGATGACGCGCGAGGACTTCGAGGACGCGGTGCGCGATGCGCTGGACGAGATCCCGGAGGAGCTGGCGGAGCAGATGGACAACGTGGTCGTCCTGGTCGAGGACGACGCGCCCGTCGACGACCCCGAGCTGCTGGGGCTGTACGAGGGGGTCCCGCTGACCGAGCGCGACCTCATGTGGGCGGCGGGTGCGCTCCCGGACAGGATCACGATCTTCCGCAACCCCACGCTCGCGATCTGCGAGACGCGGGAGGAGGTCGTCGAGGAGGTCGTGGTCACGGTCGTCCATGAGATCGCGCACCACTTCGGGATCGACGACGACAGGCTGCACGAGCTCGGATGGGCCTAGCATTCATCGCCGAAGGGCGATAACATCGTGATATGACGATGAAAAGGGAGACGAGCACCCGCACGCACCTGCGGGCGCGGCGCACCGCGACCGACGGTCTCGTCGAGCAGCCGGCGGCCGAGCATCCGCAGCAACCGTGCACCCCGCCCGTCGTCGGGCACGACCACACCGCGGTCGCGCGGCTCCTGCACGCCCTCGCCGAGCCGCACCGACTCTCCGTGGTGCACCTCCTCGCGGTCGCCGAGCACCGCGTGGTCGACCTGACCCGCGAGCTGGGGCTCGCGCAGTCCACCGTGTCAGCCCACCTGGCGACGCTCCGCGACGCGGGGCTCGTCGAGACCCGCCGAGAGGGTCGTTCGTCGTGGTACCGCCTCGCGCGCCCCGAGGTCGCGCACATCCTGGCCGACGCCGAGCGGATCGTCGACGCCACGAGGGGTTCCCGATGAGCGGCCACTCGCACTCGCACTCCCACGGCGCGTCGACCGCGACGGGCGCGCACCGCCGTCGGCTCGTGATCGTCCTGTGCATCACGCTCGGCGTGATGATGCTGGAGGTCGTGGGCGCCCTGGTCTCCGGGTCGCTCGCCCTCCTCGCCGACGCCGGGCACATGCTGACCGACGCCAGCGGGATCGGGATCGCACTCTTCGCGAGCTGGCTCGCGACGCGTCCGGCTTCCCCGACGCGGACCTTCGGGTGGCAGCGCGCCGAGATCCTCGCCGCGCTGACCAACGCGCTGATCCTCGGCACGGTCGCAGTGCTCGCGATCATCGAGGGCGTCTCGAGGTTCCGCGCGCCGGACCCCGAGATCCAGGCCGGGCTGATGATCGGGGTGGCGGTCGTGGGTCTCGTCGCGAACGCGATCGGGCTGCGCCTGCTGTCGGCGGGCCAGGCCGAGAGCCTCAACGTCCGCGGGGCCTACCTCGAGGTGCTCGGCGACCTGCTCGGGTCGGTCGCGGTGATCGTCGCCGGCGTCCTCGTCGCGGTCGGGTTCCCGGGGGCCGACGGTCTCGCGTCCGTCGCGATCGGGCTGCTGATCCTGCCGCGCGCCTTCATGCTCCTGCGCGAGGTCGCGGCGGTGCTCCTCGAGTCGACCCCCGCCGGCGTGGACCTCGAGAAGGTGCGCACCCACATGGAGGGCATCCCGGGAGTGGTGGGAGTGCACGACCTGCACGCCTGGACCATCACCTCGGGCGTACCCGTCATGTCGGCGCACGTGGTCGTCGAGGACGAGGTCCTGGCGCGCGGAGGGGGGACAGAGGTGCTGCGACGGCTCAAGGAGTGCCTGGGCGGGCACTTCGACGTCGACCACTGCACGTTCCAGATCGAGCCGCCCTCGATGCGGGCGACCGAGGAGTCGGTCCACCACTGACCTGCGGGCGTCTCGCGGGCGAGGGGGCCGTCGAGGGTGGCTCGCCGAGCGGTCTACGCTCGTCCCATGACGATTCTGGTGACAGGCGGAGCGGGGTTCATCGGTGCGCACGTGGTGCGCCTGCTGCAGGAGAGAGGAGATCAGGTCGTCGTCGTGGACGACCTGAGCACCGGGCAGGAGAAGCGCGTCGGGGGGGCGCCGCTCGTGCACCTCGACGTGTCGAGCGCCGAGGCGGTCGACGTGCTGACCCGGACCATGGTCGAGCACGAGGTCAGCGCCGTGGTGCACTTCGCAGCCCGCAAGCAGATCGGGGAGTCGGTCGAGAAGCCTGTCTGGTACTACCAGCAGAACGTGGGCGGGTTCACGAACCTCGTCGCCGCGATGGAGGCCGCCGGGGTCGACCGTCTCGTCTTCTCGTCCTCGGCGGCGACCTACGGCATGCCCTCGGTCGCACTCGTCGAGGAGAAGCTGCACGCCGACCCGATCAACCCTTACGGCGAGACGAAGCTCGTCGGAGAGTGGCTCGGGCGGGCGGCCGCCCGCTCGTGGGGTCTGCGGTTCGTGGCGTTGCGCTACTTCAACGTCGCCGGTGCGGGGTGGCCGGACCTGGGTGACCAGACGCTCCTCAACCTCGTCCCGATGGTCTTCGACCGCCTGGCGCGGGGCGAGCGGCCCCGGGTCTTCGGCGACGACTACCCGACGCCCGACGGCACCTGCGTCCGTGACTACCTGCACGTCATGGACCTCGCCGAGGCGCACCTCGTAGCACTCTCCTACCTGGACGAGGACGAGCGGGACTACGACGTGTTCAACGTCGGGACGGGCGTGGGGGCCTCGGTCCGCGAGGTCATCGACGAGATCGGCAGGGTGTCCGGCCTCGACGCCACCCCGGACGTCTTCCCGCGCCGTCCCGGCGACCCGCCGCAGCTCGTCGCCTCGCCCGAGCGCATCAACACGGTGCTCGGGTGGAGAGGGTCGCACGGGCTCGAAGAGATCATCTCGTCGGCCTGGGAGGCGTGGCAGGCAGGGCCGCGCCGCATCGACGTCTGACCACGGCGTGACGGAAGGGCCCCCTCGCCTCGCGCGAGGGGGCCCTTCTGCGCGTCCGGCGCTGACATCCCGTCAGATCCTCAGTATGCTGAGCAAAATTACTCAGCACGCTGAGGATGAAGGGGTGTGCCATGTCCGCAACGAGCACGACCATCGACGACGTCGCCGAGCGGTCGTCGACGGGCGCAGTCCGTGCAGCATCTGCTGGGGCCGAGCCCCGGCCCGGGACCGAGCCCGGGATCGCCGCGTCGACGCGGGACGTCCGGCTCGCCGTCGACCTCGACCACGCTCTCACAGCGACACGTCGCGCGCTCGCCGAGTACTTCGCCACGGCGGCGTCGCGGGCGACCGACCCCCGGGTCGTCGATCTCTGGAAGGACCTGGCCGACCAGACCGGGGGAAAGCTCGTCCGCCCGCGCCTGGTCCTCGCGGCCTATCTCGGCCTCGGCGGCCGGGACCTCGGGGCGGCGGTGCCCGTCGCCGCTGCACAGGAGGTCCTGCACACCGCGATGCTCGTGCACGACGACCTCCTCGACCACGACGAGTCGCGTCGCGGCCGCCCCAACCTCGCGGGCACCACACGTGCGCGCCTCGCGGGGACGGGCGTCGAGGCAGCCCACGCCGACGAGCTCGTCCAGGCCGCCTCTCTCCTCGCCGGGGACCTCGCGATCAGCGGAGCCTTCGACCTCGTGCTGACGTCGACCGCCCCACCGCTCGTCCGGCTCGAGGTCACCCGACAGCTCGTGCGCGCGGTCCAGACGGCCGTCGCGGGCGAGGTGCTCGACGTGTCGGGACAGCTCCGCTCCCCCCTCGACGTCGCCCCCTTGCTCGTCGCGGAGCTCAAGACGGCGACCTACACGTGCGTCGTCCCGCTCCTGTCGGGCGCCACGCTCGCCGGCGCGGACCGTGCTGTGCGGTCGGACCTGGAGACCTGCGGCCGCGCGCTGGGGATCGCCTTCCAGCTCGTCGACGACCTGCTCGGGGTGTTCGGCGACCCGCGGGTCACGGGGAAGTCGACGCTCTCCGACCTGCGCGAGGGCAAGCGCACCCTGCTCCTCGCCTGCGCCTACCGTCGGGCCACGCCCGGGGACGTCGCGCTGCTGGACCGGTACGTGGGGCGGGCCGACCTCACCGAGGCGGAGGCCGACGTCGTGCGGGAGGCCATGGACCGCTCCGGAGGCCCCGGAGCGGTCCGGGAGACCGTGACCCGCCACCTCGACGAGGCCCGGGCGGCGGCTTCCCGGCTGCCTGCTCCTCTCGCGCGATATCTGACCGACCTGGCCGACTCGTTCGCGGAGAGGGTCGCCTGAGATGCCGACGAGCACGACGTCCGAGACCATGGCCAGGGAGGCCAACGTGTCGCAGATGCTGTACGACCGCACCGCCGCCCGCGCGAGCCGGGCGGTCCTGACCGGGTACTCGACGTCCTTCGGGCTCGGGTCCCGGCTCCTGGGGAGCGTGGCGCGTCGAGACATCGACGCGGTCTACGGCCTGGTCCGCGTGGCCGACGAGGTCGTCGACACGCGCAGGGGCGAGGGCGCCGACGCGCTGCTGACCGGGCTCGAGGAGGAGACGGCGCGCGCGCTCGCGAGCGGGTACTCGACCAACCTCGTCGTCCACTCGTTCGCCCGCACAGCCCGGCGCACCGGGATCGGGCACCCGGAGATCGACCCGTTCTTCGCGTCGATGCGCATGGACCTCACGGTCCAGGTGCACGACAAGGCGAGCTACGAGCAGTACGTCCACGGCTCGGCCGAGGTCGTGGGGCTCATGTGCCTCGCGGTGTTCCTCAACGCGGACCGACGTCCCGGGGAGCCCGTGGTCCGCGCCGACGCGGCCGTGCTGCGCGGTGCGCAGGGGCTGGGCGCGGCGTTCCAGAAGATCAACTTCCTGCGCGACCTGCGCACCGACCACGAGGAGCTGGGGCGCAGCTACTTCCCCGGGATCACGCCTGCCGACCTCACCCAGGAGGACGTCGACGCGATCCTCGCGGAGATCGGCAGCGACCTCGACGCCGCGCGCGCCGCGCTCCCATCCCTCCCGCGTCGCGCACGGATGGCGGTCGCCGCGACCCTCGCGCTCTACGACTCGCTGCTGGGGCGGCTCGCCTCGACGGCTCCGCAGGACCTGCTCCGGGCCCGCGTGCGGGTCCCGGACCCGGTCAAGATCGTCGTCGCGGCGCGTGCCGTGGCGCGTGAGTCGCTGCGACGCGACGTGCACGCCATGTCCCGCCGGTCGACCAGGTTCACCGACACCAGAGGAGCCTTGTGAACGTCGCCCCACCCGAGATGCCGCACGTCGTGGTCGTGGGGGGAGGTATCGGCGGCCTCGCCACTGCCGCGCTCCTGGCCCGGGGCGGTGCCCGTGTGACCCTGCTCGAACGCCACGAGCGGGTCGGGGGGCGGGCCGGGACGCTCGACCTCGACGGGTTCCGGTTCGACACCGGACCGTCCTGGTACTTCATGCCCGAGGTCTTCGAGCACTGGTTCGCGCTCCTGGGCGAGCGCGCCGAGGACCACCTCGACCTGGTCCCGCTCGACCCGTCGTACCGTGTCTTCTTCGAGCGGGCCTCGTCCAGCGAGCAGCCCGACGGCGCCACGAACCTCCCCCCGGCTCGCACCGTCCTCGACGTCACCCGCGACCCGGAGGTCAACTGGGCTCGCTTCGACGCGCTCTCGCCGGGCGACGGCGAGCGCATGCGGGCCTACGCCGAGGAGTCGAGCGAGGCCTACCGCCTCGCCCTGGACCACTTCCTCTACACGACGTTCGAGCGCCCCGACCGGGCCGTCGACGGCGCCGTGCTGCGCCGGCTCCCGCGGCTCGCGGCCCTGCTGGGACGCTCGCTCGCGGACCGCGTCGAACGCCGCGTGCACGACCCGCGCCTACGCCAGGTCCTCGGCTACCACGCGGTCTTCCTCGGCAGCTCGCCCTACCGGGTGCCCGCGCTGTACTCGCTCATGAGCCACCTCGACCTGGTCGAGGGCGTACGGTTCCCGCGCGGTGGGATGTACACGATCATCGAGGCCATGGAGAAGATCGCCCGCTCGCAGGGCGTGACGATCCGCACGGCGAGCGACGTCGTCGGGATCGAGGTCGCGCCGCACGCTCCCACGCCCGACGGCGGAGCCTCGCCCCGCGCGCGGACCGGCAGGCCCGGGCGACGCGCACGAGGCGTCGCGACCGGGGTGCGGCTGAGCACGGGCGAGGTCGTGCCTGCGGACGTCGTGGTGTCGGCCGCCGACCTGCACCACACCCAGACCGCGCTCGTGCCCCCCGCGTACGCCGACCTGCCCGCGCCCGCGTGGGACGACCGCGGACCCGGGATCTCGGCGCTGCTGATCCTCGCCGGAGTCCGTGGCGAGCTGCCCGAGCTCGCCCACCACTCGCTCTTCTTCACCGAGGACTGGCGGGGGAACTTCGCCGACGTCCTGGGCGACGCGGCAGACAGCCCCGTGGACTCGTTGCGGGTCCCGTCCCCCGCCTCCCTCTACGTCTCGAGGACGTCGGCGACCGACGACGCGACGATCGACCACCCCGCCGCACCTCCCGGCCACGAGAACCTCTTCGTCCTGGTGCCGTTCCCCGCGGACCCGGCGCTCGGTGGCTCGGCCGCGTCGCAGGCCGAGCTCGAGGAGCTCGCCGACGGGTACCTCGACCAGGTCGGCGCCTGGGCCGGGATCGACGACCTGCGCGGGCGGGTCGCGACCCGGCGGGTCCTGGGCCCCGCGCACTTCGCGACCGAGTTCTCGTCCTGGCGAGGGACGGCCCTCGGGATGGAGCACACGCTCGCGCAGAGCGCGATGTTCCGCCCGCCGGGCGCCTCGCGCAAGGTCACCAACCTCTACTACGCGGGAGCGGGCACGGCCCCTGGCGTCGGGCTGCCGATGTGCCTCATCAGCGCCGAGCTCGTCGCCAAGCGGCTCCTGGGCGAGACGTCCTCCCGGCCCCTGCCGACCCCGCTGCGCCCCGGCTACCTCGCGGCGAGCCGCCGTCCCGAGCGACTGCGGGGCGGTGGCGCGTGATCGGCTTCGCGTACCTCGCTGCGCTCCTCGTCTCGCTCGGCGGTCTCGCCGTGCTCGACCGTCGGTTCCGCCTCGCGTTCTGGGCCGACCCGGCCCGGACGGCGATCACGCTCGTGGCCGGCGTGCTGTTCTTCCTCGCGTGGGACGTCGCGGGGCTCGCCCTCGGGATCTTCGCGCGCGGCGACTCGCCCCACATGACCGGGCTCCAGCTCGCCCCCGAGCTGCCCGTCGAGGAGGCCGTCTTCCTCACGCTCCTGTGCTACAACACCCTGCTCGTCTGGCGGTTCCTCGACCTGCGTGCGCGGGAGCGCGCAGCCCGGCGGACGGACGGTGGTGCCACGAGAGCGGACGAGGCACCCGCGCGCGCCGCGGACGGTCCGACGACGGGAGCGGGCGCATGACCAACATCGTCCTGAACCTCGTCGTGATCGCGCTCGTCGCGGTCGTCACGGTGTGGACGCTCCGGCGCCACCGGGCGGGGCCGCTCCTGTGGACGGCAGCGGTCATGGTGGTCCTGACGCTGGTGTTCGACACGATCATGATCGCCGTCGGGCTGTACACCTACGCCCCCGACAAGATCCTCGGGATCTACCTCGCCGGGGCGCCGCTCGAGGACTTCGCCTACCCGCTGGCCGCGGTGCTGCTGCTGCCCGCGGTATGGACCTGGGTCGGGGACGGTCGACGCCGTCGGCACGCGGGAGGGCAGTCGTGACCGGGGTCGCGGTCGAGCCGGGGGCTGCGCCGGGGCCGCTCGTCGCGCTCCGGGAGATCGTCGCCGCCTCGCGCCCGTTCTCCTGGATCAACACCGCCTACCCCTTCGCGGCGGGCTACCTCGTCGCCACGGGGGGACGGGTCGACGCCACGCTCGTCGTCGGGACGCTCTACTTCCTGATCCCCTACAACCTGCTGATGTACGGGATCAACGACGTGTTCGACTACGCGTCCGACCTGCGCAACCCGCGCAAGGGCGGGATCGAGGGAGCGCTCGCGGACCCCGCGACCGCACGGACCACCCACCGGCGCATCCTGTGGGCGTGCGTCGTCGCGAACGCGCCGTTCCTCGCGTGGTTGCTCCTCCAGGGCGACGTCGCCGCGAACCTGACGCTCGCCGTCGTGGTCTTCCTCGTCGTGGCCTACTCGGCGCCCGTGCTGCGCTTCAAGGAGCGTCCGTTCCTCGACTCGTTCACCTCGGCCATGCACTTCGTGGGGCCCCTGCTCTACGCGCTCGTGCTCGTCGGGGCGGACCTCGGAGCACGGACCGTGTGGCCCGTGCTCGTGGCGTTCGTGCTGTGGGGGGCCGCTTCGCACGCGTTCGGCGCGGTGCAGGACGTGCGGGCCGACCGGGAGGGCGGGATCGGCTCGGTCGCGACCGTGATCGGGGCGCACCGGACGGTCGTCGTCGCGGCGACCGCCTACCTCGTGGCCGCGGGGCTGCTCGCGCTGCTCCCGTGGCCGGGGTGGCTCGCCGCGGTCCTGCCGCTGCCCTACCTCGTCAACGTGGCGTCCTTCTGGACGGTGCGCGACGACGACTGCGAGCGGGCGAACGCGGGCTGGCGTCGCTTCCTCTGGCTCAACCTGGTGACTGGGTTCCTCGTGACGATGCTGCTCATCGCCGCCACCTGGGGCTGACGCCTGGGTCCGACCCCTGGGTCGAGGTCCCGCGGACGACGACGGCCGCCGTTCCTCGCGGGACGGCGGCCGTCGTGCTCGTGGCAGACCCAGGTCAGTACGTGGTGCCGTACTCCCAGTGCCACGCCTCGGGCTTGGAGCCGCCCTGGCGTGCCCACTCGGGGTTGTCCCAGCCGTAGGCCGGGGCGTTCGCGCGCATCCAGGCGTACTGGGCGCTGCCGAAGCTGCTGATGCCGCCGCCCAGGTCGAGCGCCTGCGCCATGCCGTGGTTCGACGTCCCCGGCGTCGCCGCGAGGTAGCCCTTCGACGCCTTGACCGCGACCTGCGAGCCGAACGAGCGGTAGGACGACGTCACCGAGATGTCGGTGCCGAACGCCGCCCGGTAGGCCACGTTGAGCTGCTCGAGCTGGTAGGCCGCGTCGCAGCGCACGAGCTGGCCGGGCGCGAAGCTCGGCGAGCACAGAAGGCTCTCGGGGATGGTGCCGTTCGAGTAGCCAGCGGTGCTGTTCGCCCAGGCCGCGAGCTGTGCCGCCATCGCGGCACGCTGGGCGGCCTCCTCCGCGGCCTGCTGGGCCGCGATCTCCTCGGCCGTCGGTGCCGGCTGGACCGAGACCGCGACGGCGGCGGCGTCGAGCACCGTGCGCAGCGCCTCGGTCGCTGCCCCGATCTCCGCGGTCGTCGGCGCGACCTGCGCACGGTCGGTCGCCGGGTCGGCCGTGGTGCCGGCGGTCACCGCACCGGTGGTCGCCTGGTCCGTCGTCGTCTGCGCCGTCTCCTCCGGGGAGGTCGTCGCGGTGTCGGTCGAGGCCTCAGGGGCCTCGGCCGTGCCGTCGGTCGTGAGGGGCTCGCGACCGTCGGCTCCGGCACGGCTCGCGCGGAACGTGTCGCGGCCGTCGAGGGTCTCGTCGGCGCTCGTCCCGTCGGCGGTGCCGGCGGCGAGGGTCGTGGCGTCGTCCAGGGACGCGCTCGTGTCGAGGGCCGCGCCCGTGTCGAGGGTGGTGCTCGCGGCGAGCGTGGGGTCTGTCGCCGACCCGATCGTGGTCGTCCCACGCGCCGCCGTCTCGGACGTGCGCGTGACATCGAGGAGCTGGCGGAGCTGGTCGCGGGTCGCGGTGACCTGGGCGAGCTGCTCGGGCGTCAGGGAGGACGTGCCCTCGCTCGCCAGGTACTCGGCGCGGACGAGCTGGGTGCTGGCCGCGTCGAGCGCCGACTTCTCCTCGGGGGTCGTCGCGACGGGTCCGGCGGCACTCGTGACCGGTGCGGACGCCGATGCGGTCGCGGCCTGGGAGTCGTCGGGAGACGTGGTCATGCTGGCCGCACCTGCCGTGGTGGTCACGGCGACCGTGGCGAGGGCTGCCGCGATCGCGAAGGGGGAGCGGCGGCGCAGGGAACGCCCGGGGAGGGTCGCGGCGAAGCGACGCTGGGAGTGCTTCCCCATCAACGGCCCCCTCTCGCGCGCAGGCCCGGCCCGTCGGCTGCGCCGAGGGGAGCGGTGTCGAGGAGAGCGGTGCCGAAGGGGGAGGTCGTGCGGTCGTCGGCGCCCGGGAGCGGGCGGCGCCCTGCAGGCGCGGCAGAGCTGAGCGGTGCAGTTGTCACGGTGTTCGGATGTTCCGTTCGTCGGGCCGAGGCCGGGACCGCGTGCGCACTGCGGCTGTCGAGCGGGAGCTCGACGCCGTACCGTGCCGTCGCGGTGACGGGAGTCGTTCTTGGAGCCTCAGCAGCCTGAGTCGCGGCGCGTCCGGATGACGTGGGAGCCGCGTGCGCCGGCAGATGGGATGCGAGGACGGTCCTCGGTGCCTGCCAACTCGTTCCATCTTCAACTACGTTTGTGAGCGGTCTGGCCTTGTCGAGCAAGGATCCGCTGGCGATGGTGTGCCGGGTCCGGGCCTATTCGGTGAAGAAGGTACGACCGACGCGTCTCGCGTCGCGAGTCAGCGCCGTACCCACGAGCATGCCCAACGCGATCGCGAAGACGGCGACGACGGCGTTCGCGATGTCGGACACAGAACCCGTGTCCCCCGCCACGAGCTCCGACAGCCCCAGGAAGCTCAGGGCGCCCGGCACCAGGAGCCAGAAGGCCGGGAGCGTCGTGATGATGGCCGGGGGACCGGTGCGGGTCCGTTCGACGAGCGTCGCGAGCGGCACGATCACGAGCGCGCCGAAGAAGCCGGAGATCTCCGGGGCGATGTAGGACCCCACGAGCTGGGCCGCGTACGCCGCGAACAGGACCACGAGCACCCAGGGCAGGCTCCGGCGCGGGGTGGAGGAGAAGAACATCTGCCCGACGCCCACGAGCACGACCCCGATCCACGGGGCCCACCACCCCATCCGCTCGCCGCCGTGCCCGGCGACCAGGTCACCGGCGACCGCTGCACCGGCCACGACGCCGAACACGAGCAGCAGCAGCTGGGCGACCCCGTAGAGGAGCCTGCTCGCACCCGAGACGATCTGGTTGCTCGTGAGCTCGATCGCCGCGACGGTCAGGACCGACCCTGGCAGGAAGCTGATGAGCGGCGGGACCAGGACCTGCAGCGGGCTGTCGCCGAGCCAGGGGTGCACCACCTGGATCGCCAGGACCGTCACGAGGAAGGCCGCGACGACGGGCAGGGCCGTACTGAGCGTGGGCCAGCGTGCGGCGAGCCACCGCAGCACCCCGACGCCGAGCCCGAGCACCAGGAAGACGGGCAGCAGATCCAGGGTCGGGTTGAGGATCAGCCCGAAGCCCAGCGTCAGGATCGCGTGCCCGACGATCGTGAGCACGGCACCGAACCGGGCCGGTCGGCGCCGGATCGCGCGCAGCTCGGTGCGCGCGTCGGCGAGGTCGATCGTCTGGGAGCGCAGCTTGCGGATGACCGCGTAGAGCGCGCCGATCTGGTCGAGGTCCAGCCCGCTGCCCGCGGCGTCGGTGAAGTCCGTGACGACTCCGGAGGCGGTCTGCACGCGGATGAAGACGCACGTCGGCAGCACCAGGGTCTGCACGGTGTGCGCGCCGTGCAGGTCGGCGACCTGCTTGAGGACGTCCTGGGCGTCGTTGACCGACTGCCCCGAGTCGAGCATCGCCCGCCCGAGCGTGCGGAGCAGGGGGACCAGGTCGGGCGAGATCTCCGGGACGTCGGGCTCGTCGTCGGGGGTGGCCTCGTTGCCGAGCGCCTGCAGGACGCGCCGGAAGGTCGAGGGGGCGTGGCGGAGCCCGGCGAGCAGGGGGAGCCGATGCCGGTGCCGGGGCGCGGGGTCGGAGTCCTCGGCGGAGGAGGGGTCGGTCTTCGTGGCGTGCGACGAGGTGTCGCGGGGGTCGGTCGCGGAGGCGTCGTCGGGCGGCGTCACCTGCTCGGGTGGCGCGTCCGCGGGAGGGCCCTCGGCGTTCAGGTCGCCACCCCGCGTCCGTCCGCCGGGCCGGGGGCCACTGACGGGCGCTCCGAGGGCGGACCCGACGACGCCGCGACCAGGTGCAGGAGAGCCTCGCCGTAGGCGTTGGCCGGGTCGTAGCCGCGGAACGTGAGCGGGTGCCCGCCGAGCTCGATCTCGACGAGGTAGGCGGGGACGTCGTCGTCCTCGACGAAACGCTGGAGCCAGCGGAAGGTGCCCCCCAGCAGGGCGCGGAGCTGTGGCTCGAGCGGGTGCCAGAGCGCGTCCTCGAGGGCCACGGAGTCGAGCGCCCACTCGGTCGTGCCGTTGAAGCCGAGGATCACGCCGGTGTCGAACTCGTGGGGCTCGATGGTCATGTCGCTCACGGTGAAGAGGTCGCCCGTGGGGCCGGTGGCCAGCAGCCGGAAGCGGTCGCCGGACTCGGGGTGCCAGCGCACCCCGGCCTCGCGCAGGGCGAGGGCCAGGTCCCAGGAGATCATCTGGCCAGTATGGTCGGGCGGGCCGGACCGTGCCCTCTGGAGGCGACGTCCGGAACAGCCGAGGGTGACGCCACGTCCCACCGAGGTCGACGCTCCCGCAGGCCCTTCACCCGCTCGCGCGAGACAGTAGGGGAAGGACTCCCGCAGCCCGCGGGGCCCCCAGCACGGGGAGGTCGGCATGACCGGGACGTTCGCGACCGTCGACGACTACATCGGCTCGTTCCCGCCCGAGACCCAGGCGGTCCTGCAGGAGATGCGCCGCACGATCCACCGGGTCGTGCCCGACGCCGGCGAGAAGATCAGCTACCAGATCCCGGCCGTCACGGCGCGGGGTCGGGTCATCGTGTACTTCGCGGGGTGGAAGCACCACGTGAGCCTGTACCCCGTGCCCGACGGCGACGAGGACTTCGAGCGGCTCGTCGCCCCCTACCGGGCCTCCAAGGGGACGCTCAAGTTCATGCTCTCGGAACCGATCCCGTACGGCGTGATCGAGACGGTCTCGCGGCACCTGCTCGACCAGTACGGGGCCTCGGCGTAGCGCAGGCCGGCTCCGGGACGGCGTCCGGCCTGCCCCGGTCGCGCCCACCTGTCGGGACGCGTCGTCCCACGGTCGCCGGGTGTCACACCCACGAAACGTCGGCGTCGTGTACTCGCCCTCATGACCGTTCCTCCCACGGGCACGGCCGGGCGATCCCCGGACCGGCCCGTCACCGTCTCCATCCACCGCCGCATCCACCCCGACCTGGTCCCGGACGCGACGCGCTGGGTCCAGGCCGGCGTCAACATGGCCAACACGTACCCGGGCTTCCTCGGGTCGGGCTGGGTGCGCGCCGCGAAGGACTCGCACGACTGGCACATGCTCTACCGCTTCGCCGACGAGGCGACGCTCGACGCCTGGGACTCCTCGCCCGAGCGGGTCGCGTGGCTCCAGGAGGGGCAGGGGCTCGTCGAGGAGCAGCGCGTCGAGCGCAGGACGGGCATCGAGGGGTGGTTCGACGCGCCCGCCCGCGTCGAGGAGCCGCAGATCGGCGCCGACCGGGCGCCGGCCCGCTGGAAGCAGTCGGTGAGCATCTGGCTGGGGTTCTTCCCGGTGAACCTCGCGTTCACTCTGCTCATGTCCTGGGCGGTCCCGAGCTTCGGCGAGCTGCCAGTGTTCCCGAGGGTGCTCGTGACGACGCTCGTGCTGACCCCGATCATGACGTACGCGGTGCTGCCGTGGGTGACCCGCCGTCTGGCACCGTGGTTGGCGCGCTGAGGCGCGCGCGGCCCGTCACGCCCCGGTCGAGCGCGTGCTCCCTGGCCTGTGAGGACCGTCTCATTCGGTGCCTGTCCGGGCGTCGCCCGCCCCGCGCACCTAGCGTGGACGGATGGACGAAGAGATCGAGAGCGCGACCGACGTCGCCCTGACCCTGGCCGCCGTCGCGGGAGCGCTCGTGGCCGCGTTCGTGCTGGGCACGATCATCTCGGCGATCACGAACCGCCTCGGGCGGCGCAGCGAGCTCGCGCGGGACATCTCGAAGCGGCTGCGCCGCCCCGACCGTGCGGTGCTGATGGTCGTCGCGGTGTGGATCGCGGTGCGGGTCACGACGGACGCGTCGGTCGCGTGGCGGCCCGCGGTCGAGCACGCGCTGCTCGTCGCGCTCATCGCCGCCGGTGCGTGGTGGGTGGGGGCGCTCGCGTTCGTCCTGGAGGACAGCGCGCTCAAGCGCTTCCGGGTCGACGTCGTCGACAACCGGCACGCCCGGCGCATCCGCACGCAGATCATCGTGGTGCGACGCCTGACGGTCGCGATCATCGTGATCTGCGCGATCGCCGCGGTGCTCCTGACGTTCCCCGCGGCGCGGGCCGCGGGCGCGAGCATCCTCGCGTCGGCCGGGGTCATCTCGATCGTCGCGGGCCTCGCGGCGCAGACGTCGCTCGCGAACGTGTTCGCGGGCATGCAGATCGCGTTCACGGACGGCATCCGGGTCGACGACGTCGTGGTGCTCGAGGGGGAGTGGGGGCGGATCGAGGAGATCACCATGACGTACGTCGTGGTGCACCTGTGGGACGACCGGCGCCTCATCATGCCGTGCACCTACTTCACGACGACGCCCTTCCAGAACTGGACGAGACGGGCCGCAGACCTGCTCGGCACGGTCGAGCTCGACCTGGACTTCCGGGTGCCGTTCGGCGCCATGCGTGCCGAGCTCAAGCGGCTCCTCGCGCACACCGACCTGTGGGACCAGCGCGTGGGCATCCTGCAGGTGACCGACGCGATCAACGGCGTGGTCCGGGTGCGAGCGCTCGTGAGCGCCCGCGACGCCCCGACGCTGTTCGACCTGCGGTGCTTCGTGCGCGAGGGGCTCGTCGAGTGGCTCCAGCGGTCGAGCGCCGACTCGTTGCCCCGCACGCGCTTCGAGGGCGTCGAGGAAGGACGCATCAACGAGGAGCCCGACGTCGCGCCGGGTCGCACGCAGGAGAAGGGCGCGACGGCACACCCCGCGATCCCCGAGCGCGAGGTCCACCTCCCGCCCTCCATCCCCGTGGGGCCAGGAATCCCGGGGCAGCCGCCGCTCTCGACCCGCCAGGCCACACGGCGCCTGTCGGTGCGTGACAAGGCGAGGGTCATCGGGTCGGTCAGCGCACCACCGGACGTCGTCGAGACGCGGGTCATGGACCCCGTCGAGGTAGCCGTAGCGGTAGGGCGCGAGGCCGAGGTCGCTCCGGAGGACCTGCCCGGTGGCGCGGCCGAGTCGGCCTTCTTCAGCGGCACGGCCGAGGGGGTCGAGCGTGCGCAGGCCTTCGCGGGCCCGGGCCAGGAGGTCATCGACGAGCGCGAGGAGACGGCCGAGCGGAACCGGGTCGAGGACGAACGCGACGCGCCGGCCTCGACGGACGACGACGAGCGGGACCGCGAGGCTGCGCGCCCCGGCGACAGGGAGCGCCCGGGCGACCGCGACCTGGGGCGCGGCGAGTCGCAGGGCGACGGCGGCCACGACGGCGACGCCTGACGCCTGACGCCTGACGCCTGATGCCTGACGCCTGATGCCTGATGCCTGATGCCGACGGTGATGGTCCCGTCAGCCCCGACGTGACGCACCCGACCCGCGTCCGCCGCGCCGTGACGACCGCCCCTGGTTAAGGTCTCGTCGTGAGCAGGTGGACCTGGCCCGCGTACGTGGGCGTGATCGGCGGGGTCGTCGTCTTCGTGATGTTCCTGCTGCCGATCGTGGTCTGGCAGTACCGCCGGTACGGGCGACTGAGCTGGCTGCGCCTGCTCGGGTCGGCGGCGGTCGCGGTCTACGGTGTCGCGCTCGTGGCGTACACGCTCCTGCCGCTGCCCTCGGGCGACCTCGCGCAGTGGTGCGCGCAGCACGGGTTCTCGGGGCCGCAGCTGAACCCGTTCCAGTTCGTCGAGGACGTCCGCCGGGACACCGCGGGCATGAGCGCGGCGGCCCGGCTGCGGAGCCCGGCGGTGCTCCAGACGGTGTTCAACGTGGTGCTCTTCGTCCCGTGGGGCGTCCTGGTGCGGCACTTCTTCGGGTGGCGGCTACCGCTCACGGTGCTGTCGGCGTTCGCGGCGTCGCTGCTCATCGAGACGACGCAGGGCACCGGGATCTTCGGTCTCATCCCGTGCTCGTACCGGCTGGCCGACGTCGACGACCTCCTGACGAACACCCTGGGCGGGTTGATCGGTGCGCTGATCGCGCCGGTGGTCCTGCGGTGGATGCCGCGCTCGACGGACCTCGCGACCGAGCGGGGCGTGCCGCGCCCGGTCACGGTGTGTCGGCGGTGGCTGGGGATGCTGCTCGACGCGTTCCTGGTGTCGGTGACCGGGACGGTGCTGGTCCTGTTCTACCGGGTGACGCTCGTCGCGCTGGGGCAGGACGTCCCGGTCGAGGCGGGCGCGGTCGACGTCGTGCTCGGCTCGGTCGTGCCCGTGGTCCTGGTCCTGTTCGTGCCGCCGTTCCTGGGGAGCGGGGCGTCGTGGGGGCAGCGGGCCATGTGGCTCGAGCCGCGCTGGACGGCCGACGTCGCGCAGGGCCCGGTCGGTGCGGACGGCCTGGGGCGTGGGACCACGGTGCGTCGCGTGGTGCGCGGCTTCGTGTCGGGCGGCCTCTGGGGGGTGTGCCTGGTCCTGGCGGAGCTCCCGGGTGGTGGTCTCCTGCCCGACGTCGCAGCGCCCCTCGGTTCTCTCGTCGCCTTCGTGGCGGTCGTCTCGGTCCTGTTCACGCGCGACCGGCGCGGGGTGTCGGGGGTCGTGTCGGGGGCCCGGATGGTCGACGCGCGGAGCTGATGGGCGGACGCACCGAGAAGTGAGCAGATGCCCCCGGATCGCAGGATCCCGGGGCATCTACTCACTTCTCGGCGGGGCGCGCGGGGCAGCGGGCGGGATCAGCGTCCCGCGAGCCACCCTCGCAGCCGGTCAGGCCGGTCGGTGATGACCGCGTCGACACCGGCCAACCGGGCCAGGGTCCACTGCGCGGGCTCGTTCAAGGTCCACACCATGACCTCGAGCCCCGCCGCGTGCAGCTCGTCGACCAGACCGGGCCGCTCGACGAGCAGGTGCCCCGCCGGGTTGCACGTCATGACGCCCAGGTCGGCGCACGTCGCGAGCAGGTCGTCGGACCGCTCGCCGATCAGCAGCCCGCGGCGCAGTTCCGGGGCCACCTTCGTCAGGGCCGCGACCGTCGAGGTCCAGAAGCTCTGCCCGATCACGCGGTCGGCGAGCCCGGCGCGCAGGACGGGCTCGGTGACCTTGCGGACGTCGTCGGGCTCCCAGTCGCCCTTGATCTCCAGCAGGAGGTCGATGCCCGGGTGCGTCACGAGGAAGTCCAGGAGCTCCGTGAACGTCGGGACGCGCTGCCCGGCGTAGGCGGGGGCGAACCACGAACCCGCGTCCACGGCGCGGACCTCCGCGAGCGGGAGCGCGTCGACGCGACCGGTCGCGTCGGTCGTGGCGTCGAGGGTGTCGTCGTGGATCACGACCACCTCGCCGTCCGCGGTGAGCTGCACGTCGAGCTCGATGCTGTCCGCGCCTGCGCGCCACGCGGCCTCGAACGCCGCGAGCGTGTTCTGCGGGGCCACCGACGAGTTCCCCCGGTGCGCGACGACCCGGAACGCGCCCGTCACAGGTACGGCTCCACGTTCTCCTGGTACGCCTTCTCGAGGCGCGGCGTGATCGACGCGAACGCCTCGGCGGCGGGCGTGCCCTTGAGGACGATCTGCTCGATCCCGTCGGTGAGGATCTGGTCGCCACCGGGCACGAAGACCCGGACCCAGTCCTGCGAGCGGGACTTCTCGGCGAGCTGGTCGACCGCCGTGCGGAACTGCGGCGTGGCCGCGTAGATGCTGCTCATGGTCTCTCCCTCGACCGCGGACGTACGCACCGGCATGTACCCGGTGTTCTGGGAGAAGTATGCGGTGTTCTCCGGGTCCGTGATGAAGGCGAGGAACATCGCGGCGGCGAGCTGCTGCTCGGGCGTGCGCGAGGCCGGGATGGCCAGACCTGTGCCGCCCGTGGGCGTCCCGGAGCCGCTCGGCCCGTCGGGCAGGTAGGCCGTGCCGAGCTCGAACGACGCGGCGTCGAGGAGCCCCGTGAGGCTGCCCGTGGACCCGATGGTCGAGGCGAAGATGCCGGCGGCGAAGTCGGCCCCGGCGTCGGTCCCGACGCCCGCGACCTTGGACCCGTGGAACAGGTCGTGCAGGAAGTCGCCCGCTGCCAGGGCCTGCGGGGTGTCGAGCGTGACGGTGAACTCGTCGCTGTACTGCCCACCCTGGCCCCACAGCATGTTCTCGAACCACCACGCGGCCCACGAGGTGCCGGTCGCGAGGCCCAGCGGGGCGCCGTCGGCCGGGACCTGGGCGCGCAGCGCGGGGGCCCACTCGGCGAGCTCTGCCCACGTCGCGGGCCCGCGGTCGGGCAGGCCGGCTGCGGCCCACATGGTCTTGTTGTAGTAGAAGAGCGGCGTCGAGCGCGCGTACGGCACCGCCCAGTGCCGGGTGTCGTACGCGTAGTCGCCGTACAGCGTCGGGTTGTAGTCGGTGACGTCGACGTCGAGGTGCGTGAACACGTCGTCGAGCGGCATGACCTGGCCGTTGAGGTAGTAGCGGAACCACCACACGTCGCTCGCGATGACGAGGTCGGGGAGGTTGTTCGACGACGACGCGGCCTGGAAGCGCTGCGCGACCTCGTCGTACCCGGCGCCCGCGGTCACGAGCTTGACCGCGATGTCGGGGTGCTTCGTGTTGAAGCGGCGGATCAGCTCCTCCTCGATGGCCTTGGAGGCGCCGGGGTGGTTGCTCCACCACGTGATCTGCGAGGCGGGCTTGATCGTGGTCCAGTCGGTGCCCGCGGAGGCGGACGGGGCGGACGTGCCGCCGCCGACGGTGGGTCCCGCGCACGCGGCGAGGGAGAGGGCGAGGGCGCCGAGGCCGCCGAGGCGCAGCACGTCGCGTCGCGACGGGGTCCACTGGGCGGGCAGGGGCTGGTTCACGTGATGCTCCTTGGGGTGGGGAACAGCGATCCGGCAGGTGCCGGGGGACAGGGGGAGACCGGCACGTCAGCCGGTCACGGCTCCGGCGGTGAGCCCGGCGACGAGCCGACGCTGGAGGAACAGGAAGACGACGAGGATCGGGAGGGTCACGAGCACGGTCGCGGCCATGAGGACGCCCCAGTTGTTCATGCCGTCGACGCTCTGCAGGAGCGTGAGGCCCACGGGGAGCGTCATCTTCTCGGCGTCGTCGGTCACGAGGAACGGCCACAGGTAGTCGTTCCACTCCGCGACGACGGACACGAGCGCCACGGCCGCGATCGTGGGGTAGGACAGCGGCACGACGAACCGCCACAGCTTGCGCCAGTGGCCCGCGCCGTCGAGCTCGGCGGCCTCGAGGATCGAGATCGGCAGCGACAGGAAGTGCTGGCGGAACAGGAAGGTCCCGAACGCGCTCGCCAGGCCCGGCACGAGGATGCCCTGGTAGGTGTTGAGCCACCCGAGCTGGGCGACGAACGTGTAGTTGGGGATGATCGTGATCTGCTGCGGGATGAGCAGCGTGAACAGGACCAGGACGAACACCGCGCGCTTGAACGGGAAGTCCAGGAACACGAGCGCGTACGCGCAGCACAGGCCCAGCAGCAGCTTGAGCGTCGAGCCGACGACCGTCAGGCCCACGCTGTTGAGGAACAGCTGCCCGACGGGGATGCTCTGCGTCGTCTGGACGTAGTTCGCGAGGTCGAGGTCCTGCGGGAGCCACTGGAGCGGGATCGAGTACAGCTCGTCGGGGCGCTTGAAGCTCGCGAGCACCATCCACACGAGCGGCAGCACCATGACGACGGTCGCGACCAGGAGGGTCGCGTACGAGCCCAGGTGCAGAGGCCGACGACGGCGCGTGCGCTCCGGCGCCCGGGCGCCGCTCGGGCGGTGGCTCGCACCGCCGGGGGCCGGTGGTGCGTCCACGGGTGACCCGGGGTGCTGAGCGCTGGGCGCGCCCGAGGTCGTGCGAGGTGCGGTGGTGGGGACGTCCCGGACCGGGTTCTGGACGCTCATGCGTAGTGCACCTTCTTCTCGACGAAGCGCAGCTGGACGACCGTGACGACCAGCAGCAGGAGGAAGAGGATCGTCGCGACGGCCGACGCGTAGCCGGCGCGGCCGGTCACGAAGCCCTCCTCGTAGATCTGGTACATGAGGGTCGTGGTCGAGCCCAGGGGGCCGCCCTTGGTCATGGCCTGGATGATGTCGAACGACTGGAGCGAGCTCAGGAGCGTCGTGACCGTGAGGAAGAAGGTCGTGGGCGCGAGCAGCGGCAGGACGATCGAGCGGAACGTGCGGGCCGAGGACGCTCCGTCGAGGGCGGCGGCCTGCTTGAGCTCCTGCGGGACGGCCTGGAGGCCGGCCAGGAAGATCAGGGCGACGTACCCGACGTTCTTCCACAGGTAGACGACGATGATCATGACGAGCGCCCAGGGCGAGGTCGTGTACCAGTCGGGGGACTCGAGCCCGATCGCGCGCAGGCCCGCCGAGAGCAGGCCGTAGCGGGGGTCGAAGATGAACAGCCACAGCATGCCGACCGCGACGCCCGACAGGACGTAGGGAGCGAACGCGACGGTCCGCGCGAGCCCGCGACCCTTGAGGCGCCGGTTCAGCAGCAGGGCCAGGCCGAGTCCCAGGACCAGCGAGCCGCCCACGGTCGCGACCGTGAAGACGCCCGTCGTGACCATGACGTCGGCCGTCGTCGGGTCCTGGAACCACTCGACGTAGTTGCCGAGTCCGACCGAGCGGGCCGTGGGGGAGCCCATGTTCCACTGCAGGGTCGAGTAGTAGAAGCTCTGCAGCAGCGGGCGGTAGACGAACACGAGCAGCAGGACCACGTTGGGCCCCGCGAGCAGCAGGAACGCGAGCCAGGTGCGCAGGGCGCGCGGGGTGGGGCGCGTGAAGCGGGACCGGGCCGTCGGGGCCCGCCCGGGAATCGTCCGAGGGCGTGCGGGTGGCGCGGGGCGCACGGGGGCTGACACGGAGGTCATGGGGTGGGGCTCCAGTCACGAGCGGGTGGACGCCGTCACCCTAGGAGGGCGAAGTGTCCGAGAAGTGGCCTCAGCGGCTCCGTTCCCCGAACGTTCCCGAGGCGTTCATCGGGGCCTCGGCGCGAGGTCATCGGGGATGCCGGGAGGTCATCTGCGGGGCGCACGCGCGGCGGGTGCGAAGCCGAAGCCGCAGGCGACCGCACCTCGCCCCCGAGGCCCGGTCGGCGCGTCGACGACGGCCTAGCATGGGCGGTCCGGCCAGCACTCCTGCCGGGCCCGACGACGAGGTGAGCGATGACGCACGAACGACAGGACCTGCGGAACATCGACGTGGGGCGCGGCACCGGCTTCACGGTGGCCCTGTTCGTCCGCGACCGTCTGGCGCTGCCCGTGGCTGACGACGTCCCGGCGCTGGTCCCCCGCCTCGCCGTCGAGGCCCTGCCGGGCGACGAGGCCGCGGCGCTCGCGGACGGGTGGCGCGCGTGGTGGGACCGGTTGAGCGAGGTACCCTCCGGGCGCGACGTCAGGCCCGCGTCGGAGAGGCTGGCGACGGTGGTCGACGCCCTCGTGGACGAGGCCCGGTCGTGGGCCGAGCAGATGGTGCGACCGAACTACTTCTTCTCGGAGGCCGATCTTCCCCCTGGCTACGTCCCGGAGCCGATCGGCGACCCGGACGTCCCGGTGGTCTACGACGTCGAGCTCGTTCCCGTGGGCGGCGCGTGGCACCGGGACCTCGGCCCGCACCGGATGCTCGTGAGCGTCGAGACGTGGGAGGACCCGGCGGCGATGGACGCGCTCCTGAGACCGCGGATCGAGCGGCTGCAGAGCCGGGTCAGCGCCACACCTCGGAGGGCCCCTCAGGTGTGGCACCTGACGGTCGACGGTCAGGCCTTCACGGTCGTCGACAGGCCCCACGACCCGGGGGTGTACGACTTCTCCTGGACGAACGGTCCGATCAAGGGCTACGGGTTCACGATCGCGACGTCGACCCGGCAGCCCTTGGGCGAGGACGTGCTGCGCAAGGAGATCCGAGGCTTCGTCGAGGGCTACGAACCCTGACAGTCCAGGGGCTTCCCCGCCGCCTCCACCGTGCACCTTGACCTCAACCGTGGTTGAGGACGTACCGTCGAAGCGTGCGGCCGCCGACCCCGGCGTGGACCGCACCTCCCCTCCTCGACCGGAAGGCGTTCTTTCCTGTGAGCAGCTCTCGTCCGTTGCGTGTCGCCATTGTTGGCGCTGGTCCTGCTGGTATCTATGCGGCGGACATTCTGTCGAAGACGGA